>CAZQVD010000141.1:0-5812 GCA_964596665.1 uncultured Dehalococcoidia bacterium
AACGTTCTGTTACAACAAAGAGATGTCCGTAGCATGGCGAGGAACGGTTTGACTGTGCGCCTCCGCGCGCCCGCTACGGCTCCGGACTGAATGGAAGAACTCCGGGCTTGCCCTGTATGGCTTGGCTGAGCGTTGCAACCCGGAGCGGCAAGAGCCGCGGCGCTTTAGCCCGGAGCCGCAGCGAAGCGGAGGCGCACAGCCAAACAACCAAGCCCCTTCCCATGGGCGCGCATATATGGCAGGCTGCCCGTGTGGTCGATCTTGCCGTCATGCTGTCGGGGCTGGCTGTCTGTCTCGCCGGGGGGATGATGCTGCTTCCCTCGGGTCAGCAGGATCGCGTCATCGTGCACAGGAAGCAGGCGACCTGGAAGAGGTTGCGCTGGTACAGCGTGGGTATCGTGCTGCTTCTGGTCGGCTTCCTCGTTGCCGCCAAGGGCGTGATGGATTTCTTCGCTCAGTCAAGCTGGGCAGCGTGAAGCCGACCGCCTTCTGCGGCTTTGGCGCGTGGCTCACGGTGTCGATGAGCGCTGGGCTCCCGGAGATTGATACTTAGGACTAGTCTGCTGTGTGCTAGTTCGCCCCCAAAATGTTAAAAATTCGCTTTGAGCCACCTCACGAACTCGTTACCATGAATGCGTCTCTAATCTGCTCATGAGGGACACGCGCGCAGATGAGGAAGCACAAGTTTCAGGACACGGCCGAACAGCTTCTCGTATCGGCTGGCATCTCCATCAACGGCTCGCAGCCCTGGGACGTGCAGGTGCACGACGAACGGTTCTACGCTCGAATCTTCGCTGAGGGGACTGTGGGCTTCGGTGAGGCCTACATGGATGGCTGGTGGGACTCGGCCGCCCTCGACGAAACGATGACCCGCATCCTGCGGTCCCGGATCCAGCACCAACTGCCTCGCAACCTCAAGACGCTTAAGCTCGCGCTCCAAGCCAAGTGGACCAACCGGCAAAACAAGAGCCGGGTTTGGATGGTCGGCGATCAGCACTACAACTTGGGTAACGATCTATTTGCCGCCACCTTCGATTCGCGCCTCGCTGGCAGCTGCGCCTACTGGCGCGATGCGACCAACCTGGATAACGCCCAAGAAGCCAAGCTGGACCTGATCTGCCGCAAGATCGGGCTTAGGGAGGGACAAACGGTATTCGACATCGGTTGTGGCTGGGGCGCGTTCATGGGCTTCGCCGCGGAGAAATACGGTGCGCGTTGCACCGGTATCACCGTCTCAGACGAGCAGGTGTCGTACATCAAGGAACGCTACGGCCACTTGCCGGTCAAGGCCCATCTGAGGGACTACCGTGAAGCCACTGGCATCTATGATCGCGTGGTTTCGATGGGCATGTTCGAGCACGTTGGACCCAAGAACTACCGCGACTACTTCACCGTGGCCGATCGATTGCTTAGGGACGACGGCCTGTTTCTGCTGCACACCATTGGAAGCCCTCGATCGGTCGACGCGATTGACCCGTGGATGGACAAATACATATTCGTCAATGGCGTGCTTCCGTCGGTCGCGCAGATAGGCGAAGCGGTGGAGGGACTTTTCGTTGTCGAAGACTGGCATAACTTCGGTGCCGACTACGACAAGACCCTGACCGCTTGGTTCGACAAGTTCGACAACAACTACGGGACACTCAAGGACCGCTACGACGAGCGCTTCTACCGTATGTGGAAATTCTACCTCCTCGCATGCGCCGGCGGCTTCAGAGCGCGCAACATCCATCTTTGGCAGATCGTGTTCGCCAAGCAGGGTGTACCTGGCGGCTACACGACCGTCCGCTGAGCACCCCTCGCGCCTCAATGTGCATCAGATAGGCAGCCGTCCGGAGGACGGCCCGGACGCCCCTATTTGATGCACACCGCCGCCGCCATACTCGCTGCCTACCTGCTTGGAGTCATCCCGACCGCGTACGTGCGCGGCCGTAAGCTCCGGGGCGTGGGCATCCGCATGCTGGGCATTCGCAATGTGGGCCTCCGTGAACGCCTACAAACACCGTTGCCGTGGAGCCGTCAGGCCCGCAGGCTCCACGGCAACGGTGCAGGCTACGGACAATCTACGGATTGCTGGTTGCGGAGAAGCCGGCTAGATCGCGCCCCGGGCCTCCATTGCGTCGATCTCGTCGTTCCCGAAGTTCGCGATCTCTCGCAACACCTCGCGAGTGTGCTCACCCAGCGTTGGCGGAGGGGAGAATCTCTCCTCTTGCCCCAGCTTGATGGGATTGCCTGCGGTCTTGAACGTCCCGGCGGTCGGGTGGTCGATCTCCACGACCATGCTTCGTGCTTGCACCTGGGGGTCCGCCAGGGCTTCCGCGATGTTGTTGATAGGCACTGCAGGCACATCCCAGTCGATGAAGAGAGCCGCCCAGTCGTCGGCGCTCCTGGTAGCTATGGCGTCGGCTAGCAGCGACTCCAGCTCGCTACGGTGCGCCATGCGTCCGCTGGCCGTCTTGAATCGCTCGTCGCCGGCCAACGCCTCGAATTCCGGCACGCACGCCGAGACGAGCTCCGCGAGCTTGAACCAGAAGGGCTCAGTGCTGCAATGCACCTGCACCCACGTGCCGTCCTTCGCTCTGAACGCTTTGGCCGGTATGTTGGATGGGTGACCGGAGCCGATGGGCTCCGGAACCTCTCCCGACGCCAGATACATCTGACCAAGATGTGCTTGGAAGGAGACCAGCATGTCAAGCATGCTCACGTCCACTCGCTGACTCTCTCCGGTGCGCTCCCTCGCGAAGAGCGCGGCAAGCGTGCCTAGCGCCGCACCCCAACCTCCACCCACGTCCCCCATGGGGAACCCCAGGTACATGGGGTCGCCTCCGGACACTCCGGTGACGCTCATGGCTCCGCTCATGGCCTGAACAACACCATCGAACGCCGGGCGGTCGCGGTAGGGGCCCTCCTGCCCGAATCCAGAGAGCGACGAGCAGATGATGCGAGGGTTGATCGCTCGCAGCGTGGCGTGATCGATCTTCAGGCGGTCGAGGACGGCGGGGCGGAAGTTGTCCAGCACCACGTCGGAGACGCGCACCAGCCGATAGAACGCCTCTAATCCGTCTTCCGCCCGCAGGTTCAGGGTCACGCTCTTCTTGTTGCGGTTGAAGCCGAGGAAGTACGCACTTTCGCCGTTCAGGAAATAGGGGCCGAGCCGCCGCGACGCGTCCCCGGCGCCCGGCTGCTCGATCTTGATGACTTCCGCGCCAAGATCAGCCAGGATGCGGGCCGCCAGCGGTCCGCCCAGGACCGAAGTGAGCTCGAGAACCCTGATCTCCGCCAGTGGCATGGTCACAGCGCTGCCTCATGCAGGAAGTCTCCCGACGGGAACCGTTTCACCAGATTGCGCGCGATGACCACGCGCTGTATCTCATTGGTACCCTCGCCGATGATCATCAGCGGCGCATCCCGGAAATAGCGTTCGATCGGCAGATCCTTCGTGTAGCCATAGCCTCCGTGGATGCGCATCGCGTCCGTGCTGACCGCAAGGCAGGCCTCACTCGCGAACAGCTTCGCCATCCCTGCCTCGAAATCTACCCGCGCGTCCTGGTCCTTCAGCGCCGCCGCGTGCATGACCAGCAGATGCGCCGCCTGGAGCTGGGTGGCCATGTCCGCGAGCTTGAGTTGGATCGCCTGGTGCTCCGCGATGGGCTTACCGAAGCTGTGCCGTTGCTGCGCGTACTGGGTCGCCGCCTCGAGGGCTGCGCGCCCGACTCCGACGGCGCGGGCGGCGACGTTGATCCGGCCTAGCTCCAGACCGGCCATCACGTGACCGAACCCCTGGCCTTCGACTCCGCCGAGCAGGTTTGCCGCCGGCACGCGCAGGTTGTCGAACGTGATCTCGCATGTGTCGATGCCCCGGTAACCGAGCTTGGGGATATCGCGCACCACGTTGAAGCCAGGGCTCCTCTCTGCCAACAGGATGCTGATCCCGCGATAGGCGGGCGCCGCCTCGGGAGCAGTCTTGCACACCACGGCGAAGAGCCCGCCGTGGCGGCCGTTCGTGATCAGGGTCTTGGCGCCGTTCAGCACATACTCTTCGCCGTCGCGGACCGCACGCGTGCTGATCGCCTGCACATCGGTCCCCGCATCCGGCTCGGTGATGCAGAGCCCTCCACGCAACTCCCCGGTGGCCATCACGGGCAAATATCGTTGCTTCTGCTCGTCCGTACCGAAGCGCAACAGCATGTCGGCGAGCAGCATGTGGGTGTTCATGAACCCCGCCAGGCTCATCCAGCCCTTGGCAAGCTCCTCGACGGCGAGCGCATAGGTCGCGACGTCCATGCCGCCGCCGCCGTAGTCTTCCGGGATCATGGCCCCGAACAGGCCGAGATCACGCATGCGCTCCACTAGGTCGGCGGGGAACTCGTCTGCCTCGTCGTAGCGGCTCGCGGTGGGGACCACCTCGCGTCGTACGAAGTCGCGGATCGTGGCGAGGACAGAGCGTTGGAACTCGGTGAGCTGGGTCATGTCACACCTGCGTGGGTTCGTGTTGGTTCGCGTGTCGGAGTATACCGACTGTCGCGAGCGGTAAACGTGGTATCGTCCGAGCGCTTCATGGCGCACCAAGGTTCCCTCGTTCAACCTCGCATCTCCCGCTTCTGGCCGTTCCGGCGCGCCTACTATGGCTGGGCGATCCTCACCGCTGGGTCGCTCTCCTCCTTCGCTACCGTGCCCACGCAGGGCCCCATCGTTGGGTTGTTCGTGCAGCAGATGCGCGACGACCTCGGGTGGTCCGCCACCGCGATCTCGGTTGGGTTCGTCGCGGGGTCGCTGTCCAGCGGCATCTTCACCTGGGCGATCGGCGGCATGCTCGACCGGCACGGCGCTCGTGGGATAAGCGTCGTGGCCGGCATCATCATCGGGCTGTGCATGTTCGGCCTGTCGGTGATGGAGCAGCCATGGCATTTCTGGGCGCTCTTCGGGCTGGCGCGTGGAGTCGCCGGCTCTGGCGCCCAGGTTGGCGTCATGGTCTCGCTGGCCGCATGGTGGGTGCGCAAGCGGGGCCGGATCGTCGGACTTGCGGGCATGGGTCAGCGCCTGGGCCAGACATTCCTACCGATCCCCATATTCGCGGTGATGGTGGCCTTGGGCTGGCGCGAGGCGTGGGCTGCGCTGGGGATATTGGTGATGCTGCTGGTCGTCGTGCCTAGCGGCCTGTACATGCGTAGGCGTCCCGAAGACTACGGGCTGCTTCCCGATGGCGAGACGGTGGGCGTGGACGATGCGGAGGGGCGCGCCGCACGGTCGAATGAGATGGAGGAGACGTGGACGCTCGCCGAGGCGAAGCGGACTCCCACGCTATGGCTGCTGATCTTCGCGCAAGCGTCGGTCGTGCTGAGCCTGAACGCCACCAATCTGCACATCGCCGCGAGCTTCCAAGACAAGGGCATCTCCTTCGGCATGGCGGTAACGGCGACCACGATCTTCGCAGCAGTCTCCGCGCTCTCGACGCTGCCTTGGGGGCTTGCCATGGAGCGCGTGCACACACGGTACGTGGGGCTGGCGGCAACCGGGACGCTGTGCGTGGCTATGGTGCTGGCGATCGCGGCACGGAGCTTCCCCGTGGTGGTGCTGTTCTCGGTAACGTACGGACTGGCGCTGGGCGCATGGACCGTTACCAGCAGGATGCTCTTCGCCAACTACTACGGCCGGCGGTCCTTCGGCTCGATCCGCGGGTTCGCCGCACCGATGATGATGGCGGCCACTCCGGCCGGGCCGATCCTCGCTGGGTATATCCGCGACTCGACCGACAGCTACACGTTGGCCTTCAGCATATTCGCGGGCATGTTCGTGGTGTCCTTCGGCGCCC
>CAZQVD010000142.1:0-5811 GCA_964596665.1 uncultured Dehalococcoidia bacterium
AACATGCACCCGGCACCGAGGGCGTGGCCGTTGACCGCAGCGATGAGCGGCTTCGAGGTCGTCAGCCCGTTGACCAGCGTCGGCTCAGGTGCCTCCCAGACCGACCGCCCGGTACTAACCCGTCCGCTCTCGGCCGCCCTCTTGAGGTTGGCTCCCGCCGAGAAAGCCCGCGTGCCCGCCCCCGTCACGATGCAGCATCGCAAGTCCTCATCGTCCGCATACTCAGCCAAGCGATGGGCCATCGCGCCTGTGGTCATGCCGAGATTGAGGTCGTTGTCGCCCTCCATTGTTATCACGACGGTGTGGCCGTGTTTGTCGTAGTGAAGATTGGCCATCGAATCTGTCCTCCGCGGGCCGCTATCGAGCTAAACCACGCCCAGAGAGCGCAGTGCTTCAAAATCCTCGGGCCGATACCCTAACTCGCCGAGTACCTCAGCGGTGTGCCCGCCCAGCGGCGGTGGCGCGCGGTGGATTACGGGGTCGGACCCGGAGAGCCTTAGTGGTGGAGCGAACGACAGGACCGGTCCGGCCGTGGGATGCTCAAGCCGCACGAACATGTTGTTCGCCACCATCTGCGGCTCGTTGAAGACCTCGTCACGCTCCAGCACGGGCGCGGCGGGCACGTCGGCGGCATCGAGCAACGTGAGCCATTCGGCCGAGGGCTTGGTTTCGAAGATGGCCTCGATGATCGGATAAATGTCCTCTTTAAACTCTTTCAGCTTGGCGAAATCATTGGCTCTAGGATCATCAGCGACGTGCTCGATATCAAGGAGCGTGCACAGTCGGCGGAACTGCCCTGGCAGGAGGGCGGTCACGTTGATGAACGTGTCGTCGGAGCATCGGTAGATGCCGTACGCGGGGACATCGAGGTCCCTCAGCGGTTCCGCTGAGTTTTCGCGCTTGACCAGATTGGTCATCTGCATCGCGATCGCAGCCTGGAGAAGAGAGGTCTCCACCATCTGCCCTTCACCGGTCTTCTCTCGTTGCAGAAGCGCGAGCGCTATCCCGTAGCCCATGAGCATCGGGATGGACGGGTCGGACAAGAAGATGCCGGTGCTCACCGGCGTGCCGTTTTCCCATCTGCGGTACATGGCGCCGGAGAAACCTTGGGTCAGCCGATCGTACCCAGCCTTGCCGGCGTAGGGGCCTTGCGTCCCATACGCCGTGATCGACCCGTAGATCAACCGGGGGTTCACCGCGCGGACGCTCGGGTAGTCGACCCCGAGTTTGGCCGCCGCGGAAAGCCGCATGTTGTTGATGAGCACGTCGGAGCGCTCTACCAGCTTACGGAACACCGCCTTGCCTTCGGGCTTGCCGAGGTTCAGCGTGACGCTCCGCTTGTTGCGGTTCTGCACGACGAATCCGGTGCCGCCAGCTGCCAGGGGGTCGCCGGGAACCTCAGTGGGCGGCGGCTCGATCCGCACCACCTCCGCCCCTTGATCCGCCAGGTACATGGCACTGCCCGGACCGGCGATACCCGACGTCAGATCAATCACTCTGACCCCGTCCAAGACCCGTGCCATGCCCCCCTCCTTTCGCTAACCGGCGAGTCTGCGGATCGCCTACAGGCCGTACAACCGTTTGGGGTTGTCGCAGAGCATCTTGTCCACGGCCGAGCGCGTTATCTCGCCACGCTCCGCCCTGGCCCGAAGCGCAGCTTGGAAGTCACGCTCTTGCGATTGGTCCGCATGGGTGTAGTCGGATCCGACGATGAGGTTGTCCTCACCCACCATGTTGAGTATGTAGGGCAGATCCTCGTCCACCAGGCAGGTGACGAACACGTTCCACTCTCGCAACGCGTCGTGCAGCAGGTCGAACCCATCAGGGAGATCGGCGATGCCTAGCTGTGCGGCGGTCGGCCTTTGCGACCCAGGATGCTCGAGCCTGCGCTTGATCTGGTACAGCTCGTGGGGCATCCAACCGGAGGCGGCCTCGATGAATCCCCAGCGGATGTTTGGGTGCCGGTAAGGGATCTTCTTCATCACCAAGGAGGTGAATGCATCTGGCAGCGAGGCGAACGGGACCCGGGTGCCTCTGGCATCGGACTCGGTTCGGTTCTCCCGCGTGTTGGGGATGCCGCTCCCGATGTGGATGCACACGGGCATCTCAAGCTCGTCGGCCGCTTTCCAGAACTCGTCGAAATACTCATCGGTCAGGCTCTTACCAGCTTCTTGGTTTCCCTTCTTGGAGACAGCGACCGCGCCGTGGTCCTTGGCCCAGCGCATCTCTTTGATCGTCTCTTCCATGTTCATCAGCGGGGGCATGCACGCCCAGCGCAGGCGCCCACCCGACTTGTCGCTGCGGTCGCCGAGCCACCGGTTGTATGCACGCTTCAACGCCACGTCGATCTCGGGTTTCGTGGTGGGCTGGACCAAGAACAGCGTTGGGTAGATCACTTGGGTCTGCACGTCCATTGCGTCCATGTCTCTCGTGCGCGCGCCAACGTCCAGCAGCTCGCGGGTCTCGACCGTCGTCACCGTCTTCGTGTCGTCGCGAGCCAGCCTCGGTTGCCGCTCCCCATCGATCACCCAGAAGCGTTGGGTTAGTCGCTTAGGGTCGGAGTTAGACGGATAACCGACGACGGGCTTGTACTCATGCTCGCTGGCGAGCATGTACTCCCAGGTGTCTTCGGTTTCGTCTACGTGGGTGTCAGCGTCGATGGTCGTTGGCATCGCGTTGCTCCTGGCTCTAGGCGGTCCGATCCGCGAGTTGGAACTTCGGCAGGGTGAACTCGGGGGTGACGTCATCCCAGACGACCTCGACGGGCATCCCGATCGCGATTTCCGCGGGGTCGCCGTTGACGATATTGCTGTTCATGCGCCACCCCTCCTCAAGCGCGATGATGGCGAGCACGTAGGGAATGTCCTCTTTGAATGCCGGATGGGCCGGTTGGTAAGAGACGGTAAAGGCGTAGACGTTCCCCTTACCAGAGGAAACCACCCAGTCCAAGGTTCCCACGCCGAAACAATCGGGGCCCGGGCACACATCGCGTGGATAGAAGACGTTCGTGCCGCAGAGACGACAGCGCTGGAAGGTAAGGCGGTGGTCCTTCGCAGCGTCCCAGAAGGGCCGGCTAGTGAAACTCGGCATCGGTAGCGGCTTCTTGTATTCGCCGTCGGTGACCATGTCCCCTCCATGGGTTTCTGCCCACGTTCGTCGTCGGTTCCTACAGGGCGGCGTCGCTTGCCAGCATCAGGGCGGACTGCTGGGAAAACGAGCCTCCGGACCCGGTCACGTAGATCAGATCGGTGGGCCCCGGAACCTGGTGCTCGCCCCCGTCGCGCCTGATCTGTCTCACCGCTTCCGTGACCTGGGCGCAGCCTCCGGCGGTCGAGGCCTGACCATATGACAACTGACCTCCGTGGGTATTCAGAGGCATGTCCCCTTTGAACGTGAGGTCATGCTCCTGGATCCAGTCCGCGGCCGTCCCCTTCTCGCAGAACCCCGACTCCTCCAACTCGCACATGACCGTAATGGTGAAAGAGTCGTATATCTCCATCGCCTGGACGTCTTTCGGGCCGTAACCCGACATGGCGAATGCCTTCTTCGCGGCCCCGCCCACCGGGCTCTCAGTGATCTCCCCCACGTGCGTGAGGTTGGCGCGCAGGATGCCCAGCCCTCCACCCAGGACATAGGCGGGCTTGTGCGGCGAGTTCTGCACAAGGTCTGCACGAGTTACGACGAACGCGCATCCGCCCGCACAGGGCATCACGCACTCCAGCAGGTGCAGCGGGTCGGCAACGATACGCGAGTTGACGACGTCCTCGATCGTGATCGGCTTGTCGTGCCAGATCGCCATCGGGTTGTGGTTCGCGTTGTATCGCAGGTCCACACAGATCTTGGCCCGCTTCTCCACGGTCGCGCCATACAAAGCCTCGTAACGCTTAGCAATCATCGCGTACCAGCCATTGGCACCGACCGTAGGACCGAAGGGAACCTGAAACTCCGTGGTGGCGGTCTCTTGTCTAGCGGGCGCGGCCGGCCTTCTCGGCACGTCGGGGTCGATCGCCGCGCTCATGCCACAGAGAACGTAGTTGGCCAGCCCTGCATCGACGTAGGCCGCTGCCTGCAATGCCATTGCCGCAGCAGCAGCGCCCTGCGCATCACACCCGGTTGCCCAGGTGGGGTAGATGCCCATGTACTCGGCCATCTTCGGGACGTAGCCACCACCACTTCCGATGGCGAGCTCCGGGTCGAAGATCATCCCGTCGATATCCGCTTTGGTCAGGCCCGCGTCTTGAATGGCCAGATAAGACGCTTCGGCCAGCAGGCTCATGGCGTCTCTGCCTGGGCGGGTGCGCTCCGGTTTCAACTCGCCGATCCCGACGATCGCCGCGGCACCTCGCAAGTTGTCAGCCATGCGATCCCTCCTCCGTGAAAGACGACTCCAAGCGAACGGGCGGAACCGTATCCCTGGGTTTAGAACCTGTCAATTTCCCTGGGCGTCTCGCGAGAATCCTTGCGCGGCAAGAACGCGACGGCAGGTGTGGCATCACGTACCATGATCGTGAGAGTGGCGCCTCGGTATGTTGCGACCGCGGTCCGCTGTTCGAGGAGGAGGGAAACTATGGCCGCACCCGGTCCGATCCCGATCGACGACTTCCGCGTGCTGGTGGAGCGAGCCGGATTGACCCTTACGGACGAGCAGATGGAGGCGATTCGTCCGCTCTACGATCAATACGCGGCATCGACCTCAGCCCTCCACGACCTAGAGCTCGGCGCCGAAGACCTGGCGATGACGTTCACGCCTGCTGTGGAACCTGGCGATGGGGCAGCGGGCTGATGCAGAGCGCCACCGAGCTACACCACCTGACGATCCATGAGGCCCGCGGTCTCCTCGAGAGGCGAACGCTATCGCCCGTCGAGCTGACCCAAACCTACTTAGACCGAATCGAGCAGACGGACGAGGCGCTTCAGGCGTATATCACGGTCCTTGCGGACGGCGCGCTCGCCGAAGCGCGGATTGCGGAGGCGGAGATCGGCACCGGCAACTATAAGGGACCACTGCATGGCATCCCGATAGCGCTGAAGGATCTCTATGACACGGCAGGAGCGCGAACGACGGCCGGCTCCAGGGTGATGGCGGACCGGGTGCCGACAGAGGATGCGACAGCGACGGCCCGCCTGAAGGCGTCCGGCGCCATCTTGCTCGGCAAGCTAGCCATGCACGAATTCGCGCTCGGCGGCCCCGACCCAACCTGCGGCTTCCCGCTGGCGCGCAACCCATGGAACCTCGAGCACATACCCGGTGGCTCGAGCAGCGGCGCCGGCGTGGCCGTGGCGGCGGGGCTGTGCATGGCGGCGCTTGGGTCGTGCACGGGAGGTTCTATCAGAGGGCCCGCGTCGCACTGTGGCGTGGTGGGTCTGAAGCCGACGTATGGCCGGGTCAGCCGGCACGGCGTAGTCCCACTCGCTTGGACGCTGGATCACTGCGGCCCGTTAACCTGGGACGTCGAGGATGCAGCGCTCATGCTTCAGGCGGTCGCCGGGCACGACCCGAGAGATCCGACCACCAGCAGCGCAGCCGTGCCTGATTTCTCGGTCTCGATTGCCGAGGGGATCAAGGGACTCAAGATCGGTGTGCCACGGCACTTCTTCTTCGGCGATCACACGGGCATCAGCAGGGATACGCTCTCCGTCGTGGAAACCGCGCTGGGTGTCCTCGAAGAGCTCGGGGCAAGCGTTGAGGAGGTAACCATCCCGATGCTGAAGCATGCCGGCGCGGCCCACCCGGTGCTCATGATGAGCGAGGCGTTCGCCTACCACCAGAAGGACCTGAGGGACCGTCCGCAGGACTTCGGGGAGGCGAGC
>CAZQVD010000143.1:0-5774 GCA_964596665.1 uncultured Dehalococcoidia bacterium
TGACGTGGTGGGCGGCATCCACGATGACCGAGGCGCGGCCGACTTCGGAGCCGGTACCCGCGGTGGTGGGCACGGCAACCACGGGCGCCATTCCGGGAGCGTGCACCCGCTCGGACCAGTCCTCGCGATCCTCGAAGTCCTGGATGGGCCGGCTCTGCCCCACCATGAGCGCGACGGCCTTACCGGCGTCCAAGGCGCTACCCCCGCCGAAGGCGATCACCCCGTCGCAGGCCCCGGCTCGATAGGAATCCACCCCGTCGGAGATGTTGGCGGCCACGGGATTGGCCCGGATGCCCGAGAACACCGTCGTGGGCAGCCCCCCCGCCTCGTTGGCGGAGAGAACATCGGCGGCCAGCTGCAAGCGGCTGAGACCGGGGTCGGTCACCAGTAGCGGCCGCGCCATCCCGAGCTCGCGGCACGCATCGACCAGCTCGCCGATGCGGCCGGGGCCGAAGCGCACCTCGGTGGGATAGTGCCAATTCCCTTGCAGCGTCGTCGGGTCGACGTTCATGGGGTTACACCTGTAACCGGAGGTGAAACGACTTCGGCCGCGTGAGCACGTCGTACGAGAGCACCGACAGGGCGCATCCCCGGCCCGACTCCTTCACGCCCACCCACGCCAGCGCCGGGTCGAGGTAGTCGCAACGGTTCATGAACCACGTGCCCGTGTCGATGCACTCGCCGATGCGGATGGCTGCTTCCACATCAGGGGTGCAGACACAGGCCGTGAGTCCGTATCGGCTGTCGTTCATAAGGCGGATCGCCTGCTCGTCCGACGCGACCTCCATGACGCCGACGGCAGGGCCGAACGTCTCCTCGGTCATGAAGTCCATGCCGTGATCGACGTCGATGAGCACCTGGGGTGCGAGATAAGGAGTGCCGGGGTCATCGGCCTCGAAGCCCGCGGGATCGATCAGCGCCTGCGCACCTCGAGCGACCGCGTCGGTCACCTGGCGCCGCACCAATTCGGCAGCGCCGGTTCGTACCATGGGGCCCAGCGTGGTGTCGGGATCCCGCGGGTCTCCCAGTCGCAACGCCCGCACCGACTCCGCAAAGCCGTCAACGAAGCGCGGATAGACTTCAGAGTGCACGTAGATGCGCTCGATACCGCAGCACGACTGTCCGGCGTTGTAGAACGCGCCGTCCGCCAGCAGCGCCGCCGCGTGCTCCACATCCGCGTCCGCTCTGACGTACGCAGGATCCTTACCGCCCAATTCGAGCCCCGTGCCGACGAAACGATCACTGGCGGCACGTTGAATCGCCCGCCCGCCTTCCACCGAACCGGTGAAGGCAACGAAGTCCACGCGCCGATCGCCCACCGCGCTGGCGACCAGGTCGTGCCCCATGTGCAGCTGTTGGAAGACTCCGTCGGGTAGTCCCGCGGCAGCGAACGCCTTGGACAACCGCTCCGCGCAGAGGGGGGTTTGAGCCGAGTGCTTGAGCAGTACGACGTTGCCGGCCATGAGCGCGGGCACGATCGAGTTCACCGCGGTCAGATACGGGTAATTCCACGGTGCCACGACCAGCACGACACCGAGCGGCTCACGCCGGATGAATCGCCGGAACCCCGGTTTGGGCCCCACGTCGAGGTCCGCCAGCGCCACTGTCGCCAAAGCGATCATGTGCCTGGCTCGCTCCTCGAAGCCGTCGATCTCCGACGGCGACTGGTGGAGAGGCCGTCCCATCTGCCACGTGATCTCTGCGGCGGTCTCCGCCCGCCTGCCCGCAAAGGCGTCGACGGCACTGGTCAGGAGAGCCGCGCGGGTATCCACCGGCACCCGGCTCCATTCGGAGAGCGCCGTACGAGCCCCCGCCAGGGCTCGCTCGAGAGCTTCGGCAGACGCGAGCGGCCGCTCCGCCACGACCCGTCCGTCGATGGGCGAAATCGCTCGAAGCAGCCCCTCACCGGGCATCGTCATGCGCGCTCGAAGTTTCTCCGGAGATCCCAGTCCGTCACGCGACGGTCGTGCTCGGACTGCTCCCAACGACCCGCGTGCAGGTAGTGCTCGATGACACGATCTCCGAGGGCCTCGCGAAGAATCCGGGAGCCGTCCAACGCTTCCAGGGCCTCTCGAAGCGTCGCGGGCACATCGGGCGCGTCCGCCGCCGCATACGCGTCTCCGGTGAACTCGGCGCCGAGTTCCAGACGTTGCTCGATGCCGTGAAGTCCCGCGGCGATGGTCGCGGCCATGGCGAGGTAGGGGTTTGCGTCCGCTCCCGGAATTCGGCATTCGACGCGGGTGGCGCTTCCAGGTCCCAGGGCGCGGAACCCCACCGTGCGATTATCCGTGCCCCAGACGGCCTTCGTGGGCGCAAACGAGCCCGCCTGAAACCGCTTGTAAGAATTGATGTACGGAGCCAGGAAGTAGGTCATCTCGCGAGCCAGTTCCACCTGACCGGCCAGGTACCAGCGGAAGAGAGCCGACATCCCGCGCGGATCGGATTCGTCACCAAAGAGTGGTGCCCTGGAAGTCGCATGCCACAGCGACGAGTGCAGGTGGCAACTGTTGCCGGCGAGATCATCGTTCCACTTCGCCATGAAGGTGATGGCCTTGCCGTGCAGGTGCGCGATCTCCTTCGCGCCATTCTTGTAGATCGCGTGCCGGTCCGCCATCTCCAAGGCCGAGGCGTATCGCAGGTTGATCTCCTGCTGCCCAGGGCCCCACTCGCCCTTCGACGACTCAACCGGGATGCCGGCCCCCTCCATCCCGTTGCGGATGGCGCGGATGAGTGGCTCACCCTTGCTCGTCTGCAGGATGTGATAGTCCTCGATGTACCAACCCGCGGTCTCCAGGTCGTGATAATTCTTGCCCGCGGCGCTCTCGTAGGTCTCGTCGAATACGTAAAACTCCAGCTCGGTCGCCATCTTGACGACGTAGCCCGCCGCCTCGGCCCGCGCGATCTGCCGTTTGAGGATCGCGCGGGGGGAATGAGGCAACTCTCGACCGTCCTGGTCCAGGCAGTCGCCCAGCACCAGCGCGGTGCCCGGAAGCCAAGGGATGAGGCGGGCCGTGGCAAGATCTGGCCGCACGGAGAAGTCGCCGTACCCCAGGCCCCACGAGGCGACTCGATACCCCGGAACCGGCGTCATCTCCATGTCCACGGTGAGTAGGTAGTCGCAAGCGTGCATTCCATCCACTACGTGGTCCCGGAAATACGCACCGGTGACCCGCTTGCCCACGAGGCGACCCTGCATGTCAGGGAGGCATACCAGCACCGTGTCCACGGTGCCATCCTCGATGGCCGCCCGCAGTGTCTCCTCGGGTGTGTGTTCAGTCATCTCTTCGCACCTGCTCTTCCGCTTGGGATCTCGCCTTTGCGATCTCGCGCACCGCGAAGGCCTCCTCCGGTGAGGAGACCAGCGTCTTCCGGCTGTACACCGCGAAGTAGGTGAGGCCGGCGAAGAACCACACCGCACACCCGTACACCCCCACGCGATAGTCCGCGTTTATGAAGAGAAAGACCAGCGTGACGGCCGCAATGCCGCCGGCGATGACGGCGCCAGCGATTCCCAAGCGGCTCACGTAGGGACGCTCGATGTGGGGCAAGCGGCACCGCATGAGCACGAACGAAATCATCTGCATGATATACGCGATCACGGCACCGAAGACGGCCATGTTGAGCAACACCGCTCCGACGGGGTTGTCCTGGGGAGCGAAGTGGATGGTCAACGCGACGGCATACCCGATGAGCGCGCCCACAACGAGGGCGACGTGAGGGGTCTGCGTACGAGAGGTGACGGAGAGCCACCGGGGGAAATATCCCGCGCGCGAGAGCGAGTAGATGTTGCGCCCATAGGCATAGATGATCGTATGGAAGCTCGCCACGAGACCCGCCACCGCCATCGCGGCCAAGAACTTCGTGCCGATCCCCTGCCCGAAGATCGTGCTGAATCCCAAGAGTAGCGGTTCGTCCGACATCCCGATCTCAGCGGCACCGGGGGGAATACCAGCGTTCAGGAAGAGCGTCAGGAAAGCACAAACGACGAGGGTCAGCAGCCCCAGCATGATCCCCCGCGGCATGTCACGCTGAGGGTCGTGGGACTCTTCGGCGGCCAGCGGGAGTTCTTCGATCGCTAGATAGAACCAGATGGCGAAAGGGAGCGCCGCCGCCACACCGGCCCACCCGCGCGGAAGCCACGCACTGGCGCCAGGTTGCGGTTCGATGTTCAACGCATGCTCCCACGAGAAGTGTTGGAGAGCGCCGATATAGAAGACGATCAATATCGCCAAAGCGACGAACGTGATGATGAGAGTAAACCGAAAACTGATCTCCACCCCCCAGACGTTGAGCCCCACGAACATCGTGTACGCGAGTGCCCACCAGAGCGGCGCTAGTGTGTCCGGAGTGCCAAAAATCGCGCCGAGATATCCGCCGATCCCCACGACGATGACCGCCGGTGTCAGCACGTACTCCATGTTCTCTGCGAGCCCCGTGACGAAGCCGCCCCAGGGGCCCAGCGCCGCGCGCCCGAAGGAATAGGCACCGCCGGTGTGCGGGAGCGCAGGGGACATCTCCGAAATCGCGTCGCAGAGGCCGATGTACATCACCGTGATGATGACCGTGGCGACGAGAAGGCCGCCGAAGCCCCCGGCCATGAGCCCGAAGTTCCAGCCGAAGAAGTCCCCGGAGATCACCGCGCCCACGCCGCGCGCCCAGAGCGACCAGACCCGAGCGTGCCGGCGAAGCAGGCGCTTTTCGAAGTACTCGGCATCGACCGCCTGGTACTGGACGCCGCCCACCGGGTCGTGATCCGACAAAGAATCTCCTTCGTGGTCGAGTGGCGCCTGCGCCGAATAGGTGACAACCGAACATGCGCCGCAGCCTGCGGCAAACCGGCGCTCGGCCCCTTGCACGACGTATTCGAGCTGGAAGTTCCGTAGGAGCTCCCGCCGCCGGACACCGCAAGGCGCCTGTTCGCACTGCGAAGGGAACGAGCGGTCCCAGATGGGGCCGCGGTTCCAGCTCACGTATTCCGCTGCGGCTGAGCGCCTCAGAGGTCCCGGGGCCAGAGCTCCGGCGCACCGGCCAACTCAACCGGAGCGAAGTCGCTTAAGTCCAGAGTCGCTATTGCTCGCGCGCCGATCCGCTCGGCAATCGCCATGACAACCGTATCGACCAAGCCGAGTGAAAGGTCGGCGTACTGCGCGTCGAGCTCGCGGGCGCGCTTCAAGTCGGATGCCCCGTCCCACTCGACATAAAAGAGCCCCTGCGCCAGATCCGCGCGGAACGCCCGGGCAGTCGCGGGACCCAGCCGGGAGGCGACGATGTAGTCCACCTCTGGCAGGATCGCCCAAGGGAGCACCCACTGGTCGGGCTGCGCCTCGAACGAGAGCCGAAGCACCTCGTGATGTGAATCATCCGAATCGACGAGCGCGACGATCGCCCCGGTGTCCGCGACGATCACAGATTCTCACCCATGCCGCGCAAAAGGTCCTCGGACCGTTCCGCGAGGCAGCCATCTCCGCTCCTCCCGGCGCCTATGCTGCTCGGGAAGATTCGGGGTGCTCTCTTTTCTGCATACTCCGATACCGCCACCCGGATCAACTCCGCGGTCGACCGGCCTTCTGACGCGGCGAGAGCCTTCATCCGGCGGTAGTCCGCGGAGTCGAGGTATACCGTGGTTTTCGTCGTGGCCATTGCCCAATATATATGGTTACTATATGTGGTATCCACTGCCCTTGCGGGAATACCCTGCAAAGTGGTCCTGTGGGGCGGGCCCCGGCATGGCTCGGTGGGAGCGACGTACTTTGGCTCAGAGAAGACGATTCATG
>CAZQVD010000144.1:0-5093 GCA_964596665.1 uncultured Dehalococcoidia bacterium
CGCCACGGTCTTCAGCATGATGCCGGAGTGCGGGGGTGCGTGCGCGTCTTGCGCCGGCGCGGGCGGCGCCAAGAAAACGTGCCACCCGAAGTACAACACGTGCCTCTCGGAGGCGCAAACAAAGGCGCTGGACGTGAACGGCGATGGAGCGGAAGCCGCCAGGAACATTGGGATTGAGCAGATTCCGGCGATCGTGCTCGGCGACGACCCCGAAGGCCGAGTGCGCTTCTACGGGGCACCGGTGGGTAACGAGTTCCCGACGATCCTCACGGGGATCGAGTCCATCTCCCAGCAGGCCCCCATGCTGCAGGACTACGTGATGGTGGCCGCGCAGCAGTACATCGACGAGCCCGTGCACCTGCGCGTGTTCGTTACACCTACCTGACCGCACTGCCCTCGTGTGGCCCGTGCGGCCCACGCGTTCGCACTTGCGAACCCCTACGTCACCGCGGAAGTGGTGGAGTGCCAGGAGTTCCCCGAGGTTGCCAACCGATACCAAGTGACCGGCGTTCCCAAGACGGTCATCAACGACCGCACCGAGTTCGTGGGCGCCGTGCCCGACGAGATGTTCGTCAACCAGATCCTGGGATCGCTCGGCAAGCCGCCGGTGGATTGGGAGAACGCTCCGGGGCTGTCCGATGCCGAGGGTGATGCGCCGACCGCTTCGCTCTAACTCTTCCACTAGGTACGCGCCGCCTGCCGGATGGCTTCGACCGCCTTCAGCGGCTTGCTGTACGGGAACGGGATGGGCTCGTGGTTCGGCCGGAGCCCGACCGTGATTTTGCGGACGACCCGGTGCGCGACGAACTTCACGGCGCGGTTGTTCTCAGGGTCGCGAAACACGCACATGGGGTTGCCTCCGTCCGCCATGATCTTAGCCTGCTCCTTCAGCACCCTGCGCATCAGGATCACGCCCACGTCGCTCTCTCCGAGCTTCTCCCGCGCGCGGTCCCATTACGGCGCCCTGCCCGACCTACGCCAGGATGTCCTGGTTCACCACGTGGCTGGTCCGGAACCAGCCTCGTTCTCGTACACGGGCGCATACTAGTAGGGGATGTGCTCTTGGCGAGGCGGCTCGTGGCCCGGCGCCACGCGGTTGACGAGCCACATCACGCTCGGCGTGCGTTCGTCGTCGATGGGCACGCGCCACTCGAAATGGATCGCTGTCGTGTTCCCCGCGAAGGGCGCGTGAGTAAGGAAATAGGCAGGCGCGGCTGGCCTCCCAGCCCTGGTCCTCCTACGTAGCGCCCTCGACCGCGCGGCGGTAGATGATGCCGCAGTCGAACGGGTTGAAGCCGACCTTCAGGTGCTTAGGTGGCGCGCCGAACGTCGTTCTCACGTTCGCCCCTGCGCCTAGTAGGCGTGCAGCCATTCGACGTGCACGGGGTCTCGAGTTCTCCTGGCACTGCAGCCAGTTGCACGGCAGCGACGGAGCCGCGATTGACGTGCCGGACGGTGCGAGCACGGGCGACAAGGTCATCGGCATGTCCGGGCGCCAACCCGGGCACTTCGTCTGGGGTTCGTACGTGCCGGGCTTCGGCTTCACAACGACCAGGGAACCGTGTACGTTGATAGCCGTCATTTCCAGGAGGCGGAACATGCTGACCCAGGAGCAGAACGATAGGCTAACGAGAGTGGGACCGGGCACGCCCATGGGCGATCTCATGCGCCGCTATTGGCACCCCATCGCCGCAAGCGTGTCGCTGAACGGGGAGAACCCAACGAAGGAGGTCCGCCTTCTCGGCGAGGATCTCGTTCTCTTCCGGAGTGCGGCGGGTGACGTGGGGCTGATTGAGCCTTCGTGCCCGCACCGCAAGGCGAACCTGTCGTATGGCGTGCCCGAGCCCGAAGGGATCCGGTGTGCCTACCACGGCTGGCTATTCGATGTGAACGGCAATTGCATCGACCAGCCGTCGGAGCCGGTGGGCAGCCGCTTCAAGGACAAAGTGAAGCTGAAGGCGTATCTGGTGGAGGAGCTCGGCGGGCTGATCTTCGCCTACCTAGGCCCCACCCCGACGCCGCTCCTGCCGCGCTACGACATCCTGGTATGGCCCGGCGTTCGGCAGTCGTGGTCCGCCGTGCTGCCGTGCAATTGGCTGCAGTGCCAGGAGAACTCGCTGGACCCGTTGCACTTTCAGTGGCTCCATCGCTATTGGGGCGGCTGGGTGATGAACCAGAAGAAGCCCCAGGCGGAGCGGGACGAATGGAACCGACTCACCGCATCGCGAGGCGCCGACCACCACAAGATTGGGTTCGAGCTCACCGACTACGGCGTGATCAAGCGACGGATCGTAGGCGACGAGACCGAAGAGGATGAGCACTGGAAGATAGGCCATCCAGTGCTGTTCCCGAACATACTGCGCGTCGTGGACAACCTCCAGTACCGTGTGCCGATCGACGACACGCATACCCTGCACTTCCGGCTCGAGTTCCGCCACCTGGACGAAGGCGAGCAGACCCCCGAGGTCGTGCCCTACGAGGAGAGGCCGCTCTACGATGACGACGGCAGGCTCAAGCGAGATTACGTCGCGGGCCAAGACCAGACCGCGTGGGTCATCCAAGGCCCTATCTCGGACCGCACGAGGGAGCATCTGGGCGTGACCGACGTCGGCATCATCATGTACCGGCGGATGCTCAACGAGCAGATGGATCTGGTCCGCGACGGCGGCGAGCCTCTCAATGTCTGGCGCGATCCGGCGAAGAACGAAACGATCGTGTTCCCCATCGAGTACTGGCACTACCCTGGATATGAAGGCACAGGCGGCCCGTTCAAGGAGCAGACGCCCCGGACACCGGACGTTGTGGCCAACCTGTCGGGTGAAGGCTCGCGTCTGGACGAGTGGGAAGGCCTAGAGACGATCCCGCAGGAAGGGCGGCGGCGCATCCTCTAGCGCGCTATTCGCGCGGCAGGAGGCCGACGTTCTGCAGCAGCGGGGTGGCTTCCAGCGGGCTCACAGCGAAGCCTTCAACGCACGGCTCGGGGAGCACGTACTCGGGCCCCGGGGACTGCCACGGGCGTCAGCACGCCCAAAGCCAAGGCTGTGGCACGCCTACGCCCATGGTACAACCCTCCCTACTCCTGAGCCACGCTCGATAGGAGATACGCTCGCATGAGGGCGTCCAGCTCCCCATCGAGGATCAGATCCGGGTTGGTGCTCTCGAAACCGGTGCGATGATCCTTGACCATCTGGTAGGGGTGCAGCACGTAACTGCGGATCTGGTTGCCCCAGCCCGCCGCGACGTGGTTGCCCTTGAGCTTGGCGCGCTCCTCGGCGCGCTCTCGCAGGGCGATCGCCATGAGACGTGCCCGGAGGATCTTGAGCGCAGCCTCCTTGTTCTGGAGCTGCGAGCGTTCGTTCTGGCAAGAGACGACCAGGCCACTCGGGGCGTGGATGATGCGGACGGCGGTCGAATTCTTCTGCACGTGCTGCCCGCCGGCGCCACTGGCCTTGAACGTATCGATCTGCAGGTCGTCGGGGTTGATCTGGAGCTCGACGTTGCCCTCGGCCTCCGGCAAGACCTCGATGAGCGCGAAGGAAGTGTGCCGCGCATGCGCGGCGTCGTAGGGAGAAAGCCGCACCAGGCGGTGCACGCCGCGCTCCGCTTTCGCGTACCCGTAGGCGTGGGGCCCGGTGATCTCGATGGTGGCGCTCTTGATGCCGGCCTCCTCGCCGGTCGATAGGTCGAGTATCTCGGCCTTGTACCCGTGGCGCTCGGCCCATCGCGTATACATGCGCATGAGCATCTGAGCCCAATCCTGCGAGTCGGTGCCGCCGGCCCCGGCGTGGATCGCCAGGATGGCGCTTCGGTCGTCGAATTCACCGGAAAGGACGAGGTCAAACTCGCGCTCCTCGGATTCGGTGAACAAATCCTGGGCACCCCCGGCAAGCTCGTCGAGCAGGCTCGCGTCGCCGGACTCGATGGCGAGTGCCATCAGTTCGATGATGGCACGGGCGTTCGCATCGAGCGACCGCCACTGCTCGACCGTCTCGTTGAGGCGGGCGAGCTTGCGCATGGTGGCCTGGGCGTTGAGAGGGTCGTTCCAGAAGTCGGGTTCAGTGGCTAGAGCCTCGAGGCTACGTGCCTCGGCCTCGCGGGAAGGGAGGTCAAAGCCGCACCATGATCCCGGCGATATGATCGGCCAGGCGGGTGAGGCGTTCTCGCAGCTCTTCCACGGTGGGTCTCCCTAGCGGGTGATGGTTGCGCTCGCCAAAAGGCGGCGCTGACTGCCCGATTATACCATCCCTACATGGCGCCGCGGCCTTGGCGGTGCGACGCAGGCCACCGTTGAGCGGGGTCGTGGGCGTGTGCTACAGTTGGCTGACGGTCGGGGTGTGGCGCAGTCCGGTAGCGCACTTGCATGGGGTGCAAGGGGCCGTTGGTTCGAATCCAATCACCCCGACCAACAAATCTAGGCACTAATATGGCATTAAATAAGCCCTCTTCACAATAGCCTTATAAGCCTTAATGCATCCTTGCACCACGCCCCACGCATCCACAACCGTCCCTGCTCCGCGGCATCCCCCTGACGGGTTATAATGGGGAGGGTTCTATGCAGACTAGGCAAATAACTGTAGGGAGGAAGTCATGGCAACACCGTCGGATAATGTAACCTGGAGAGCTGGAGATAACATGAGAAAAGTGGCCCCCAAACTTGTTCAATTGTCAGAGGAGGTACTATATGGGGATGTATGGGAGAGACCGCTTCTATCGAAGAGGGATAGGAGTTTAATCACAATTGCGTCTCTTATATCCCTCTATCGCTTCGGTCAACTACCGGGGCACTTTCAAAGAGGCTTGAATAATGGGTTGACTAAAGAAGAGATAGGTGAAGTCATAACTCATATTGCTTTCTATGCTGGATGGCCATGCTCAGCTCAGGCTGTATCGATAGCCTCGGAGGTTTTTGACAATAGCTAGTCGTCAGCTACGAAGTGGCGCTTCTAGCCTCTGTACTCCTCCGATATGGACTAGTCTCGGGTATTATCAGGCCACATATTGCCATGAACAGTGGCAAAGGGACCACGACCGCTAGGCCCAAGGTCAGCGACCCTGAAAGCTGCTGAATTGTTCCTACCAATATTGGCCCAATG
>CAZQVD010000144.1:5103-5708 GCA_964596665.1 uncultured Dehalococcoidia bacterium
CATGCTCAGCTCAGGCTGTATCGATAGCCTCGGAGGTTTTTGACAATAGCTAGTAGTTGCCAGATGGCAAGTGAGTTTGGCAAGACCCCCTAGACCAGCATGTTATTGCGAAGAGTGTTACGAACGTGATGAAGCTTTGTGGGAACGTAGCCAAGAAATGAAGAGTGAAAGTGTCTAAGAAAAAGGAATACAAAACCAAGATGCCTATTGGAGAAATAGTTCTTTGCCCTAAAGGGCATAAGGATACATACATAGTTATGGAAGAAGCCATCATTACAGAACATGGGTTTCTTCTTGGATGTAATGTATGTGAAGACTTCTTTGAACTAGCGACCTAACATAAAAGAAAACTAGTTGAGTCTGTTGTGCCAATGGCTCGTCAGCCTGCCGATGGAGGTTTGGGTTCAAGACGAAGAAGATTTTCATCAAAATATATTATTCTGTTAGGTATGGTGTTTATGATGATGTCTTTAAGAGATTGGGGGATTCGGGAAGATTTATATCTTAGAGCATAGTACATCGGAAAACTTTCAGCCACGTCTTCTTGGGTTGGATAATCTCTCGCGTAAGTGGAAATAAAATTCCCATCTGCTTTTTGGGCTGCT
>CAZQVD010000145.1:0-5696 GCA_964596665.1 uncultured Dehalococcoidia bacterium
GTACTCAGGAAGACACCAGGAGCCTTATCCCTTTCGCTTACGGGGCTTTCACCCGCTTTGGCGGTCCATTCCAGGCGCCTTCAGCTAGAGTGCAGGTTGGTAACTCTGTGCAGTCGCTGGGGCTTCTGCTGACACGCCGTACAACCCCGACGAGGTATAGGCCCCCAGGCCACTAAACCCCGCCGGTTTAGGCTGTTCCCGTTTCGCTCACCACTACTCAGGGAATCGCGGTTGCTTTCTTTTCCTCAGGGTACTGAGATGTTTCAGTTCCCCTGGTTACCCCCCCAAGCCTATGTGTTCGGCTTGGGATGCACCGGTTTCTCCGGTGCCGGTTTCCCGATTCGGGAATCCCCGGCTAAGCCTGCTTGGCGGCTAACCGAGGCTTATCGCAGCCGTGCTACGCCCTTCATCGGCCCTTGACGCCAAGGCATCCACCGTGGGCCCTTAATAACTTGACCACACGCTTGACCCTTCCCGAGGGCAGGGTCTTCCTTGGCTCGTACTCGCTCGATATTCCCTTGTTAACGTGCAAGGACGGTGGTGCGTAACGCGCCACCGTCCTTCATCGGTAGCCTAACGCGCTCGCTCTGTCTCAGGTACTTGTGATCAGGATTGCCATTGACGCTCCGGGTGATCTGCTCCTGAAGTCGGCCAGCGCCGAACCCGCTCAGTATAGGCAATCGCAACCAGGCGTGTCAACGCGTGCGCACTGCCTCGCCACCCTCTATTCTCCGCGTTGGCCGGCCCTCACCCACGCCTCTGATTCGATAGGAGCCACCGTGATTATCGACGTGCACACCCACATCGTCCCGGAGCACTTCCCCACCGCCCCCGCGGGCATCGGCGAGGCCTGGCCGTTCATGGACCATACCGCCCCCGGCGAGGCGAACGTGATGATCAACGGCAGGAACTACCGGACCGTGACAGACCAGTGCTGGAGTCTGCCTCGCCGCATGTCAGAGCTGCCCGGCCAAGGCATCGACCGCCAGGTGCTGTCGCCCATGCCACAGCTGCTGAATTATCGGCTGAGCCTCGATGCGGGGCGCGACTTGGCGCGGTTCCTGAATGAGGCAATAGCGACGATGGTCGAGGCCGAGCCGGGCCGCTTCTACGGGCTGGGGGCGGTGCCACTGCAGGATCCGGAGGAGGCGGCGCGCGAGCTGGTATCCATCAAGTCGCTGGGACTCCGCGGCGTCGAGATCACGACCAACGTCAACGGCGTGAGCCCCGGCGACGCGCGTTTCCTCCCGTTCTGGCGGGAGGTGACCGCTCAGGACCTCTGCGTCTTCATGCACGCCCAGGACCCGACATTCACGGATCGGCTGGTGGGCCCGGCCTACGTCGCGAACGCCGTGGGGTTCCCTGTGGAGAACACACTTGCCGTTGCCTCGCTGTTCACCGGAGGTGTGTTGGAAGCGTGCCCCGATCTGCGGGTGTGCTGTAGTCACGGCGCAGGTGGATTCCCCGAGCTGCTGCCCCGGATCCGCCACCTCTGGCCCGGCAACGATGCGATGCAGGAGGCGATGCCGAATGATCCTCTCACGTACGCGCGTGCTTTGTTCTATGACGAGGTGGTGTTCGACACCCGGGCGGTCCGGTACCTGATCGACCTGATGGGAGTGGACCGAGTGCTCATCGGATCCGACTATCCGTTCATGTCCAGGGAAAGCACACCAGACGAGGAGTTCGATGCACTGGGCCTCTCGGCGTCAGAGCGCGAAGCCGTCGGCTGGCGGAACTGCCTTCGGTTCCTCGGGGTTAGCGAAGCCTGACGTGCCGGCGAGGCGAGAATCCGCGGTCGTAGGCCGCTGGCCACGTGACTATCCGGACGATTTCCTCACCCTGGTGCCCTGGCGCTTGAGGCTACTGGGCGACGCCACGCGATTGCGTATCCTGCTGGTGCCGCGTTGTGGAGAGCACAGCGTGGGTGCGATCGCGGAGGCCGCGACGCCATCCCAGGCCAACACGTCGAAACATCGCGCGCCCCGGCGCCCATCGGTGGGAAGGGCTCCGCGGTAGCACCACGAACGACCGCGAGCACGATTCGGCCTCGCATTTCATTGACGACGAAATTGGCCTGTGATAATCGTAACAAGCTGAGCGCAGCGCCGCTAACACCCCCGCCGAGAGGTACGTCCCGCATGGTCCCGTTCTCGAAAGGCCGTTCGACCATCCTGGCCAGCGCGCTCACGGCTCTCCTGTTCCTCGTCCTGGCTGCTTGCACCTCGCCGCAGAACACGTTCGAGCCGAGATCGAACGAGGCAGAGAGCGTTCTCACCATCTACATCGTCGTCATCGCAGCGGCGAGCTTCGTAGGCGCCGTGGTCACGATCACCATGATCATCGCGCTGATTAGGTTCCGGGCGAGGCCCGGGCACAAGGCGCGCCAGATCCACGGCAACAGCAAGCTGGAAATCGCGTGGACGATCGCTCCCATCTTCGTCCTGATGACCATCGGGTTCCCTACGATCTTCTGGATCGTCGGTACGACCCGCGAGCCAGCGCCGAACGCCATCGAGATCAAAGCGACTGGGCACCAGTGGTGGTTCGAGTTCGAGTATCCAGGGCTCGGCCCCAACGGTACGTCGCTGTATACGGCGAACGAGCTGCGCGTGCCGGTGGGCCGGGAGATTGCGATAACGCTAGAGTCGGACGACGTGATCCACAGCTTCTGGGTCCCACAGCTCGTGGGCAAGACCGACATGATTCCCACTCGCACCAACAAGCTTCAGCTATTCACGCCCAATGAGATAGGCGAGTTCTGGGGCCAGTGCGCCGAGTTCTGCGGCTCGGCACATGCGCTGATGCGCTTCCGGGTCCACGTGGACTCCCTCGGTGACTTCGGAAGTTGGGTCCGGTCGATGAACTCGGCTCCGGCCGAGCCCAGCCCGGGCTCCGCCGAGGCTCGCGGACAACGGGTATTCCAGCTCACCGGCGCCTGCGGCCGGTGCCACTCGATCACCGGGACGGCTTCCCAAGGCAAAATCGGACCGGATCTGACCTTGTTCGGCGATCGCTCGACGGTCGGAGCTGGGATCTTGGACAACACCGACGAGAATCTACGGGCGTGGATCAGCGACGTGCGGTCGATGAAGCCGATCACCGACGACGGCGGGGTCGCGTTCATGCCTACCTTCAAGGACACCTTGTCCGACGCGCAGGTCGCCGACGTAGCGGCCTACCTGAAAAGTCTGATCCTGCAGTAATCGTGGCACGGCTGAGCGAATAGCTCCGGCGGAGAGAGTGTGATGGCAGCGAATATCGGAATACTGGAGCGGCCCCTTGCCCCCACCGGGATATGGAGCTGGCTGACGACGATCGATCACAAGCGGATCGGCATCCTGTATGGCGTAACCGCCTCTTTCTTCTTCCTCCTGGGGGGAATAGAAGCCCTGCTGATGCGGGCCCAATTGGCTCAGGCCGACTCGACCATCGTGGGCGCAGAAACCTTCAACGCGCTGTTCACCATGCACGGCACGACCATGGTGTTCATGGTGATCATGCCGGCAGGAGCGGCCGCCTTTAACTACGTCATCCCCCTGATGATCGGTGCGCGGGACGTGGCATTCCCGCGGTTGAACGCCTTCAGCTATTGGCTCTACCTCTTCGGCGCGCTGCTCATGAACTTCAGTTTCTTCATGAACGCGTTCCCGGACGTGGGCTGGTTCGGGTACGCACCACTGACCTCCAACGAGTACACGCTGTCGAGCAGCACGAATTACTGGGTGCTGGGGTTGCTGGTGATGGGCACCGGGACGCTCGCGGCCGGCTTCAACTTCGTGGTGACGATCTTGAACCTACGGGCGCCGGGGATGACCCTGCTCCGCATGCCAGTATTCGTTTGGATGACGCTGATCACGGCGTTCCTGATCATTTTCGCGTTCCCTGTATTCACCATCGCACTGGTCGCCTTGATGTTCGACCGGTTCTTTGATTTCAACTTCTTCGACACTGCGGGGGCCGGCTCCGACCCGATAATTTGGCAGCATCTGTTCTGGGTCTTCGGCCACCCCGAGGTATATATCCTGATCCTGCCGGCCATGGGCATCGTGTCCGACGTGCTGCCGACCTTCGCACGCAAGCCGCTGCCCGGTTACACGACAGTGGTTGCAGCCGGCGCGGTCATCGCGTTCATGGGCTTCGGCGTGGGGGCGCATCACACGTTCACCGGGGCCATGGGACCATGGGCCACGGGTGCTTTCGCCCTCACCACCATGGCCATCGCCGTTCCGACCGGCGTGAAGGTATTCAACTGGATGGCCACGCTTTGGGGTGGGTCCCTCGAGTTCAAGACGCCGATGCTGTTCGCGATCGGCTTCATCATGATGTTCCTGATCGGCGGCCTGAGCGGGCTCATGCACGCCGCCGTCCCGGTGGACGCGCAGCACCAGGATAGCTACTTCGTCGTTGCACACTTCCACTACACCCTCTTCGGCGGCAGCATGTACGGCCTGCTGGCGGGGCTCTACTACTGGTTCCCGAAGGTTACCGGCAAGATGATGGATGAGAGGCTCGGGAAGGTCCACTTCTGGGTGATGAGTATTGGGTTCAACCTCACGTTCATCTCGCAGTTCATCGTGGGAGCGACGGGCATGCCTAGGCGAATCTACACGTACACCGAGGCGCAGGGCTGGGAAACGCTGAACCTGATGGCATCCTTTGGCGCAGTGATCCTCGGGATCTCGTTCTTGGTGCTGCTGGTGAACCTCATCCGCTCCGTCCGGAATGGTGAGGAGGCGGGCGCGAACCCTTGGAATGCGGCCACGCTGGAGTGGGCCATCTCGTCGCCGCCGCATCACTACAACTTCGGCGTCGTGCCCACGGTCCACAGCCTGTACCCGCTCTGGGACGAAGAGGCCAACGCCATCGCGCCGCCCGAAGAGCCCGCGCACGAAGAGCCGGTCATGCCGAGCCCGTCGTACTGGCCGCTGGTGCTGGCGTTCGCCATAACCATGGCCGCCGGTGGGCTGATCATCTGGGAAGGGCACAACATCGCCGGTCTGACCGTGATGTCGTCGATGGGACTGTTGGGCCTGCGCGCAATCTACGGCTGGTCCTTCGAGCCCGCCATCGTTGAGGAGGGCGTACCCGCTCACCACTAGGCGCAGACACCTGCCAGAGCGGGTTCACCCACACGAGTCAAACAAGGGAAATAGATGCAGTATCTACCTGGCGTGCCGGATCACCGGACCTCCACCGGTCTGAACAACAGGAAGCTCCTCATGTGGGCGTTCCTGGGTTCGGACGTTCTGTTCTTCGGAACGCTGATCGCGGCATTCCTGATCAATCGCGGCAAGGGGATCGGGCCCCACGAAGAGATCTTCGACATACCAGTGACCACGATCAGCACGTTCGTCCTGCTCATGAGCAGCGTAGCGATGGTGCTGGCGCTCGCAGCCATCCAGCGCAACGATCTCAAGGGCTTGCGCTTGTGGCTCGGGGTCACTGCTCTGCTTGGCGCGATCTTCATCGGTTTCCAAATGGTCGAGTTCACCATTTTTGCTCGCGAAGGCCTCACTCCCCGAACGAACATATTCGGCACCACGTTTTTCACGATGACCGGGTTCCACGGGGCTCACGTGGCCGTGGGCGTCGTGTGGCTGGTGTCCCTCATCATTGCCTCGTACAAGGGCCATGTGACGCAGGCCAGGTCGCTGGATGTAGAGATCATGGGCCTGTACTGGCACTTCGTGGAC
>CAZQVD010000146.1:0-5673 GCA_964596665.1 uncultured Dehalococcoidia bacterium
CAGGAGCGCTACCCCGAAGCTCGCGTCTACGACACTGCCGAGGGCCTGTGCAACGATCCCAACGTGGACGCGGTCTGGGTCTCTACGCCCAACAACTGGCACTGCCCGCACACCATCATGGCCGCGAATGCCGGTAAGCACGTCGTGTGCGAGAAGCCCATGGCGCTGTCCATGGACGAGGCCGAGAGAATGGTCAAGGCGGCGGCCGACAACAACGTGAAGCTGCTGTGTGGCCACACCATCGGTTTCAGCCCTCCCGTGATCCAGATGCGCCGCATCATCCTCTCGGGCGAACTCGGCCCGCTGAGGGCCATCAACAACTGGGCCTACCCCGACTGGTTGCTCCAGGCCCGCCAGCCCCAGGAGCTAGACGAGTCGCGGGGGGGCGGCGTGCTGTATCGGCAAGGCCCGCATCAGGTCGACAGCATTAGGCTGCTCGGGGGCGGCATGGTTCGCACGCTGCGCGGCACCGTGGGGAAGTGGTGGTCGGAGAGACAGGGGGTAGGCTACTACTCCGCGTTCCTGGAGTTCGAGGATGGCGCGACGGCCACGATGCTGAACAACGGCTACGGCTATGCGCTCACCGCGGAGTTGGTGCCCTGGGGCGACGAGAGGGGCATCCTAGAGCGCTATACGCCGGAGCAGCGGATCGCCGTGCGCAAGGAGATTCAAGCCGGCACGCGTGACGAGTTTGCAGCCAAGGCAAGCCTGCGCATCGGCAGCGAGCACGAGCGTACGACGTGGCGAGAGCAGCCCACGGCGCGAAAGCCCTGGATCCCTTCGAACCTGGGTATCCTCATCGCGACCTGTGAGCGGGGCGACATACGGCAATCGGAGTACGGGCTGTACGTGTACACCGACGCAGGCAGAGAGGACCGCGACCTGGGCGATGTGCGGTACCGGGCCGGCATCGAGGACCTCCTCGAGCTCTACAACGCCATCATGAACGGCGCGCCGGTATACCACAACGGCGAGTGGGGCATGGGCACGCTGGAGGTCATCACCGGCATCATGGAGTCATCGAGGGACCGCAAAGAGATACGGCTCACCCACCAAGTACCCATGCCGGAGGAGTACGACGCCGAGTTCTAGGGGCCTCCTGCTTCCTGAAACGAAAGAAGAGGCCCCTGCGTCGCAGGGGCCTCTTCTTTTTCTTTCGTTCGGTTCCAACGTGTGCTAATCAGTGAGATTGACCATGATTTCATCTGCCAGCTTCGTCTCGACTTCCGGAGGAAGGAGGGGCTTGTCACGGAACGGTCCGCCTGTTTCCGTGTAGCCGGGATAGAACGAGTGCTCCTGTGGCAAGAAGATGACGCCTTTGTCCTCGCGGTGGACGTTGAGGGGGTCGCCGCCATCCTCGACGAGGAGCAGCTGCTCCTCGAGGATCTTGCGGTACATGATGATGCCGACGTCTGTCACGCCCAAGGCCTCGGTCGTACGGTCGGTGATGGCGCCTTGGATGATCCACGCGGCCTGATCCTGGCCTACCACGTAGTCGGCGCGGACGCGGCCCTTGTCGTCGTAGATGTTGAGCTCGGTCGACGGCACGCCGTCCTGCGGGGGTGCGTCCTCGCCGATCGGCGGGACCTCCACGCGGTACAGGACGTGCAGCGTATGGGTGTCGTCAACGGGGGTGCGCATCTGGAATGCGTGGTTACGTCGTTGGCCAACGCGCAGGATGTTAGGGAAAAGCACCGGGTGGCCGATGCGCCACCACTCGTCATCCTCCGTGTCGCCGACCATCAGCCTGCGTTTGATTACGCCGTAGTCAAAGCGGTCGAAGCCTACCTTCAGCTCGTGGCGTCCGCGCGTGCCCATGTTCGCGCGCCAGGCGGCTCGTTCCTCGGGGGGCTTGTCTCGGCCCAGGACGTAAGAGCCCCAGTAATTGTGCAGCCATTGGAAGTGGACCGGGTCGAGCGAGTTGTCCATGCATTGAAGCCAATTGCAAGGCAGCATCGCCCAGTTCACGTACCGCTTCACGTTGTCCCACATGAAGAGGTCCCACTTGGGCAGAACCGGTGCGGGCGCAGGGCCCATAGAGGCGAAGATCAAGCCGCCTAGCTCCTGGGTTGGGTAGGACCTGAGGTTTACCTTGTCCTTGAAGCGGCTGCCCACTGGCTCTGAGGGCTGGTCGAGGCAATTGCCGTTCACGTCGAAGAGCCAACCGTGATAAGCGCAGCGGATCCCCTCAGGCTCCGGTATCCCGTACGACAGATTCGCCTTACGGTGAGGGCAGGAGGGTTCGATCAGGCCTATCTCGCCGCTTGCGCTGCGGAAGAGCACCAGATCCTCGGACAGGATCCGAACCTCTCTCGTGGGGTTCTCATCGTCGAGCTGGTCGCTCGCGGCCACCGGGTGCCAATAGCGCCGTAGCAGTTCGCCCATGGGCGTGCTCGCGCTCGTCTGTGTCAATCGCGTGTTCTGATCAGCAGTCAGCACGTCGCCCTCCGTTGGTCGCCTGGGCTGGCTAGATCATGCTCGCTTCTACCTGAGGTGGCACCAAAGGTCGGTCCCTGAACGGACCTCCCGTCTCCGCGTAGCCCGGGTAATAGGTGTGCTCGGTTGCGAGCAACATGCCTTCGTTCTTCTCGGGGTCGCGGTGGACGTTCATCGGCTCGCCGCCGTCCGCCACGATTTGCAGCTGCTCCTCGATGAGCTTGCGGTACATGATGATGCCAATGTCGGTCACCCCGAGCGACTCGGTGGTCCGATCGCAGATGGGCCCCTGCATCACCCAGGCGGCCTCGTCCTGTGACGGGATGATCGTGTTGTTGAGCCGGCCATGCTCGTCGTAGAGCTGACGTATCTGGTAGGGGATCACGTCCTGGACCGGCGCCTCAGTCCCCGTGGCGGGCAGGCGAACCGTGTAGAGCAAGTGCCAAGTGTGGGTGTCGTCGATGGGTACGCGGTACTGGAAGGAGTGCCACTCGTCTTGGGCCACGCGGAGGATGTTTGGAAACAAGATCGGGTGCCCGATCCTCCACCACTGGTCTTCCTCGGATTCGCCTTTGAGGAGCCTGCGCTTCACGATGCCGTACTCGAATCGGTCGAATCCAACCTTCACGTGCTCGCGGCCCCGGCTCATGGTGCCGCGGTCGAAATCCTCTCGGTCTTCTGGAGCCCTCTTCCGTTGGACGTTCCACGTTCCCCAGTACCGGTGCAGCCACTGGAAGTGGACCGGGTCCAGCGAGTTGTCCATGCATTGGAGCCAATTGCAGGGCAGCACCACGCTGCTCATGTCCCGCGTGACGTTGTCCCACAGGAGGATGTCCCACCGAGGCAGCAGCGGAGCCGGCTGCGGGCCCATGTACATAAAGATGATGCCGCCGAGCTCTTCCACTGGGTAGGCTTTCAGTTTGACCTTGTCCTTGAAGCGGCTGCCCTCAGGCTCAGATGGCTGGTCAACGCACTGCCCGGTCTCGTCGAAAACCCAACCGTGGTACGCGCATCGGATGCCGTTTTCTTCGGGGATACCGTAGGAAAGGTTCGCCTTGCGGTGCGCACAGCTCGGCTCGATACAGCCGAGGTGGCCCTTGGCGTCGCGATAGAGCACCATGTCCTCGCCGAGCAGCCGAACCTCCTTGGTGGGTGCCTCCTCGTTGAGGTCGGCACTCGCTGCGATGGGGTGCCAGTAGCGGCGCATGAGCTCCCCCATAGGCGTGCCGGGGCCCACTCTCGTGATCCGGTCGTTGGCCTCTTGGCTGAGCATGGATGTCTCCTCGGTCTACACCGTGACGTTAGGTTCGTCGGAGAGAATGGCTACGACGTCCGGCTCTCGAACCTGGTGGTGCTTGTACGGCCCGCCAGTCACCGTCTCGCCAGGCCAGTATGAGTGCTCTTGAGGCAGCGGAATTGGGCCCTCGTCAACGCGATGCACGTTGATAGGGTCTCCTCCGTCTTCAACGATCTGGATCTGTTCCTCAATCATTCTGCGGAACATGATCAGCCCAACGTCGGTGACACCGAGCGCTTCGGTGGATCGATCGGAGATGGGCCCTTGTGTGATCCAGGCGGACTGGTCCTGACCTACAACCCAGCTGCTGCCAGGGCGACCCTCGTCGTCGAAGGTAGGCCGCTCTTCCCAAGGAACCACGTCCTGCTTGGGGTATGCGTCGCCGGGCCTAGGCAGGAAGTTGCGATGCACGATGTGGAGGGTGTGGGTGTCGTCGATCGGCACTCGGAACTGGAATGCGTGCAGGTGGCCAACCTCGGTTGGGTGCGCCTCCCCTACGCGCAGCGTATTGGGGAACAGGATGGGGTGGCCGATCCGCCACCATTCGTCGTCCTCGGTCTCGCCGACCATCAGGCGGCGCTTGATGATGCCGTACTTGAACTGCTCGAAGCCGACTTTGAGCTGGTGCCTGCCTCGTGGGAACGTCTGCCGATTCCACACCTCCCGCTGTTCCGCAGGAACGGTTCGCCTCATTATCCAAGAGCCCCAATATCGGTGTAACCACTCGAAATGGACGGGGTCCAACGAGTTCTCTTGGCATTGCACCCAGTTGCATGGCAGGACGCAATAGTACATGTCGCGCCACGCTTCATCCCACGTGAGTGCGTCCCACTTGGGCAGGATCGGTACCGGCGCAGGGCCGAGATAGGCGAAGATCAAGCCCGCCAGCTCCTGCACGGGGTACGCCTTGATGTGCACCTTCTCCTTGAAGCGGCTGCCCACCGGCTCCGACGGTTGGTCGACGCAGTTGCCGTTCACATCGAAGAGCCAACCGTGGTAAGCGCACCGGATGCCTTCAGGCTCTGGCACACCGTACGAAAGATTCGCCTTGCGATGCGGGCACGACGGCTCGATCAGACCAATCTCGCCGCGCGCGCTGCGGAACAACACGAGATCCTCCGAGAGCAGCCGAACCTCCTTGGTGGGGTTCTCCTCGGTGAGCTCGGCGCTTGGCGCGATGGGGTGCCAATATCGCCGAAGCAGCTGGCCCATAGGCGTATCCGGCCCCGTCTGGGTGATCCGCTCGTTCTGCTCTTTGGTGAGCATGTCCGCCTCCGAACCCTCTCGTGTGTGCGCACGAACTTTGTTAGCAGACGAAGCAGGTCATGTCAAGGCACGAAATAACGATTTTCCAGTCTATCGCCTGCTGCGCGGGTTTCTGGTCAACCGAGGCGCGCGTGGTAACATGGCGCCCTCAGCCATACAGGTATAGCCCTCAAGGAGGGGAACGTATGCCCTACGACCTCGTCATCACCGGTGCCCACGTTATCGACCCTGCCGGCGGCATAAACCGGGTCGCGTCGGTTGGTGTCACGGCGGGCAAGCTTGCTGGGGTCGGCGACCACGTCGATGCATCGGAATGCACCCGGGTGATCGAAGCACGCGGCAGCTACCTCAGCGCCGGGTGGTTCGATATGCACGTGCATGTGTATAGCAACCTCGCCTTCTCGGATCCCGACACCATCGGCGTGCTTCACGGCGTCACGACCATGATCGATGCCGGCGGCGCCGGCGTGTGGACCTACGAGGACTACCGCCACTACTGGGAAGGCCAGTCTAAGACCGAGGTGTACAGCTTCCTGCACGACAACCCGGTTGGAATACTCGTCGGCACGCGCGAGGACCTGGGGAACCGAGCCCACACCAACAAGGACGTTGATCTCAGAGAGTTCCGGGAGATCGTTGCCAACAACCAGGACCGCATCCTCGCGATTAAGTCC
>CAZQVD010000147.1:0-5671 GCA_964596665.1 uncultured Dehalococcoidia bacterium
TCTGCGGCTCGTGGTCGCCGCCTCCGAGGACTCCGACGTGGGCCGGCTCTACGTCTTGGATGCGCTTTCCCTGCGTGAGCATTGCCGCTATCCAGGAGAGGGACTCCCGGGCATCGGTCAGGTGTGGACCACGCCGAACGTGGTCGAAGGAATCGCTTACTTCGGTGACCACAACCACCAGGTGCATGCTGTGTCGATCGACGATTGCGTCTCTCGGTGGGACCGGCCTGCCGAGCTCGGCGGAGGCGTGGCTGCCTCTCCGGTGATTGTGGGAGACGACTTGTACGTCGGCGCATTCGACCGCACGTTCTACGTCATCGCGCGCTCAAACGGCCAACCACGAGTGCTGCTAACGGCCGAGAGTTGGTTCTGGGCGGGCGCGGCCACCGACGGCTCGCGTATATACGCACCCAACCTCGACGGTCGGCTGTATATCTACGACATCCGCTCCAGGTCACCAATCACGGCGGCTGAGTTCGACGACAACGACCCCATCCTTTCCACACCCGTCATAGTTGACGGGCGCGTGGTCGTTGCATCCGACAGCGGCGCGGTCCGCCTGCTCGACCGCAATGGGGATCAGCTGCATAGCATCAGCGTCGGCGACAAGGTGCGAGCGCCGCTCGTCGCCGTCGGCGACATCGTGTACGTGCACGCCCTGGACGAGGGCGTCAGCGCTTTCCGTGTATCGGACCGCTTCCTCGATGACGAATGGGAGCGGGACCTGGACGATATCGACTAGGTGCATGATGGAGTTTTTCGGACTCCTCTGGAACGAGATCATCACCAAGCCCATGACCAACAGCCTCCTGCTGTTGTACGTTATGCTGGCGGGCAACTTGGGCCTCGCGATCATCGCGTTCACTGTCGTGGTCAGGGGGCTCACGTACCCCCTCGTCGTCCGGCAGCTGCGATCCACCCGCAAGATGCAGGAGCTGCAGCCGCTCATCAAGGCGGTCAACGAGAAGTACAAGAACAACCCGCAGGAACGCGGCCGCCAGGTCATGTCCCTGTACAAAGAACAGGGCGTCAACCCGGTCGGCTGCCTAGGACCGCTGGTGATCCAGATGCCGGTCTTCATCGGCTTGTTCTGGGCGATCAACAACGTATTGCCTTTCACGCCCGAGAACCTGGCTGGCCTGTCGAGCAAGCTTTACAGCTTCCTGCCGAGCCTCGACTCTGTGGTTCCGGTGAACCGGCACTTCTTGGGCATGGACCTCGCCCTGGATCCGGTGAGGTCGGGCAGCGTCATCGGCTTCGCCCTGGTCGGATTCTCCGGCATCAGCATGTACGTGCAGCAAAAGATGACGCAGGTGCCCTCGTCCGACCCTGCGCAGATCAGTCAGCAGCGGATGATGACCCTCATGTTCCCGGTCATGTTCGGCATGTTCAGCCTTTTCTTTCCGATCGGACTCGTCATCTACTGGGTGGCTTCGAACGCCATCGGGATCGTGATGCAGTATTTCATTACCGGTTGGGGGGCTTTGAAACCCACCACGGCGCCAGCGCCCAGCGGACGCTCTCGCCTGGGTCCGCAGCTTCCCGGTTCACTACCGGACAAGGAGCTAGTCGACGATGGACGACCAGAGCATCGTACGGACGGCCAAGACGGTGGAAGAAGCGATCGAGCTAGCGACCCTCGAGCTCGGCGTCGACCGCGACGAAATCGAGGTAGACGTCGTTAGCAGAGGACGCGCCGGCATCCTCGGAATCGGAGCCGAGCCGGCGACGGTTCGCGTTCGGTTACTCGGGGAGTCCGGCAGCAGCGCCAGCATTGCCCTGGGCGTCGTGGGCAACTTGTTACGCGGCATGCTCGTCGAGGCAACGCCTACCATCCGCAGCACAGGGACGGGCCCGGACGACCCGGCGGTGATCGACATCCAGGGTGAGGACGCCGGCCTGGTGATCGGCAGGCGCGGCGAAACGCTTCGTGCTTTGCAGTTCCTCGCCAACGTCGTCTTGAGCCGCCACGAGGATCAGCCGACACGCGTTGTCGTCGACGTGGAGAGCTATCGCGAGCGTCGTCAGGGCCAGCTGGAGACCATCGCGAATCGCACGGCCCAGCGTGCTATTGCTGATGGGGACCCGGTTACGCTCGACGCCATGCCGGCAGGCGATCGCAGGATCATCCACGTGACCCTGGCCGACAACTCCGGCGTCACGACGGCAAGCTCCGGCGAAGGGAGCCAGCGGCGCGTCACTATAACCCCGACGGGCCAGCCAGGACCACGGCAGTCGCCAGGGTCGGGTGGCGGAAGGCGCAGGCGTCCACCGGTCCGGAGCGACGACCGCGAGTGATCGAGGCCCCGTGAGCGCGCAGCCAGCGAGCCGTCCGGTGCTCCGACTCTCCAGGGAGCGTCTGCTTCCGGTGCTGGCCCTCCCGTACGTGCTCCTCGCAGGCGCATCACTCATCGCGTGGCCCTGGCGAGTCTGGGGCCTTCCCGGCGTGCTGGGAACGCTCACGCCCATCGGCTTGATGCTTCTGGTCGGCACCGTCGGCCTGACCATCTTCGCGCTCGGCCGGCGGCTGCCTTTGGGCATGCTTACCTGGGTGCCTGCAGGACAGGGCGCGCTGGTTCTCCTCACCACCGGCTTCGTGGCCGGTACGCCGGATGCCACGGTCGGCATCGCGCTCATCGTCGCCTACGTCCTGATCTTCGCGATGGTGCTCGCCTTCGCTATGCTCGTGGCAGCTCGCGGCGCACACCTGGCCATCGTGCTCGTCGCCTTCTTCATCATGACCCAGGCGGCGAGGTTCCCCGTGTTCGAGCAGGCGTCGGCGCACGCCGTGGCCGGCGCGAGCTGGCTAACCCTCATCGCCGCGACCCGCATGCTGCTCGAGCTTGGCTTGCTTGCCTTCCTCGCACGCCGCCTCGTGGAGGCGCCGCCGGAGCACACCACGCGGGTTGTGGTCTCGATCGTCGCACTCACCCTCGCCCACGGCGTCTTCGCGAGCTGGGAGGATCCGCTCCTCAGCGGTGAGCTGTCGCTCGTCCAGGTCGCCGAGCACGCGGTGCGCTGGTTCGCGCTTGTCGGCTTGCAGTTCGGGTTCGTCGTGGCCCTTGTGCGGCTGCGCAGGTCCCTCTCGCAGGAGCCACGCTGGGCCGAGCCCTCTCCCCCATCGCAGCAAGGTCCTGTGGTACTACAGGAGCAAGACCCCGCACCCGCGCGACGCAGCGGTCGTCCCACCCGCCGGCGCCGCCGCCGCTAGGCAGCACTCGCTGCCGCTCGGCGATGGCGGCCAGACATGCCCACCCTCCTGCCCATGGACGTCGCCCTGCGCTGGCGGGTCGCTGCACGTTTTCGCTAAGCCGGAGCGGCGAAAGCCGCGATTTTTAGCCCGGATCCGTATCGAAGCGTAGGCGCATAGTCAAACCCGACAGGCGCACAGTTAGACAATCAGGCGCGCCCTGCGCTACTATCGTCCGACAGGCTACGACGGAGACACGCCAGCGGTCACGATGCGCCCAGCGAGCCGGGGAGATGGTGTGAGCCCGGTGTGCGGAGCCCGCAAGCATCCCTCTCGAGCTGCCAACCGAACGCCCCCCGAACGCGGTAAGGAGGCGGGTAGGCTTGGCCGGACCAGCCGCCCGTTACGCGGCCCAGCGAGAGCCCCCGCCAGCCGGGGGAATGGTGGTGGTACCGCGGGTGTATGCCCGTCCGCCGATGCGGACGGGTTTTTTTGTTGCCCCCGCCAGGCAGGTGAGGAGCGAATGGTAGAAGAGAAGCGACGTTTCGATCCGGTAGGCAGCAAGGTCGACTTTCCCCAGCTGGAGGAGGCCGTCCTGCAGCATTGGCGCAACGCAGACACCTTTCACGAGGTGGAGCGGGTGCGGGCCGATGCGCCCATGTTCGTCTTCTACGAAGGGCCGCCGACCGCCAACGGCAGCCCCGGCATCCACCACGTGCTGTCGCGATCCTTCAAGGACGTCATCCTCCGTTTCCAGACCATGAAGGGCTTCCGCCCCCTGCGCAGGGGCGGATGGGACACTCATGGCCTCCCCGTCGAACTCGAGATAGAGAAGGAGCTCGGCTTCACCACCAAGCAGGAGATCGAGGAGTTTGGCGTCGAGGAGTTCAACCGACGGTGCCGCGAAAGCGTATTCCGGTACGTCAAGGACTGGGAGGCCATGACCGAGCGTGCCGGCGTGTGGCTGGACATGGATCACGCGTACGTCACGTACGAGAACAGCTACATCGAGACCGGCTGGTGGGTGCTCAAGCAGCTCTGGGACAGAGGGCTGATCTACGAGGGGTACAAGGTGACGCCGCACTGCCCGCGCTGTGTCACGAGCCTGTCGTCCCACGAGGTGGCGCTCGGCTACCAGGAGAACACGCCCGACCCGTCCGTCTACGTCCGTTTCCCGCTGAAGGACGTGCAATCTGCCGATCATGGTGCGGACGCCGGCGTGCTCGCGAGGCTTGGCTATGCCGGTGGCGCGTGGTCGGCGCTGAAGCCGTCGTTCATGGCATGGACCACGACTCCGTGGACGCTTACCGCCAACATGGCGCTCGCCGTCGGTCCGGCCGAGAGTTACGCCCTCGTCGAGTCTGCGGAAGGCCAGGAGCGTGTCGTGCTCGCGGCCAGCCTCAGCGAGCGCGTGCTGGGCGAGGGTTGGCGTACCCTCGAGACATTCACCGGCGAAGAGCTCGTGGGCATCCTCTACGATCCGCCGTACGTCGGGCCCGAGCTTGTCTCCCACGACCATCGCGTGCTGTCTGCCGGCTACGTCACCACCGCCGACGGCACCGGCATCGTGCACACGGCACCGGCCTACGGCGCCGAAGACGCCGACCTGGGCAAGGCGCACGACTTTCCCACCGTGCATACCGTCGATCTGCGCGGTGTGCTCCAGGGCGACTTCCCCGGTGCGGGCACGTTCGTCAAACAGGCCGACCGCGACATCACCCGCGACCTGGATGAGCGCGGCTTGCTGTTACGCAGTGAGACGCATCACCACACCTATCCATTCTGCTGGCGGTGTGGCACTCCGCTGCTCTACTACGCCAAGGCCTCCTGGTACATCCGCACCACCGCCGTGAAGGACCAGATGGTGGCGGGCAATCAGAGGATCAACTGGTATCCGGCCCACATCAAGGAGGGGCGCTTCGGCGAGTGGCTCCGCAATAACATCGACTGGGCCGTCTCCCGCGAGCGCTACTGGGGCACGCCGATCCCCATCTGGCGATGCGAGTCGTGCGAGGCAACGCATTGTGTCGGCGGGACCGCGGACCTGGCCGGGCGCGTCACCGATGCGACCCGTCCGCTACTCGACGGCCTGGATCTCCACCGCCCCTTCGTAGACCGCATTGAGCTCACGTGCACCGAGTGCGATGGGGTGATGAAGCGCGTGCCCGAGGTGGCCGATGCCTGGTACGACTCGGGCACCATGCCCTTCGCCCAGTGGGCGTATCCCGTGAGCACGCAAGGCCCGGGCGGGGAGACGCTCACGCTTGAGTCGGCCAACGACCTGATCGCGAGTCCGCTATACCCCGCCGACTTCATCACTGAGGCCGTCGACCAGACCCGCGGCTGGTTCTACAGCCTCCACGCCATCGCGACGCTGGTATCTGACAGCGTCGCCTATCGAAATTGTGTCTGCTTAAGTCACATTGTGGATGGCGACGGGAAGAAGATGTCGAAGTCACTAGGCAATATTGTCAATCCTTA
>CAZQVD010000148.1:0-5651 GCA_964596665.1 uncultured Dehalococcoidia bacterium
TCTTGAACTGCGCCGCCACGTGCTCGCGCAAGTACATCACCGAGAACCCGGCGCGGTCTCGTAGCAGATCGAAGTACGCCGCGTCCTTCGATCGCGCGAACCCGTCATAGATGCGGCTGGCCAGGTCAGGGTGCTCTCGGTCGAGCTTGCCACTGAGGACAATCATATGCACCGGCGTGAAGATGCCTGTCTCGCGCCACAGGCGGAAGTCCTCATCGATGTAATCCGGGAAGAGGTATCGAATGCGCGGATCCGATTGTACCCAGCCGAACAACTCCGGGTCCGATATGTCTCCCAGGAAAGCGTCCACCTCACCGTCCAGCAAACGGGTGAGCTGATCCTTCACGCTGGTGCGCCCATCCTGGACCACCTCCACTTGCGCCGATTTGTCGTAGATTGGGAAGTAGCCCTCAGCGTCCGTGACGAGCCACCGCATCGTCGTGGGGTCAACGCCATGCCGGTTCCGGAGCAACCCTCGGCACCACGTGACGATGGCTGACCGGAATGACCGCGTCGCGATGCGCTTGCCCTCGAGGTCCTTCGGACCGGCGATGCCGCGGTCGTTGCGCACTACCATGAACCAGTACGCGCTCTTGCGCTTCACGAAGATGGGCAGCCCTGCGATATCCCAGCCCTGATCGATGGCCGCCAGCCAGTAGCCCATGTTCAGGTCGCAGATGCCGAAGTCTCCCGTCTTCATTCGCGAGTCGCCGGTCGGCGTCGGGCCCAGCTCCTCCACGGGGTCGAGCTCGATGCCCTCGATCCCCACGCGCCCGTCCATCAAAGGGCGCACGATCTCGTAGGTCATGGACGCGTAACCAACCGACACTTCAAGCTTCATCCTGTTCGCCGTGGTCATCGCTCCTCCTCTATCAAAGGCTGCTACTGCGGGCCGCGCTTGAAAGCCGCAGGTGCGTCACAGTATGCCTACCCAACGTTCATGACAACTTCAACCGCGGGTCCAAGCGCGAGGGGCAGCACCTGGTGAAACGAACACGCATAGCAATCGTGGGAAAGTGAAAGCACCTAATAATTCCATGGAGGATTGCACAATAGCGGGAAACGCTCTCTGTACTCCCACCAGGCGTCCTTCCAAATCTCCTCTAAAAAGAGTAACGCCTTCGGCTCGAGGAATTTCAAAGGGCACAATCGATTGGTACTTGTCCTTAGGTTCAATCCCTCTGGGGTCGTGTGAGGCTTACCAAGAATATCGTAAGTACCGAAATCCCAGTGAATCATGCGAGTGTTATGCCCTAGTTTGACAGGGGATGGGTGGCCCAGGAAATCACCCATCTCCACTACATCCCGGGCTTCAATGCAGGATTCACTTCTCCTAGCTGAGTGTAATCGACAATGTATTTGTCCGTAATGACCGAAAGATGGTAGCCATTTACTTTGGTGCTCTGGTGCTGATGCGCCACCAAGTCGACAATTTGGCCGGAGGCTAGCGCCACGATTGCTGGGTTTCCTGCCCACTGAAAATCGAGGCCTCCGTGCCCCCCAGTATTGGAGTGATTAACAGTTACACGGTCGCTATTGCAAGAACATCGGGGATAGAGGATCAGTTATTCAAAGTCGGGATAGCAGAGCGCCGATCTGATCCACGTTGTTCATATCCGGCTCCCAAGCTGCAATCCTCCCTGCTTCGTCGATTACCACAGCTGGACGGCGGCCTTCAGCGTTATTGGCAACATATCGGTCGGTGGACCCATCGGATATGCCATAAGCGATCCCCATCCTTCGATCTGGATCTAAAAGCACAACAAAAGGTAATTGTTCCTTTTCTATCCACTTCCGGGCACTTTCTGCGTCCTTATTGTTCACCCCGTAGACCACCAGATTCTTGGCAGCCAGCTGGTCTGCATGCTCACGGTACCCGAGAGCCATACGGGTTCAGTTGCCGCCGCCGGAGCTGGTATAGAAATACAACAGCACCTTCTTTCCCCGTAGTTCACCAAGAGAAATAGTGTTGTCGTAGCAATCGCTGAGGGTAAACTCCGGCGCTGGGCTCCCTATTTCCAGAGTAATCATATGACCTCCTTATGGTTGACTTGGCGCCGATCACCTGGAGCCAACCGACTTGGCCCCTAAATCGAATGCATTCTCACAACTCCGGCTAATCAGCAGTAACGAAGGCCTCGTGAAAATAGCAACGACCTGCCGGGGAGCAGGCCGTCATAAGGTAACTGGCGGAGAGAGTGGGATTCGAACCCACGGTAGAGGTTACCCCCTACAACGGTTTTCGAGACCGCCGCCTTCGTCCGCTCAGCCATCTCTCCGGAAGGGATAGAGGATAGCATAAGCATCGTGGATGCCCCGGTCCTCTGATCGCAATCGCTCTCAGTCGCCACTCGCATCGGGCACACATGTTGCTATGGCGGGATTGAGTGCTGGCATCCTTGACACTGTTTCAAATGCTCTCGTAGTATCGTCGTAAGGTGCGAATCCCGACGGATCTGTGAGACGGTGGGTGGCAAGGGTGCCGGCGTGGGCCGGCCGCCTGAGCGAACCCGCCGTATTTTTTCACAGTGTTTTTGGGGAGCGATCAAGACGAGCTTGATCCCCCTGACGCGGGCGCATCAGCGAGAGAATGGACGGCTGGACAGCCATCGTAATGGGCGCGGGTAAGGGAGAGCGCATGCGCTCGGCCCTGCCGAAGGTGTTGCACCCGGTGGCGGGAGTGCCCATGATTGGCCACACCGTTCGCTTGGTTAAGCGGATTGAGCCGGCCCCGCTAATCGTCGTCACCTCACCCGACGCGCGTGACGCCATTGCAGACGCGCTGGGCGACGACGTGGAATTCGTCGAGCAGCCGGACCCCCTCGGAACAGGAAATGCGCTGGCCGTCGCCATCGACCGCGTGCCCTTTGCCACGCGCCAGGTGCTGCTGACTAACGGAGACCTGCCGTTGGTCGGCGAAGGGACCATCGCCCGCCTCGTAGCGCTACATCTAGAGCGGAGCGCGGCACTGACGCTGGTGACGGCGACCCTCCCTACGGCTGAGGCCGCGGATTTCGGCCGGCTCCAGCGCGGTGCGCGAGGCAAACCCATCGCCATCGTGGAAGCGCGCGAAGCAACCGCGACGGAAGCAAGCACCGTCGACGTGAACGTCGGGATGTATGCGTTAGACACGGGCTGGCTGCGCGGCGCCCTCTCGGATCTCCCGCGCCGCGAGTCCGGCGAATACTACGTCACCGACCTCGTTGCCATGGCCGTGGCGGATGGGCAGCGCGTTGAGTCCCTCTCGGTTGACGCGGTCGATGAGGCCATCGGCGTGAACACCCGCCGGCACCTCGCCCGTGCCGAGCAGGCGATGCAGACGCGGCTGCGCAACGCTGCGATGGATGCTGGCGCCACGCTGATCGATCCGGCGACCGTGTACTTGGACGCCACCGTCGAACTCGCCGAAGACGTGACGGTTCATCCCAATACCGCAATCCGAGGAACCACGCGGATCGGATTCGGGTCGACCGTGGGCCCCAATGCCCAAGTGATCGATTGCACGGTGGGTGACCGATGCACCATCGGCTCCGCCGTGCTCGTATCCGCCGTGCTCGAGCAGGACGTGCACGTGGGGCACTACTCCCACGTGCGGCCCGCGTCCTACCTGGAGAGCGGAGTGTTTGTGGGTACGCACGCCGAGATCAAGGCGGCGCGCATCGGGCGCGACGCGCATGTGGGCCACTTCAGCTACGTCGGGGACGCAGTGGTCGGCGCCAGGGCGAACATCGGCGCCGGGACGGTAACGTGCAACTACGACGGCACTTCGAAGCACGTCACGGTGATTGGCGATGACGCGTTCATCGGAAGCAACAGCCTGCTGGTGGCGCCGATCCAGATTGGCGCGGGCGCGGTGACCGGGGCGGGGTCGGTGGTTACCCATGACGTGCCGCCGGGTGATCGAGTGATCGGTGTCCCGGCGCGCCCCATGAATCCGGTGGTGCCGCGGCGGTCGCGTGGCGACCGCGGAGATCGATAGAACATGGAACGAGGGGAGGATTCCCTTGGATAGCGGTAGTACGTTGTTAGCGGTTTCCCTCGCCGGCTCAGTGCTGGCCTTCTTGGGTCTGCGCGGCGCCGACGAGGCGCTTCCCCTGCTGAGGAGAAGCCACGTGCGGGAGTCGCTCGGGGAGCGAGGGCTCAGGGAAGCTGCGATTCGGCGGCTGCGCACATCCCGCAGTGAATACGACAGCCTCGTATGGATGCTCACCCTGCTGAGCATGGGAACTGGCTCAGCACTCGGCCTGGGTCTGCTGCTCCGCAGCACCAGCCTCGGCTGGTGGCTGGCCGCGGGTGTGCTGTTGGCTGGCTGGTTGCTCCTGCTCCTCCTTTCCCCCCTGGTTCGGCGCTCCATAAAGCGTCTGCCGGTCGCTCGGCTGGTGGTCTGGGGCGTGATGACCCAGATGCTACTTTGGCCGCTGCTGCCTTTCGAGCGCATGACCCGGAGCGGTCTGCTCCTGGCCCGGCCAGAGCCTGAGGCGAATGGGCCGACGAATGGCTTGGCGGCTGGCGGCGAAGGTTCCGAGCCAGCGTTGCCGGTGGAGGAGGAAATCGCGGATGAGCCGCTCGAGCACCATGAGCGTGCCATGATCCACGCGATTCTCCACCTCGACGAGACGCCTGTGCGCGAGATCATGGTCCCTCGCGTGGACATGGTCAGCCTGGACGTGAGCACGACCCTGGACGATGCTGTTCCCCTGCTGGTGGATAGCGGTCACAGCCGGCTGCCGCTGTATGAGGAAAGCCCTGACAACATCGTTGGTATTCTCTACAGCCGCGATCTGCTGGTGGCCACTGCGAAGGGCGGGGCGGCATTGGGTGGCCTGCGCGACCTCGCGCGGCCGTGCTTCTTCGTGCCCGAGAGCAAACGGGTCGATGAGATGCTGCGCGAATTCCAGGAGCGCCGCGTACATCTGGCCGTCGTCGTCGACGAGTACGGAGGCGTCGCAGGGATTGTGACCATCGAGGATCTACTCGAGGAGATCGTGGGCGAGATCGAAGATGAGTTCGACGTGGAGGAGCAATCGATCGAATGGGGCGCCGCGGGAGAGGCGGTTGTGGATGCCCGCATGCACATCGACCGCTTCAACGAAGAATTCGGATCAACCATCAGCCCTGATGGGTTCGACACGCTTGGTGGGTATCTGTTCAGCAAGTTGGGCCGGATGCCGGCCGCGGGTGATCTGGTGGCAAGTGCAAGTCTCAACCTTCAGGTGGTGAACACCGTGGGGCGCCGTATCAAGAAGGTGAGAGTCGAGCGTGTACCCGAACCCACAGAGGCCGCAACCGGGCCTACGCCTGAATCTTGACCCCTGCGGTAGATGGCCCACGCGCGTTGGCGGCCGCGGCGCACATAAGCAAGAAGAGAGGAGCCCCAAGACGTGGGGCTCCTCTCTTGCCTTGACTCTTGTAGGATCTGCGCTTACTTGCCTGCGCTGACCACAAGCGCGGCGCTCGCCTTGCCACCGGAGCTGCCCGTTGCCTCGATGCTGTACACGCCTGCTGCGACGCCTGCGTGAGTAAGCGTAACCGTTGCGACACCGGAGTCGGGTGCGGTAGCGCCTTCGAGGTCAGCGGAGCTGCCATGAGCAAACGAGTCGATGAGATGCTGCGCGAATTCCAGGAGCGCCGCGTACATCTGGCCGTCGTCG
>CAZQVD010000149.1:0-5564 GCA_964596665.1 uncultured Dehalococcoidia bacterium
CGATACGCGTCGGCGATGGCGGTCCAGATGCCGTGGCAATCCATGAGGCTGGCGATGGTGCCGCCGAACAGCACGCCCTTCGGCCCCGCCGCGAACTCGGGACGCGGCGTCCAGTCGCTCACCGTCTCGTCTCCAGCCCAGAAGCTCTTGATGCGCAACCCACCCTCGACGGTCGGGCCGCATCCCCAGCAGAAGTTGCCCTCGAGCTGGTCCTGAAACGCCTGGTCGCCCATTTGTACCTCCGTGGCCGCTACTTCAGGATCTGATACACGCGGATCTGATGGCGGATGTCTGGCTCGCCCTTCGGCAGCATAACGATGGGCTCGCCTGCCTCGACAAGCGTCCATTTGCCGCCGCCGGCCAGTTCCTCCTCCTTGGCTTTGAATCCGTTGAGCTCGTAGATGTCGGGACGGAGCGTGCAGGCGAAGTAGCCCCCGGGCTTCACGATGCGTGCCACTTCGTCCCACCCGCTTGCCGGCGCATGACCCACGCTGAAAACACCGGTGGCGATCGCGGCGTCGTAAGACGCCGTTTCGTAGGCCAGCGTTTCACCGAGCACGCCCTTGCGCACGTCGCCGTAGACGCCGAGCTTGCGCGCTTCGGCCAGCATCCCTTCGGAGAGGTCGAAGGCGTCCATCGACTTGAAGCCGCGCTTGGCCAATTCGGCGCCCGCGAGACCCGTGCCCGCCCCCACGTCCATCACCTTCGCGTCCGGCGCGACGTGCTTCACAAAAGCGTCCACTGTCACCACATGGCCGACCCAGTTGAAATCCCTCGCAAGATCCGCGTCGTACTCCCCGGCCCACTCATCGTAGCGCTGAGCCAGCTCGTCCTGATTTTTCGACGCGTATACCCACTGCACTTTGTTCTGCTCGTTCATATGAAGCTCCTGTTGGACTGAGCGCCTGCGCTTCGCTACAGCTCCAGGGTTCAGGCCGCCGGGCTGTGGTGTTGGCGTGCGACAATCGTGGCAGTGCGGCAGCGAGTGGGCCCAGAGCCGCACCCTCGCTACGGCACGCCGAGCTCGTCGGCGAAGCGCATGATATGCGCGATCGTCGCCTTGGGCTGCATCTCGTGGACGTAGTGGCCCGCGTCGGCTACGACCTCACCGCGCACGTCGGTAGCGGCTTGGTGCCACGCATCCATCACCGGCGCATTGGCGGCAGCCCCCTTGTCGCCCCAGATGATGTAGAGCGGAGTCTCGATCTTGCGGCCCGCCGCCATCTGGTTCTTCCAGTAGCCTGGGTCCACCTCGAGGTCGGCGCGGTAGTCGGCCAGGACTGCGTCCACACTGCCCGGCTTCGAATATTCCGCCACGTAGAAGGCGTGCTCCTCGGGGCTTAGGTGCGGATTGCGGTCGAGAAACAGGCTGAAGAAGAGTCCAGGGTTCTGGCCAATGACCTGCTCGGAGAAGCCCCGTTGACGGAAAAAGTCGAAGTACCACGTGCGCCCGGTGGGATCCTTGCGCTCGGGCATGCTCACGCCCGTCGGCACGCCGTCGATTAGCATCGTGCCGCGCACCCGGCCGAGCAGGTCCGCGGCAAGTCGCCGCGCGACGGGTGCGCCCTTGTCGTGGCCGACCACCATGAACCCCTGCCAACTCAGGTGGTCGGCGAGCGCGATGCAGTCGGCGGCCAGGCTCCCGTTCTCGTAGGCCTCTGGCGCGCTGCCGCGGCCCGAGTCGCCGTAGCCGCGGCGGTCGGGCGCCACGACGGTGAAGCGCTGGGCAAGAGCGGGAGTGACTGATTCCCACGTTCGCCGCGTGCGCGGGAATCCGTGCAGCATCAGGAGCGGGAACCCGCTCCCGGTGACGCTGTAGGCGATCCTAGTGCCGTTAATCTCTGCGAACTGTGGCGTCTGCGTCATCCGGTGCCTCCTACGCCCCGAAGCCGAACGGGATGGCAGCGTCGGCGATGAACTGCCGGCGTGGTTCCGCCGTGTCCCAGCCGCCCGTGAACACCTCGTCGAAGAAGCCCACCATGGTGTGCCAAGCGTCCTCCGCCTCCGCAGGGTGATAGGCATCCGGCGTCGTGCTGTTGAGCCAGCCGTGCGGCACGCCCGCGATGACCCGGATGCGGTAGCTCTTGCCCGTGTCCTCTAGCTCGTCCCGGAGGCGCGCGACGTTCTCCAGCGGCACGAGCCGGTCGTTCTCGCCGAAGATGCCGAGCATGGGGCACGACAGCTTGGGGATGAGCTCTGCGACGGTTCCCTGGCCCTTGAGCGACGCATCGTAGTCGCGGGGGTAGATACCGCCGTGGACGACTGCGATGCCGGCGGCGTCCGCCCGCATCGCGGCGAACAGCAATGGCAGGCGGCCGCTCGCGCAGAAGCCCGCCATGCCGACCTGCCCGCCCGCCACGTAGGAGAGCGTGCGCAGGTACGCGATCGTCTCGTCGAGATCATCCAACGCGTCGGCGTCGGTTGGGTCGAAGCGCATCTCGGAGCGCTCAAGCGGCCCGCGCTCGCCCTCGAACCGGTGGAACCCGTCCGGGAAGCAGGCCACATAGCCCTCGGCGGCCATCTTCTCGATCATGTTGAAACTGTGCTGCACCGGGCCGTAACGCTCGTGCAGGAGCAGTATGGCAGGGCGGGGCACGTCGCCTTCCGGGCGGGCGACCCAAACGCGCATGCCGCTAGCCATGGTTTGTTCTTCGATCATCGGTGGTTCCTCCCAGGGATGTGCGTATGAAAGATTCCGTGCTGAGTGGACTCGGGAGTATTGTGCCGAGACGGGATCGAAGTGTCACCAACGTTCTCGTGGCTGTCAACTTGGCTGCCAGACCGAAAACGGCAGGCCGAGCGGCCTGCCGTTTCTGTCGCGATGAACTGGCTGGGGATCCTGGATTCGAACCAGGATTACCTGATCCAGAGTCAGGCGGCCTACCGTTAGCCGAATCCCCAGGGAGCCTGCGTATGCTAGCAGGGGGCGCCGCGGAGCGGCAATCGTGCTACAGCGCGTCGAGGGCGTGGCGCATGCGGGCTCGGCAGCGGTCGCGGCCGAGCACGGCCATCGTGTCGAATAGCGGCGGTGCGGCGGTCCTGCCGGTGACGGCGACGCGCATCGTGCCGAAGAGTTGGCCCGTCTTCACGCCAAGTTCCTCCGCCAGCGTGCGGTAGGCAGCCTCCAACGCTTCGCTTTCCCACGCTTCAGCGCCCTCGGCGACGCGCAGGCCGTGCTCCAGCGCCGAGCGGGTGACCTCGGCGTCCATGCCTTTCTGCACCAGTTTGTCCGCCTCGAACGCAGGTTGCTCCTCGAAGAAGAACGACAACATCTCCGGCGCCTCGCTGAGCTTCTTCAGGCGCTCGCGCTCCAGCGGGATGATGCGGAGCAGGTAGTCGCTGTCGATGGGGCGCGCGACGCTGGCGGACAGGCCGTTCTCCAGGAAAGGCATGAGCTCCGCGCACAGCTTCTCTAGGGGCAATCCGCGGATGTACATGCCGTTGAACCATTCGAGCTTCTCGACGTTGAACACGGCGGGGTTGGCCAAGATGCGGTCGATGGAGAATCGCTTCACCATCTCCTCGCGCGAGATGACGTCCGTGGCGTCGTCGACGGACCATCCGAGCAGCGCTAGGAAGTTGAGCATGGCGTCGGGCAGGTAGCCGTCGTCCCGATACTGAAGGATGGACGTGGCGCCGTGGCGCTTGCTGAGCTTAGAGCGGTCGGGGCCGAGGATGATGGGCAGGTGCACAAGCTCCGGCATGTCGTAGCCCAGCGCGGCGTAGAGCTGCTTGTGTCGTGGCGCGGACGGCAGCCACTCCTCGGCGCGCATGACGTGGGTGATTTCCATCAGGTGGTCGTCGACCACGTTCGCCAGATGGTAGGTGGGGAAGCCGTCCGACTTCAGCAGCACGAAGTCGTCGAGCAGACCGGCCTCGAACGTCACCTCGCCTCGCACGGCGTCATGCACGGTGATCGTGCCCGACGCCCGCATCCTGAAGCGCCCCACCGGCTTGGGGTTGTCCTCCAAGTAGCCTTCGCGCTCTGCCTCGGTGAGGTCGCGGCAATGGCGGTCGTAACCAGGTGATCCGCCCGCCGCCTGCTGCGCCTTGCGCATGGCGTCGAGGCGCTTGGGGAGGCAGTAGCAGAGGTATGCATTGCCCTCGGCGACCAGGCGGTCCGCCGCCTCTTGATAATGTGCGAGACGTTGCGATTGCACATACGGTTCGTGGGCTCCATCTTTGCCCGGTCCCTCGTCCCAATCGAGGCCCAGCCAGCGGAGGCCGTCGAGGATCGCTTCCAGCGCACCGGGCACGATGCGCGCCTGGTCAGTGTCCTCGATGCGCACGATGAATGTGCCGCCGGTGGCACGGGCGTAGAGCCAGTTGAACAACGCCGAGCGTATGTTGCCGACGTGCGGCTCGCCGGTGGGGCTGGGTGCGTAGCGGACGCGAACGGTTTCTGGCATGGCTTCTTGGGAGGGGGCGTGAGGTAGGCAGCGGCCTGGTCGCAGCTATTCTAGCAGCAGGTTGTCACCCTGCACCCACTGGCTGCGCGCTGCGTTCGCGACGCTGGAGCGGCGAAGGCCGGACCTTTAGTCCGGAGCCGCTAGGCGCATGGTCCAACCCCCTACGCGCCCCCAAGCGCGTCTAGCGCCACCTGCAGGTCGGCGGGCAGCGGCGACCTGCAGGTGTGGCGCTCGCGTTCGTCGGGGGGCAGGGCGAAGGCGAGGCGCGCAGCGTGCAGGAAGTGGCGGTCGACCAGCGGGGATCGCTTGCCGTAGACCGGGTCGCCCACGAGTGGATGGCCTAGCGAGGCGAAGTGCACGCGGATTTGGTGGGTTCGCCCCGTGACCGGGTGCGCCTCGAGCAGCGTGTGCGCGGCGAAGCGCCCCACGACGCGGTATTGCGTGAGCGACGTGCGGCCACCCTCCACGATGGCCATCTTCTTCCGGTTGCGCGGGTGCCTTGCGATTGGCGCGTCGATCTCTCCCTCGTCGCGCCGGAAGACGCCCTCGGCGAGCGCCAGGTACGTCTTGTCCACCGAGCGCTCCTTGAGCTGGCGCGAGAGGCTGGCGTGAGCGACGTCGTTCTTGGCGACGGCCATCAGGCCCGACGTGTCCTTGTCCAGCCGATGCACGATGCCGGGCCGCTGCACGCCGCCGATCCCCGACAGGTCCGTGGCGATGGCCACCAGCGCGTTCACCAGCGTGCGGTCGGGATGGCCCGGACCGGGGTGCACGGAGAGCCCCGCCGGCTTGTCCACCACCAGAACGTGCGCGTCCTGATACACGATGGTCAGCGGCATCGCCTGGGCTTCGATCGCGAGCGCGACCGGCGCCGGCACGACGACAGTGACCGCGTCGCCGGCGCGCACGGTGCGGGTCTCCCCGCCGATGGTCATGTCTGCCTCCCCCTCCAGCACAACGCCTCCCTGCTCATGGGGGTGGGTGTGAAGGGGTACCTCGCCGAGGGGGTCGATCTCCACGCGCACCATCATAAGGCGCTCCAGCCAAATGGGGCGTAACGTAACGCCCGGCGCGGGGCTGAGACCAGATTGGCCTTTGGGGTCATAGAAGTGGGGCATGGGTCCTCCGGGTAAAGTTTCCGCTTCTTGCGTGACG
>CAZQVD010000150.1:0-5536 GCA_964596665.1 uncultured Dehalococcoidia bacterium
TTGGTTGCTCAGCTTCACTATCCGGCACCATCGTTTGAGAGATGGAACCGGACCGATATACGTGGCCGGCCTCAAGATTCTTGATGCCCACATGAATCGATGCCTGGAGATTGCCAGCGGGAAGTCGCGGTGACGACGTCATGTCGGTCTGGTCATGGAAGGCAATCGTCGGTGGGCGCGAGATCAAGTGGCCGGGAATTTTTTTGCAACGGAGAACCCGATCTGTTAGGCCAACAAAAAGAAAGCCCCGAGACTCCGCCGCCAGAGACGCGGCGGGAATATGCCGAACGAATCAACGGATGCCTTCCTGGAATTGCTGGCAGTGAGCGGTAATCGCATTCACAATGCGATGTTCACGGCGTCACCTCGGCGGAACTTCACCGCGGGAAAGCAATAGGTTGAACTTGATCAAATCTTCGCTCTCTCTGTGCGCTGGCGGGTGTCGTTTCCCGCGCTGTTTGTCCTTGTGATTCTCGAATTATATGAGCGGGAAAATGCGGTCATTCCGTTCCGGCCTATATGTAGAATAAGGAACGGAACGATTCGCGCGGTAGCTTAGGTTGCGACGGCCCTGTCGGTTGCCGTCCAGCCTTTTTTTGTGTGTGTGACTTTGTTTTCGTGCAGCAGCTGTCGTAAGGCGGTGGTCAGCGATTGGTTTCGGACTCTCAGCGTCCGTCTCAGCTGCTCCTGATTGAGGGGTGTGTTGTGGTGGTGTAGGGTGTGGAGGATCTGCTGTTGTAAGTCGGCTATCGGCGTGGGTGGTGGTGCGTTTTCGACGATGAGGTGTGGCGGCTGTCCGGTCAGGGTCAGGGCCATAGGCTGTGGGGCTTTGGCGGTGCGGTGCTCGACGGTGAGTCTGAGGTTTTCGTGTCGTCTTTGCAGATAGAGGTTGGTATCGCCCCAGGCGTGCAGGTCACCGGATCCTCTCAGGTTTTGCCCGGAGGCGTGGCCTTGGCTTTTTCGGGTATGGTGGACGAGGATTATGGCCATGGCGAAGCGCCGCTGCAGTGCGCGCAAATCGGCCAACAGTGCGGAGATCTCGCGGGCGGAGTTTTCGTCGCGGCGGTGGAGTCTAACGAAGGGATCGAGTATGAGCAGGCGGGGCCGGTGTGTGTCCAGAGCCTGGGTAAGGCGCGCCAGGTCGTCCTGATGATCGAGTCTAAGCTGCTCGGTAAGGATGAGGAAGATGGGCACGGTATCCAAGTCGACGCCGCGTGCCTGCGCCAGCCCTTCCAGGCGTTGTCGGATGTTTACGGGTGCGTCTTCGGCGGCGAAGAGGAGCACGGGTCCGGGGTCTTTGACGGGAAAGCGCCCCAGGCAGGGCGTCCCGGCGGCTACGGCCAGCGCCATTTCCAGTGCCAGGAAGGTTTTGCAGCACTTGGGCTCTCCGCCGAGGACGCCGACGGCCTGCTGCGCCCAGAGCTCTTCGATGAGCGCGTCGGGGGCGGCCATGCCCGGCGGCAGGTGGGCCACTTGGCGTATGACCAGTGGCTGGTGGCGGTCAGCGGGTGTGGTCATCGAGCACCTTTTGGACAATCTCGTCGGTGAGCATCTTGTTTTTCTGGTCCAACGCACCTTGCATGGCGGCGGCCAGGAGGGCGCCGATGCGCCGTGGCGATCCGGCGGCGGCGGCGTGCAGCGTGGGCATGACCGAGGGTGCCAGGATGTTGGTCATACCGGCGCTGGTGAAGGCGTGGTCGACGAAGTCTTCGGTCTGCTCCGGCGTCAGCGGTGGCAGGTGCAAGCGCACGGCCAGTCGCCCGGCCAACGGCGCCAGCGCCGGTCGCTGCAACAGGCGGGTGAAGGCCTCGGTGGCGACCAGTACCAGGGACAGGCGCAGGCGCTGGTGACTCTCGGCGACCAGGCGCAGCAGCTCCAGCGCTTCGATGGGCAGTTGCTGAGCTTCGTCGAGGATGAGTACGGGATGGGTCCCTTGCGCGGCGATCTTGTCGAGGCCCTCAGCCAGCAACTGGGCGGCTTTACCGCGTCGGGGGCTGGACTCCAACCCCAAGGGCTCGGCGACGGCGCGCAGCATGTCGGCCAATCCCACGGGCTGCCCGACCAGGTAGAGGGTGCGGAAGTCGCGCGGGTTGAGTTGTGCCATCAAGAGTCGGCACAGGGACGACTTGCCCATCCCCTCCGGGGCGGGGAGCAGCAAGGGCAGGCGGCTTTGCAGGGCGTCGTGGGCCTGCCGCAGGGCGGCGTGATGGACCGGGCTGCAGAATAGGGGCTCGGGGGCGCAGGCGGGTGGAAAGGGATGTCGTTGAAAGCCGAAGAACGCTTTCAGTGAGATATCGTTGCTCATGGCGGCTCCTTTCAAGTGACGGGAAAAGCGGGCTGGAAGGGGGCTTTGGGTTTTTCGAGGGGTCGGTAGAGGACGCGCTCGGGGGCTTCGGGATTGAAGCGCACGAGCAGGCGCTGACCGACCAGTTGCGGATCCACTTCCCAGTATCCGGAGGCGACGCGGATGGTGGCGTCGGCGTTGACGCGGCGGGTAGCGTCGATGAGGAACAGGTCGGCTATCTCCAACGACGGTGGATAGCGCACGTCGCCGGGCAGCTGGCTCAGGTAGAAAGCCAACGGCGTGGTGGGCTTGCCGATGATCCGGGTCAGCGACGAGTGCGGTGTGTCGTGGTATTCGGCGACGAAGCGAGACCACTCGGTGTGGACCGTTTCGAGGGAGGGAAAGGCGGGCAGCCGCGGCAGCATCTGCAGACGCACGGTCAGGTAGAAGCGCTCCAGACGTGCCTTGGCCGTAGGCCGGTAGGCGGTGGCGTGTACCAGGTGGATGCCCAGGTGGGCGCAGGCGGTGCGCAGTACGGCAGAGCGGTAGTTGGCGCCGTTGTCGACCAGCAGCCGATGCGGCAGGCCGCGCGCCAGCAGCGCGTCGCGCAACACGGGCATGAGGGCGGCGACGTTGTCGCGCCGGGTGAAGGCGGAGGCCATGACGGCGCGGGAAGCGTCGTCGAACACCACCAGCAGAAAGCTTTTGTGTTTCTGTCGTCGCGGTCCGTAGACGGCGGGGCCGTGCATGGTGTCGGCCAGCCACAACACCTGCGGCAGGCCCGGCGGTCGCCGGCGCATGACGTCGGTGGGTGCGGTGCGCTGGCGTCCTTTGAGCAGTCGGTAGATGGGCTTGAGCGGCAGCGCTTGGCCGCGGTGGCGTTCGAGCTGGCGATGCAGGGCCTTGACGGTCCAGTCGGGATGCTCGTCGGCCAACGCCAGCAGTTGATCGACGGTGTCCCGGTCCAGGGCGCGGCAGCGGCCGCGGTCGGCGCGGGGGCGGTTGGCCAGCGCCTCCAGCCCGCCTTGCTGATAGCGTCTGAACCATCGCAACAACGTTTCGACCGACACCCACACCGGCGTGCCGTCGCGGCCTTGTTTGACCTCGGCCGCCAGTTGCCGAGCCATGGCGGTGAGCGACACGTTGGGGGCGCGGTGCAACAGCGGCGCGATCAGGCCGTAGCGCCAGAGAGCCAATTCGCCATCAGGCATGGTTGTTTCCTCCATGCCCCTGACGATATAGTGCCGCTGCGGCGTTGTCGCCGGCGAATCTGTGTTGGTGAGCCCGCCCTACATAAGCGCGGCAACCACGGGGTGACAACGAACGGCGGAAAAAAACGGCGCCCTGACCCTTAGCCAGCGCCCGGGAAACCAATCAAGGGACGCAGGCTGACATGGTTGCGGCGCCGCGTGTACGGCACCGCCGCTATTAGGCAAATTAACGCGGGTGGAGGCCGACGATGGAGTGCTTGGGCTGGCGCTGTTTCCAACGCTGGAACAGCGCCACGACCCGGGCCCACGTCTTCTTGGTCAGGGCTTGCAGGAAGGCGGCCGCCGCCAGCGCGGCTTTAAGGCCCGGCAGGCGCAGGTGAGGCACGGCACGCCGGAACTGGGCCTTAAGATGGCGCAACGTGCCACGCGCCACAGCGCTCTTACGCGCCAGCGTGTGGACCGGGATACGGTCCACATACAGGGCGTACAGCCACTCCAGGACCCGGCCGGTGCGGATACTGCAGTAGGGGAGCAACGCAGGGGGCAACAGCGAGAAGGTGCGCGCGACGATCTTGCATCGGTAGCGCGCTACGGCCACCTTTCGGTGGGGATCCTCAGGATCCCCCGCGTAGCGCTGGTAAAAGCCCCACCCAATCCAATGGCGGGGCGTATCCGCCGGACAGTAGGGACAGCGCGACGGCACCGGACAAGGACCCAACTGGCGCAGCACAGCGCGGGCGAACAGAGCAGGCATCATCGTCCATAGAATAGTCCCTTGGCCGTTGGGAGGATACCATGAGCCTCGTCGAAACACCGCTGGACAAACTTTCAAACCGAGCCTTCGATGCCATCCAGACAGGCCGTTTCAAGCAGGCCGAACAGCTCTGCAAGAAGCTGTTGCGCGTTTATCGCAAGGCGCCGGATGGACACGAACGCATGGCTATGCTACGGGAGGCACAGGAGCAGTTTGAAGAAGCCGTCCGCCACTACGACAGGTTGCTGGAGATGATGCAGAAAAAGCCGAGGGAATTTGACCCGGAGTCCGTGCAGCACTTCACCGAGAGGCGCGATCAGGCCCGGGCCAAGGCCAAAAGCTAGGCCGGGCTCGCCCTTGGGGCTACGCGTGGCGATCCTTTCTTGCGATCGGGCAACCCTACTTCTATCGTCGCGGGTCTAAAACTGCGGGAATAACAACCCAAATCTGCCCCAGATATCGGGGCACTCAACAGCGGGTATTACACTCGCCTCCCCCTGCCCCGCTGAGAAACCCGACTTCCTGCCGATCGAAGTCGGCAACCGCTGGATATACGTCCACGAGCAAATCGACGGCTCGTCCATTGGCGACTACCGGCTCGACACCTGCTCGGTTGAGGTGACTCCCGAGAGCTTCCAACGACGAGATGGCGAAACGTACTTCGATTTTCACTTGATCGGGCACCCATGCTGGAGGGCAACGGCCAGCAACGGGAGGGCCTTTTCTCTTCGCAAGGACACCGACCGCAACATCCTGCGTCTCCCCCTCAACACGTTCGCACAACCGGACACCTCTGCCTTTTTGGAAGAGCACCCCGACTGGACGGTCGATCAGTTCCTGGATCGAGGCCTCAGCTACCCGCGTTGAGACTGTATGTCCCCCGCCGGGCTTTGTCCCCGGGGCCGAGCGTGTTGGATTCTCGGGCAACAGCTTCGAAAACGGTAGGTATATCATCTTTGAGGCAGGCATTGGCGTGACCTATGTGGATCACTGGATCCACTGGGCCTCAGCTTCCTACGAAGAGACGATCCGGCTGCTCTGGGCACGCATCGACGGCGTGGAGTATGGAAGAAGGCCAAGGGTAGTTCTACCCACTACGTGGGGTAAAGTGAAGGCAGAATAGTGAGCGCGTATCACTCATAGCCCCCCATCAGTCACAGAGTCCGATTACCGCCCAGTGGCAGGACTTCTGTCGCTGAAGGAGTTTGCGCGGATTGCCGTCCTGGGCCGCCCGCACCGAGGTTCTAAGGGGCCAGAGTGCACACTTCCATCATATTCCAGTTGTTG
>CAZQVD010000151.1:0-5533 GCA_964596665.1 uncultured Dehalococcoidia bacterium
AGAGCACCGTGCCCGTCTCGGCGGCGGCCGCCCACACCGGCTCCCATTCGGGAGACCACACCGGCACGCCGGCATCGCTAGGGCTAAACTCGACCGCCTTAGCACCCTTCTCAACCAGTCGATAAAGCTCGGGAGCACAGGTCTCCGGGAACAGGGCATGGAGCCACGGCAGCGCGATGATCCGATCCGGCGATTGGCTGGAGACCTCCATGGCCCAATCGTTGAAGACCCGGTAGACCTCCTTCTCCATCTCCTTGTCGGCGAAGGTCCACTTGCGGGTGTTGCCGTAGAAGACGCCCGCGTACATGGACATGATGTCCATGTGCTGGAGCACCATCTTCGGGTCGGTCGGGGGCAGCTTGCCGTCCGGCACCTCGACCGGGGCGAATCGTTTGGCGTACTTCGCCCAATCGTTGCCGTCCGCAGCGAAGGCACGGGTCTTGCCCTCCCATTCCCACTGCGTGCCTTGCTCGGTCTCGACGACCTTAGGAGCCTGCTGGCGATACTTGGGTGAGAGGCGCGATTGGATGATGTCCTTCGGATACCACGTCAGATCCATATGGTTATCCGCGGAAAGATACTTGTAGGTCACCCGCCCATCGGTCGCTGATGACGGCGCTGGGCTGGCGCCCCGCCGGCGAGCGGTCCCACCTAATGCGTCCTCTCGAAGCGTCATGGTCTCCTCCGGAATCTGAGCCGCGCAGGCGGTTGCCCGCCACGCGAGTCTAGCGAGAGGCGAATCGTATGGCTCAGGTTTTGGGGTGTCAACAAATCCAGCCCTGGTGACCTTGGATACGCGGTTCGCGCCCGGGCCGGGCCTGCTACCATTCACGCGATTCTGTCATCGAGGAGCCCTACGCCAGATGACCATCGTATTCGCCACCAACGGCCCGATCCAGCCCCGTGAGGCCATCGACCTCCTGCACGAAGGCGCGTTCACGCGCCCGATGGACGATGAATCCCGCGTGCAGCGCATGTTCGACAACGGCAGCTTTGTCATCACCGCCCGCGATGAAGGACGCCTGGTCGGATTCACACGCGGGATCACCGACTTCGCCTACCAGTGCCTCATCGCCGAGGTGGTGGTAGCCAAAACCCACAAGGGTACGGGCATCGGCAAGGATCTGTTGCGGATGGCAAGGGAGGCGGCGGGCCCCGAGGTCAATCTGGTGCTCAACTCCAGTGCCGAGGGCCATGCCTTCTACGAGCATCTCGGTTGGGAGCCAGTGCCGCGTGCGTGGCGCACCCCACGGTTCCATTGAGGCCCTAGCGGAGACGACGTAGGGTCTTCGAGAAAACCATCTCCCATAGCCCATACACGAACAGCGCGGCCCCGGCCGAACCCATGGCCACCTGCGGGTCTACGGTCTGCGCGGCGAACGTGATCAGCAGGACGGCCACGGGCATGAGCCCGCTCTCCATGGCGTTGAGCGCCATCACGCGCCCGCGCATCTCCGGCGCCGCATGGCCTTGCAAAGCAGCGACGTGCACTGCTGTCCTACCTGAATACCCGAATCCGACGGGAATCATCAGCACCAGCGAGACCGCGAACACGGTCGAGGCCGAGAAGGCGAGAATGGCCATGCCAAGCACCATGAAGAAGCCAATCAGCAGCAAGCCCTTGCGCTGGAAATCGCCCAGCGACGCCGCAGTGGTGGAGCCCATCAACGAGCCGATGCCCATAAACGTGTACAACAGCCCCAGCTCACCCGCACCGATGCTCAGGACGTCTTGGAACAGGGGCAATAAGTGCTGAATCGGCTGACCGAACACAGAGGCGACCAGGCCGATCAACAGCAAGCTGCGAATCGTCGGTTCCTTCGCCGCGTACCGGATGCCGTCTCCGACGGCGGCCGACATGCCACCGCGCGTCGCCGTCGGGAAGGGGTCCGTACGAGGTACGGCGAGAAGGACCAAGATGGCCGCCAAGTACAGCGCAGCGATCACCACATAGGCCCACTCAGCGCCCGCGAGCACAATGACGAACCCCGCGAGCGCCGGCATGAGCGTGCGGTTGGTATTCTGCGTCACCGTGTGCAGCGAGACGGCGTTGAGCAGGTGGTGTTGATCGACCAGTTCCGAGATGATCGCGCGGCGCGTAGGGGTGATGACCGTCATCACCATGCCTTGAGCGAGACCCAGCAGCGTCACGTGCCACCAGGCGAACACGCTCGCCGCGACCCCCGCGGCGGTCACCAGAGCGATGGCGGCCATGGCCAAGGGGGCGATAATCAGCAGGTTTCGCTTCGGCCAGCGGTCGGCCAGGGCCCCGGTCCAGGGAGACAGCACCAACGACGGAGCGCTGTTGATCGCCACGGTCAGCCCGAGCACCATCGCCGAGCGTTGACCGGTCGCGTCCGCACTGAGCTCGAAGGCCAGCCACGGACGCGCCAACACGGTCATCTGCATCGCGCCGAAGTACACGAACATGGCGCTGAAGTACAAGCGGTAAGACGGCACGCGCAACGAGGCAAACGTTCTCAGGCGTCCGCTGAGCGCTTCGTTATCGGCAGTCGAACCGTGTTTCGGCGATGGCGGTCGCACACTCGTATATTACGACAGCACTTGCCAGGCCTAGGGCCACACGCGCCGACGCGAGCGGGCGAACGTGATAGAACTAGGATTGGCGGCACCGCGCTAGCGAATACTTCAAGGCAAGGAGAGACGTCGTGATCCTCATCATCGGGGGCATGGGCTTCATCGGCATGAACACGGCACTGCGATTCCTACAGATCGGCGAGCAGGTCATCGTCACGCAACACAACGCGAACCGGATTCCCGATGTACTAAAGGAGGAGGTCGGCAAGAACGTATTCGTCGAGCGCATGGATGTGGCGAACACCTACGATGTGTTCGACGTGATGCGGCGCAACGAGGTCGATAGCATCGTGAGCTTCGCGGCGCCGCCGGCGCGCGGCATCTCGCCGCAGACCGACTACCACATCTACACGGCGGGGTTGCAAAACATCCTCGAAGCGGCCCGCGCATTCGACGTCCGCCGCGTCTCGCTGGCCAGTTCACAGTCGGTATACAGCGGATTGGCCGGCGGGCCGTACCGCGAGGACGCGTCGCTACCCATCGATTCCCGGTCGCAGATCGAGGCGTTCAAGAAGGGCATGGAGATCCACGCGTTGCATTACGCAGGCCGAGCGAATCTGGACGTGGTCTCGCTGAGGATCGGCAGCATCTACGGACCCCTCTACTACAGCATGTTCCACCCCGGCGCGCGCATCTGTCACGCGGCGCTGAAGGGCGAAGAACCCGACTTCAGCGACCGTCCCAACGGATCGATCTACGAGGACGACCGCGCGGATTGGGTGTACGTGAAGGACCTCGCACGCGGCATCCAGATGGTGCACTCGGCCCCAACGCTGGCCAACCAGATCTACAACGTCGGATCGGGGCGGGCCACTTCGCTGAAAGAGACGTTCGATGCCATCAAGAAGGTAATCCCGGACGCGAAGGTGACGGCGCTGAAGCCGGGCCAGACGGCGGGCATGCCCACGGACCCGGTGATGGATCTGACGCGGATCTCGCAGGATACGGGCTACGAGCCGGAGTACGACATCGACCGAGGCATCGCCGAGTACATTGGGTGGCTGCGGAACAACCCCAACTAACTGGGGACAAAGCCATGCTACCTGGCCTGCAACTGATCGAACGCCTAGCAGAGGTTCGCGGAGAGACCGGCTTGCTCCCCGCGGTGTTGGCAATGAGTGAGCCCTCCAACACCAACTCGCCAAAGCTGGGATGACGCGCACACCAGGCTGCATCAGGGCAGCGCAAACAGCTATCCCCACGCCAGATTAACCCGGCCCATGCCTCGGCCATTGGGTGTGAGCCAGTGAATCGGTTGCGTGCCCGGTCCATTTCGGCGAGCGCTACCGGTGGCCAGTTTTGCGGTAGGCTTGCAGTTCACATGAGACCAGCCCATGGTTGCCGGTGCGGGAGGCCAAATGAGGATCATCCGAGTGGTGTTGCACGCCGTGTCCGTGCCCCAGATGAATCCGCTTGCCCTCAGTGCGGGGAGGTCCATAGATGCCGTGCCCCACGTGGTCGTGCGCCTCTTCACCGACGCTGGGATCGAGGGCATCGGGATCGCGTACCGGCTCTCGTCGACGAACATCCACCCCATGCTCGCCGCTTGCCAGCGGGCCGCTCCCGCCGTCAGAGGGCTGAATCCCGCGGAGCCAGAGACGGTCAGGCAGGCGGTGTTGGGTACGGACGAGCCGTCGGAGGAGCTGTTCATGGCTGCGAGCGCCTTCGACATCGCACTCTGGGACATCCAGGCCAAGGACGCAGGCCTGCCGCTCTACGAGCACCTCGGTGCTAGCCGCGATCGCGTGCAGACCTACGCCAGCGGCGATCTCTGGCGTGAGACGACCCCAGATCAGATCCGCGACGTGGTTCGCCGCCACATCGACGCGGGCTATCGCGCCATGAAGATCAGAATCGGGGGAGCCGCCACACCAGCGGCGGAGGTCGCGCGAGTGGAAGCGGCTCGGGATGCGGCCGGCGACGACATCACGATATTGGCTGATGTGAACCAGGGGTGGACCCCTGAAACCGCGATCAACATGGCGGACGAGATGCTCCCCTACCGTCTGGGATGGATCGAGGATCCGGTGCACCACACCGACGTCGATGGCCTCGCCCGCGTTGCCGAACAGGTCGAGGTTCCCATCTGCGCAGGGGAGCACTGCTTCAACGCGGCAGCGGCAACTGAGCTTCTCGACCGCAAAGCGGTACGTGTGTTGATGATCGACGTGCTGCGCGTCGGCGGAATCACAGAATGGCTGAAGATCGCGAGGATGGCGGCCACCCAGGGAGTGCCAGTGACGAGCCACCTCACCCCCGAGGTGAGCGTCCACCTGATGGCGGCGATCCACAACGGATACTTGGCCGAGGCGCTCCCCGTGTCACAATCGCTGTTCACCGAGCCGGTGCGGGTCGAGCACGGCGAGCTATTCGCTCCGGAGCGTCCCGGTATCGGGTGGGAGCTCGACGAACGGACGATCCAGCGATTCGCGATCTCCTAGAACACCAACCCGAACAAGAGGAACTTTATGACAGGGGCGTTGATCCGGAGTACCGTCATCCCCAAGGCCGAGGGCCGGGCGTTCGAGATGAGCGCCGGTCAGGTGCTTCGCGTGACGGCTATCGCGGGCAAGCAGGTCGGTGATCTTACCGTCCTGAATCTGCACGATTACCGGGAGCGCTTCAGCGCCATCTTCACGCCCGCCATGAACGGGCGCTCGCTCCGGCGAGCCAATCACCTGTACTCGGGGCCACCCTTTTTCAACGCGATGCTCGACGTGGAGCACGATACGCATGGCGTCCATTGGATTGGCGGGCGGTGCAACCGCCTTCTCTATGAGGCGCTCGGCGCGGGGGGCCATCGCAACTGCCAGGACAACATCGTGGACGCCCTTGCCCCCTACGGGATAGCAGAGCACGAGGTGCCGGTCGACACGTTCAACATATTCATGGCCGTCGACATGGACGATCAGTGCATCTTCTCGTTCCGCCCCCC
>CAZQVD010000152.1:0-1092 GCA_964596665.1 uncultured Dehalococcoidia bacterium
GAGCGGCCCCGCGCTTAGTCGTTTGAGACGGCGGCGCTCAGTTGGTAGAATCCGGTACTCACGCACGGCGTAACCATCTGGTTCCGAGGCCACAGCATGTGTGAAGAGAATAGCTTCTTGCCCGGCGGTACCGTGACGAGCCCCAAGGGCTTCGTCGCCGGCGCAACGTACGCAGGCATCAAGACCTATGCCAAGGACAAGTTCGACGTGGGCATCCTCCTGTCCAACGAGCCGTGCGTCGCCGCCGGCGTGTACACGCTGAACAAGTTCGTATCGCCCTCGGTCACGCTCACCCAGCAGCACATGACGGACGCCAGCCCGCGCGCTGTCTTCGTCAGCAGTGGCATCGCCAACACCGGCGTGGGCGAGCAGGGCATGATCGACGCCAGTGAGTCGGTCGAGCTCGCCGCGAGCCACGTGGGCATCCCGATCGGCGAGATGACCATCGGTACCACCGGCGTCATCGGCATCGAGCTGCCCATGGCATTGATCCGCTCAGGCATCCCCAGCATCAAGCTCACGCGAGATGGCGGCGACGCCTTCGCTCGCTCCATCATGACCACCGACCGCGTGCCCAAATCGGTCGCGGTGACCGTTACGTGTGGCAGCAAGAGCGTCACCATCGGCGGGTGCTCCAAGGGCTCGGGCATGATCCACCCCAACATGGCCACTCTGCTGTCCTACCTTACGACCGACGCGTTGGTGAGCAAGTCGTTCCTGCAAGACTCGCTCCGGGCTGCCGTCGACGACACATTCAACATGGTCACCATCGATGGCGACATGAGCACCAACGATACGGTGATGCTGTTCGCCAACGGAGCCGCGGGCAATCGGACGATCGAAGCCGGCACCGCTGACGCGGAGGCCTTCGCTGGCGCGCTGCTGGTGGTGTGCGACCACCTCGCCCGCGAGCTCGTCCGCGACGCCGAGGGGTCGTCCAAGATCTTCTCCGCGCGCGTCGAGGGCGCCGCCAGCATCGCGGATGCCCGCCTCGCCGCTCGCGCCGTAGCCGGATCGCTTCTGGTCAAGTCGGCGATCCACGGGAATGACCCGAACTGGGGCCGCGTGGTCGCCGCCGTCGGTTACAGCGGC
>CAZQVD010000152.1:1102-5494 GCA_964596665.1 uncultured Dehalococcoidia bacterium
GGCGCGGAAGTCGACGTGACCAAGGTCAGCTTCTTCATCAACAACGTAGCCATCATGGAGGCGGGCACGCCGATCTCGTTCCACCGGGAGGCCGTCATCGCCATCATGAACAACCCCGAAGTCTCGCTGACCGTGAAACTCGGTCTTGGGGATGCATCAGCCGTGGCGTGGGGCTGCGAGCTCACCGAAGAATACGTGCAGTTCAACAGCGCCTATACCACCTAGGCCACGGCTGGCACGCCCTCATGACCACCGAACCAGAATCCACCACCGACGGACCGATCGTCCTTGTGAAGATCGGCGGCAGCACTCTGGGCGCCGAAGACACGTCGTTCGGGGATATCGCCGCACTTCGGCAGACGGGGACGCGCCCCGTCATCGTCCACGGCGGCGGCCCTGCGATCACGTCATGGATGGCCAAACTTGGCATCCGCGCAGAGTTCGCCAGCGGGCTACGCGTGACCGACGCCGACGGCCTCGAGGTGGCCACGGCCGTGCTCGCGGGGACGATCAACAAGCGCCTAGTGGCGCAGATGCTGGACGCGGGCGCGCGAGCCGTGGGGTTATCTGGTGCCGACGGCCCGCTGATGCGCGGCCGGATTACCGATCCGACACTTGGCTACGTGGCGGGTGAGGTGGACGTAGACCCGTCACCCGTGCTCAGCCTGCTCGCCGGCGGGTTCGTGCCCATCGTCGCACCAATCGCCGTCGATCCCGAGGATCGCTACCATCTCCTCAACGTCAACGCCGACACCGCTGCCGGTGCCATCGCCGTGGCACTTGGCGCGTCCACCCTCGTCTTCCTCACCGACGTCGACGGCATACTCGACAGCACGGGGCGCGTGCTGCGCCGCGTGCCGCTCGACGCCGCAGAAGGCCTCGCCGGGTCTGGCGTGGTCAAGGGCGGCATGATCCCCAAGCTCCAAGCGTGCCTCGCGGCAGCCCGTGCCGGCATCACCGCCTACATCGTCAATGGTACGGTCGCAGGGGCGTTGCCCGGCTGCCTGGATGGCACATCGACTGGCACGGTCGTCGCGTAGCGCGCATCCCATGGCCATGAACCCAACGGACGACGAAGGCCTCGACGCCCTGCCCTCCGCAAGCGACAGCTCTTTACCGCCGTCCCGGCAGGCCAGGTTTCTGCTCAGGGTTATCATCGCCGCCGGCGGATTGCTGCTCCTCTACCTGCTGCTGGACTTCCTGCGCAGCACCTATGCCGACCTGCTCTGGTTCAATAGCCTCGGCGTCCGCGACGTATTCACCACGGGACTGGTCACTCGGGTGGTACTGTTCGTTGTTGGGCTGCTGGTGAGCGCGGCCGCTCTGGGTGGCGCCCACCGCTTCGCGTTCCACCACTCGTGGGGGCCCACCGTCCTCCCCTTCTCGAACCAGGCGATTCGGTGGATGCGGTGGTCGATCATCGGCGGCATGATCGGCATCGCGAGCGTTGCCGCGTTCAGCTTTGCCTCCGCCTTGGCCAGCCGCTGGGAGATGTTCCTTAAGTTCCTGAACTCGACCCCGTTCGAGATCTCGGATCCGCAGTTCGGCCTGGACGTCAGCTTCTACGCATTCTCCCTGCCCGTGCTCCATACGATCCAGGGCTGGCTCATGGGTCTCGCCATCGTGGTGCTGGTGACTACGGCGGGCATCTACATGCTGATATTCAGCGCTCGCGGCATCAATCCCATCATCACCGCGGCGTTGAGAAACCAGTTCGCGGTGGTGGGCGCGCTCCTCATGGTAACCATCGCGGCGGCCCATTTCCTGGACACCTACGAGACGTTGTTCTCGCCGACCGGCGCGGTCACCGGGGCCACCTACGCCGACGTGACTGCCCGACTCCCCGCACTTCGACTCCTATCGTTCGTAGCGCTCGTCTCCGCTGCCATCATGCTCTTGAGCATGCGAGTCAAGGACATCCGGCAATCCATGCGCATGCTGCTAGCCGCGTTCGGACTCTGGGTGGTCGCGGCGCTCATCGCGGGGCTCGGATGGCCCGCCCTTGTGCAGCGCTTCGCCGTCGACCCCTCCGAGTTCCAGCGTGAGCGTCCCTACATCGAGCGCAACATCGCCTGGACGCGCATGGGCTACGACCTCGAGCGCATCTCGGAACGGCCCTACGACGTGAAGGAGGAGACGCTGGCGGACGACATCGCCAACAACCCTGAGACGATTAACAACATCAGGCTCTGGGACCCGCGCCCGTTGGAGGACGTGTACAACCAGATCCAGCACCTGAGGCTCTACTACAACTTCCTCGATGTCGACGTCGACCGCTACGTCATTGACGACGAGTACCGCCAGGTGCTCGTGGGCAGTCGCGAGATCTTCCAGCTCGGCCTGGACGACACGGCCCAGAACTGGGTGAACCGCCGACTCGTGTACACCCACGGGTTCGGTGCCGTCATGGCCACTGCCACCGATTTTACCGAGTCAGGCCAGCCGAACCTCGTGATACAGGACGTCCCGCCCGTCGGTGCGTTCCCCATCACCCAACCGAGGATCTACTACGGCGAAAGCTTTGGGCGAGACGCCTCGACTACGCGGCTCGCTCCGGGCCTGCCCGCCACGGGCATCATTAGCGACGACGCCGTGGTGGTGAACACCAACGAGCCTCAGTTCGACCGCCCCGCCGACGGCGCCAGCAATCTGCCGTTGTTGATCGATCGGTACGAGGGAACGGGCGGCGTGATGCTGTCGAGCCTGTTCCGCCGCATCGTCTACGCTTGGGACCGGGCGGACGTCAACCTTCTGTTCAGCCGCCAGCTCACCCCCGACAGCAAGATCCTCTACCGGCGGAGCATCCGGGAGCGCGTGGGCGAGGTCGCCCCGTTCCTTGAGTTGGACGATGACCCCTACCTGGTGGTTGACGATGGCGGCCTCTTCTGGATCCAGGACGCCTACGTGACGACCGACAACTTCCCTTACTCGCGCAGGCTTTCCGCCGAGCAGCTTGCCAATTCGACCTTCGCTCGCCCACTCAACTACATCCGTAACAATGTGAAAGTGGTGGTGGACGCGCACAACGGCTCCATGGTTTTCTACACCATCGAACTCGGCGATCCCGACCCGATCCTCTCCACTTACCGCAGCATCTTCCCCAGCCTGTTCACCCCCATCAGCCAGATGCGGCCGAGCCTTCGCGAGCATATCCGCTACCCGGAAGAGCTCTTGCGCGCCCAGGCAGAGGCGTACCTCCAGTACCACATGGCCGACCCCAAGGAGTTCTTCCTGAAGGAGGATCAGTGGGAGCTGGCACAAGAGGTCACCGGAAGCGAAGGCAACCTCCGAATAATCCAGCCCTATTACGTCATCATGAAGCTACCGGGCGAGGATATCGAGGAGTTCGTACTGGTCTTGCCGTTCACCCCCCAGGACAAGCAGAACCTGGTCGCCTGGATGGCAGCCCGCTCCGACGGCCAGCACTACGGCGAGATCACCACGTTCGAATTCCCCAAGGACCGGCTCTTCAACGGGCCTGCGCAGATCGAGGCCCGCATCGACAACGACCCCGTCATCTCCGAGCAGTTCACGCTTTGGGGCCAGTCAGGCTCGCGCGTCATCCGCGGCAACCTGCTGGTCATCCCCATCGGCGAGGCGTTGCTCTACGCGGAGCCCATCTACCTCCAGGCCGAGTCGTTGGCATTCCCTGAGCTAAAGCGCGTCATCCTAGCGACCAACGACGACGTCGTGATGGAGGCGTCGCTGGACGACGCCGTCCGTGCGATACTCGGCGGGCGCGGGATCACCCCGCCTACCCATGGTGAGCCCGTTGCCGGCGGCATTCCGCCAGAGGAGCTGCGGCGCGTGCTCGACGATGTGCGAGGGGCCTTGGATACCTTGCGCGGCGGCACGCAGGAGCTCGACGCGTCCATCGAAGCACTGTTGGAGCTGGCCGGAGAAGGAGCGCAATGACGACCGATTGGAAGGCCCAAGAAGCCCGCTACTACATGCACGTGGTGAATCGCCAGCCGGTGGTGATTGAGCGCGGCGAAGGGGCCCGAGTCTGGGACGTCGACGGGAAGGAATACCTCGACTTCACGTCCGGGTGGGCGGTCGTGAATCTCGGCCACTCCCATCCCGCAGTCACGAAGGCCATCCAAGACCAGGCCTCGAAGCTGCTGCAAACCTCCAACCAGTTCTACACCGTCCCCCAGCTAGAGCTGGCCGAAGCATTGGTGGAGAACTGCGGCCTCGACAAGGTGTTCTTCGCCAACAGCGGCGCGGAGGCGAACGAGGGGGCGGTCAAGCTTGCGCGCAAGTATGGAAGGATGCACCGCGACGGCGCCCAGGACGTCATCACGGTGCTCAACTCCTTCCACGGCCGCACCATGGGCATGATCGCCGCCACCGGGCAGGCGCACTACCAGGAGACGTGGCAGCCGCTCGCGC
>CAZQVD010000153.1:0-4205 GCA_964596665.1 uncultured Dehalococcoidia bacterium
CAAGCGCCTGGAGGACGGCACCGTCCTCGTCTCCGAGGGATCCCTCGTCGGCAACAGGGCGCTGCTCCGACAGCACCGAGACCGCCTGGAGACCGCGCGCGAGATCATCGAACGCATCGAGGCCCACCGCAGTGCCGAGGTCTACCTACGCATCACCGCCAACGTCGAAGGAGACTCCGAGGAAGCCGTTGCGGCCAAGGTGCTTGAACGGCCGGAGACCGTCGGCCTGCAGGGACCAACGGTTGCTCGGGTCTTCGCTCCAGACGGCAAGCTATGGTTCGCGGTCACGGTCTACGTCGACAAGCAGAATCTCACCAGCGTCGTCGATCACTTCCGAACCATCGGCGGGGCGTCCGTGACCGTCTCGGACGCAAGCTATGTCTTCGGGCAGGAGAGCTCGGCCTACGCAGTCTTGCTAACCGAGCTCGGACTAGCGTGATGCGTATCGTCCACGGCATGGCCGCGGGCATGGAGCTGATGGGCCGCCGTCCCGGCTACACGGAGCCTCAGCTCTCACCGGCCGCACTCAAGAGGAACCGAGAGATCTTCGGAGAGTCGCTGTCCGCATCCGACGCGGTTCGGCGCATCGTTGCCAGCGTGCGCGAGCTCGGAGACAACGCCGTGCGTGAGTTCGCACGCATCTTCGACGACGCTGCGATCGAGAGCCTCGAAGTACCGCGGGAGCGCTTGATGGAAGCCGCCGATTCGCTGCCCTCCGATCTCCGCGACGCCCTCGAAACCGCTGCTTCACGCATCATGGCCTACCACACAGCAAGCATGCCCCAGGCCTGGAGCGACGCAGGCGCGGGCTACGGAGTACGCATCGTTCCCATCGAGCGGGTAGGGCTCTACGTGCCCGGTGGTACTGCGCAATACCCTTCCACGGTACTAATGTCGGCCATACCTGCGAAGACCGCCGGCGTCCCGGAGGTCATCCTGTGCACGCCAACGCCAAGCCCCGTGACGTTGGCGGCCGCCCACATCGCGGGCGTCGACCGCCTCTTCCAGATCGGCGGAGCCCAGGCCATCGCCGCGATGGCATTCGGTACCGACAGCGTCCCACGGGTCGACAAGATATGCGGTCCTGGCAACATGTTCGTCTCTATCGCCAAACGCGAGGTGTACGGCCAGGTTGACATCGACGGGCTCTACGGGCCCACGGAGACCATCGTCATCGCCGACGATTCGGCCGATCCAGAGCTCGCGGCGGCCGATCTGCTCGCCCAGGCAGAGCACGACGAGCTCGCCTCACCCATGCTTATCACGACCGGCCTGGACGTCGCCGAGCGCATCGCATCGGAGGTCGAGCGACAAATCTCCACCCTCAACAGAGGACCGATCGCGAGGGCCGCCGTCGATGCCCAGGGCGCCGTCGTCGTCGTCGACACCATCGCCGAGGCGATAGAGCTCGCTAACGCCTACGCGCCGGAGCACCTCTGCCTCCTTGTGCGAGACGCTGCATCCTTCACCGGCCTCGTGCGCAACGCGGGGGGCATCTTCGTCGGCGAGCACTCTCCTGAGGTCATCGGGGACTATGTCGCAGGCCCCAGCCACGTCATGCCCACCGGAGGGACTGCTCGCTTCACCTCATCGCTCGGCGTGCAGGCCTTCCTGCGGCACATACCTGTGATCGCCCTCGATAGTGAGACGCTGAACCAAGTCGGCCCAGCGGCCGCTGCCATTGCGAGAGCGGAGGGGCTCACGGGTCACGCCCACGCCATCGAGTTACGACTCGAGGGGTCAGGCGTCGACAAAGACTTCTTCTCGGAGGCCCGGTGATGGCCGATCGCAAGGATGCACTGAGCCTGGTGCGTCCGCACCTCCTGGCCCTGAATGGCTACGCAGCGGTCGAGCCGCCGGAAGCGCTTGCAGAGCGCGCCGGCATACCCGCCTCACAGGTCGTGAAGCTGGACGCCAACGAGAATCCCTACGGCCCGTCACCGAAGGTCGCAGCGGCGCTCACCAACCTGCGGACGCATCTGTATCCGGACCCGGCACAAGTAGCAGCGCGTCGAGCGGTCTCGGCCTACATCGGCCTCCCGCCGGAGCACATCGTCGTGGGCAGCGGCAGCGACGAGATCATCGACCTCGCGTTCCGCTCGGTACTTGATCCGGGAGATGCGGTGGTCAACTGCACCCCAACGTTCGGCATGTACGTCTTCACCGCTCAGGTATGCGGCGCCACCACCATCGACGTGGAGCGCGACCAGCTTTTCGCGATCGACGTCGACCGAATGCTGATCGCCGCCAAAGATACCTCGGTGAAGATCATCATCGTCGCATCCCCCAACAACCCTTCAGGGAATGCAACTCCCGTGAGCGACCTCCGGCGCCTACTCGATTCAGACTGCTTGGTCATCGTGGACGAAGCGTACGTGGAGTTTGGCGCCGAGAGCGTCGCGCCCCTGGTCGCGGAGTACCCGAACCTTCTGGTGCTGCGTACGCTGAGCAAGTGGGGTGGGCTCGCCGGTCTGCGCGTCGGCTATGGCCTCATGGCCCCCGAGCTGGCGGAGCTCCTCATGCGGGCGAAGCTCCCCTACAACGTCAATCAGGCAGCTGAGGCCGCGCTGCTCGCCTCCCTGGCAGACACCGCGACGCTCAACACCCGAGCGCGCCAAATCGTCGCGGAGCGAGGGCGCATGTTCGACGCTCTGGCTGGCCTGCCGGGCCTCGACCCCTTACCATCCGACACCAATTTCATCCTCTGTCGGATGCCCGACGGTCGCGGCAAAGCGGTCTACGAAGGCCTCGCTGCCCAGGGCGTCTTCGTGAGATACTACGCGCGCGGCAAGCTTGCTGACTACCTGCGCATCAGCATCGGTACCGAGGACAACACCGACCGTCTGATCGTTGCATTGCGAACCACACTCGCCGCCTGAGCCGGCACCGTGAGGCCATGGCAAACCGCACCGCCATCTACAACCGCAAGACCGGCGAAACCGACGTCTCCGTACGCATCGGCTTGGACGGTACCGGAGAGTCCGCTATCGACTCGGGCCACGGCATGCTCGACCACCTCCTCAACCAGCTCTGCCGTCACGGTCTGATCGACCTCGACGTCAAGGCCAGCGGTGACAGCAAACAGACCGGGTGGCATCACACGGTCGAGGACTGCGGTATCGCCATGGGCCGCGCCTTTGCCGAGGCCATAGGTGACGGCACAGGCATCCGCCGCATGGGACACGCCCTCGTGCCCCTCGACGAGGCTCTCGCGCGTGTCGCCATGGACATCAGCGGGCGAGGGCACGCCGTCATCGAGCTTGGCGTATCGGGGACCACCATCGGCGACCTACCCGGGGATCTCGTGCGGCACTTTCTGCAGTCGTTCGCGACCGAGGCCCGTATCACCCTGCACGTCACCGTACTCGCCGGCGTCAACGCCCACCACAAGGTGGAGGCTTCCTTCAAGGCGCTAGCCAAGGCGATGCGCGACGCTATCGAGCTCGATCCGCGAGCCGCAGCCAGCGTTCCCAGCACCAAGGGCACGATCTCGGGCTAGCTCGCGGAGGCGATCTCCGTGGTGTAGGACTCGATCACGGGATTCGCGAGCAGCTTCTCGCACATCTCCCTCACCTGCCTGCTTGCGGCGTCCTGGTCGGCGGCGTCGAGCTCCAGCGTCAGGAACTTGCCCACCCGTGCATCGGTCACACCGGTGAACCCGAGCGAATGCAGGCTGCTCAGTACCGCATTGCCCTGCGGATCGTTCACCGTAGGCTTGAGTACGACGTGGACCCGCGCATTGAAGCGCATCCCTAGGACGCGCCCGTTTGGGCCGCCGCAACTTCCGCCCCGCAGGTCGCGTCCACGAAGAGTGGGCCTACGTTCGAGTGCGTGCCGATGAATCGTTGCATCCCGACGCGGTCGTCGGGCTCGTACGTCTCCGTGACGCCCCAGGCAGTCAGCACCACCTGACCGGCTGGCACCGATCCATGTGGCTGCGCCACGATGCACGCCGGGTAGTTTTGCTGTTCTTCGATGAACTCTCGGAGCACCAGGACCGCGGCTGGATCCGTCACGTTGTGATTAATCGCCACCGCCCCTTGCTCGAGATTGCGGACCACCGCCTCTTCGGCCAGCTGAGTTGAAGATATGCCCCAAGGCGCGGGCTCCTCGTACCTTGGCCCCGAGGTGGGTGGCAACGTCATCTACGGCTCGCGCGCCGCATCCAGCGCTGACGACTTGACCATGGTCCGCGTGTCGGGAGG
>CAZQVD010000153.1:4215-5474 GCA_964596665.1 uncultured Dehalococcoidia bacterium
CGGCACGTCGGTGCCCACCTGCTCGGGCGGCGGCTGGTTCGACCCGTCGTTCGCCTCCGGATTGCGCACCCTGCCCAAGCCACCGAACGAGGGGACGACGAGCCCGGCGATCAGCATCAGCGCGATGGATCCGCCACCTATGCCGAGAAGGGTGCGACGGCGCGTCTTGCGACCCGCCGAGCGCCGTCTCCGCTCGTCGCGTGAGACCGTGCGCTTCGACGCACGCTTGCCGGGATCGAAATGCCCAGGGGCGACGCGGACGTCTGCCTCGTTGGGCTCTACGGGCTTGTCGCGTTCTTCGTCCGTCATCGTCCGCTTCCGCCCTCGCTAAGCCAGCGCCTGCCCCGTGATACGGCGGTACGCTTCGAAGTAACGCTCTCGTGTCTTGTCTACGATCTCGTCCGGCAGCTCGGGCGCGGGTGGTGTTCGGTCCCAATCCTGCGTCAGCAGCCAATCCCGTACGAATTGCTTGTCGTAGTTCGGCTGGGACTTGCCCGGCGCATAGCCGCTACCCTCCCAGAACCTGCTCGAGTCCGGAGTCAGCACCTCGTCGATCAGGATCACTTCGCCGTCCCTGATACCGAACTCGAACTTCGTGTCGGCAATGATGATGCCGTTCTTCGCCGCCAGGGCATGCGCCTGTGTGAAGACTGCGAAGGAGAGATCACGCAACTGCTCGGCCAGATCGGCGCCGATCAGCGCGGCAACCTCTTCCATGGCCATAGGCTCGTCGTGGCCAATCTCCGCCTTGGTCGTCGGCGTGAAGAGCAGTTCCGGGAACCTGCTCCCGTCCACGAGCCCGGCTGGCATCGGTATCCCGAAGACGGTTCCCGTCTCGTTGTAGTCGACCAGCGCAGACCCTGTCAGATACGCCCGTACCACGCACTCCACGTCGATGCGCTCGGCCCGCTTCACGACCATTGACTGCCGTGCAATCTCCGAAGGAAGCGAGCTGATCCTCTCATGCGATGCCAGGGCTCCCAACGCATCGGGATCGTCGGCGAGCCCGATCAAATGATGCGGTACGATGTGCCCTATCTGATCGAACCAGAACCGCGACATGCGGCTTAGGATGAAACCCTTGTCGGGGATGCCGTTCGGCAGTACCACGTCGAACGCCGAGATACGATCGGTCGCGACCATAAGCAACAACCCGTCGCCTAGGTTATAGGTATCCCTTACCTTGCCGCGGTACAGCAGATCGGGCAGGTCTGTCTCAAGCAGTGGCATTGGTGCGCCCCTGAACGGTCAAGCCGACA
>CAZQVD010000154.1:0-5456 GCA_964596665.1 uncultured Dehalococcoidia bacterium
ACCGTCACGGTCCTTTCCTCGCTCCTCGCGGTCCACGACCTCCTAGGCTACCTGCCTTCCGAGGCGCTGGCCGCTGTGGCCGAGCACTCCGGCGCCAGTGTGAACGAGGTTTGGGGTGTCGCTTCGTTCTATCCAAACTTCCGGTTTACGCCGCCCGCACGGCATCTTATCGAGATCTGTTGGGGGCCCACGTGTCACGTGCTGGGAGCTCAAGACATCCTCCAGGGATTGCTCAAGCGTTTGGGTCTAGATCACGAGGCCGACACGCCGGACGGCACCCTCACGCTGAAGCTGAACACCTGCCTCGGTGTCTGTCCGCATGCGCCAGCCATGAGCTTCGACCACGACGTCGTTGGTCACGTTACGCTCGAGCGAGCGGCGCGCCGCGTCGATTTGTTGCGCGTTGCCGACCAGGAGGAGCGCCGCGCGGAGCAGCTGGTCGCGGACTCGGAGCAGGCGCAGGCCGCTCAGGCCGCCGCATCCGAAGCCGACGCACCTGAAGAACCTCGAAGCGATGACTGAAGCCTTCGCCAAGCTAGCCGAGCACGCCACCGACCAGTGGGCCGAGCTGCAAGCGCGCCCGTGGATACGCGTGAGCGGTGGACTCATGGGCATGGCCTCCGGCGCGCGCGATACCCTCGAGGCGCTCCGCCACGACCTCGCCCAAGCGGGCGTCGAGGCAACCATCTCCGAGGTCGGTACCACGGGGCTCTGCTATGCCGAGCCGCTCGTCGACGTCTACGTGCCTGGCGGGCCGCGCGTGCTCTACGCCAACGTCGTCCCGGAGCGCGTGCCGGAGATCGTCGAGCGCCATGTCCGCGACGGCGAGCCGGTCGTGGCCTACGCCCTGGCGACCGTGGACGCTAGCGTCTCCGGTCTGCCCCTCCGCGAGCAGCTCCCGATGATGCGCCACCAGGTGCGGATTGCCCTGCGCAACGCCGGCGAGATAGACCCTGGGCAGATTGACCAATACATCGCCCGCGGTGGCTTCGAGGGCCTCGACAAAGCGCTGAGCGAGATGGACGCGGAGCAGGTGCTTCAGTCCATCAAGGACTCAGGCCTCCGAGGCCGTGGCGGGGCCGCGTTCCCGACGGGCGTGAAGTTGGGGTTCCTCGCCGGCAACCCAGCCCCCTTGAAATACATACTCTGCAACTGCGAAGAGGGCGACCCCGGTGCCTTCAACGACAAGACCATTCTTGAGGCGGACCCGTTCACGCTGATCGAGGGCTGTATCATCGCCGGGTTCGCCACCGGCGCCTCCAACGGCATCGTGTTCGTCCGCCACGGTCACGACGAGCCCATCGACCGTACCCGCCAGGCGATCAAGGCCTGCTATGCCAGCGGCCTGCTCGGCCGGCACATCCTCGGCACCGACTTCGCTTTCGACATGGAGGTTGCCGAGGTCGGCGAGTCGTACGTCGCTGGCGAGGAGACCGCGCTCATGGAAGCGATCGAGGGCAAGCGGTCCATGCCACGGTTCCGCCCGCCTTTCCCCGCGGCCTATGGCGTATGGGGCAAGCCAAGCAACATCAACAACATCAAGACGCTGAGCTGCGTCCCCGAGATCGTGCGGCGCGGCGCCGAATGGTTCAAGGGCATCGGCACGGACAAGAGCACGGGTACGGCCATTGCGTGCCTCTCCGGCGACATCAAGTACCCCGGCCTGGTGGAAGTCCCCTTCGGCGTCACCATGCGCCAGATCGTCGAGGAGATGGGTGGCGGCGACCCCAGCGGCAAGGCCGTGAAGCTCGTGCAGACCGGCGGGCCGCTCGGCGGCCTCCTACCAGCCGATCAGCTCGACATGGTGCTTGACTACGACATCATGGCTCAAGCTGGGGCGATGTTCGGCTCGGGCGGACTGATCGTCTGCAACGAGACCCGCTCCGTCGTCGACCTTACCCGCGCCCTCATCGCATTCGATCAGATGGAGTCCTGCGGCAAGTGTTTCCCCTGCCGCCTGGGCATGACCCACCTGCTCGAGGTATTGGAGCGCATCTGCGACGGAGGCGGCCGCGCCGGCGACCTGGAGCTCATGGAGCGAGTGGGGGGCAACATGAAGATCGGCTCGCTCTGCGGCCACGGCCAGCTCGGCTACAACCCCGTCGCCTCGGCCATGCGGTTCTTCGGTGACGAGTTCCGGGCCGAGGTGGCGGGCGAAGGCGTCATCGCGATCATGCCGTTCGTGGGCCCGCAGGGCCCGCGGCGAGGGGCCCAGGTCGGTGGCCTCACCCCCACTGCGCGCGTCAAGGACGATTTTGTCGTGGCGGTCCATCCCATCGCGGCCGAGGATCTCAAGCCCAACGGCGGAGCCGGTGCCGCGAAGCCCAATGGCGCGGAGCAGGCTCATGGCGCAGCTCAGGCCCATGCCCAAGACGAACAAGCATAACGAGGCACCATGGCCGACGAAGTAACCATCACGATCGACGGTAAGGAAGTAAAAACCACTTCCGACAGGATGCTTATCCAAGCCGCCAACGAGGCTGGCGTCTACATCCCCTATCTCTGCTACCACCCCGGCATGAAGCCGTACGGTGCCTGCAGGATGTGCGTCGTCGAGGTCGAGTTGAAGGACCGCGACGGCAACTTACAGCGCGCGCCCGGGACGCCGGCGTCGTGCACGCTGCCGGTCCGCGACGGCATGGTCGTCCACACCGCCGACGAAGCTGCCGCCAAAGTGCGTGACACCACCCTCGACCTGCTGCTGTCCGAGCACCCGCACGGATGCTTAACGTGCCACCGCGTCGACCTCTGCGGCCCGCAGGACATCTGTCTGCGCCACGTTGACGTCACTGACCGCTGCGTCACCTGTCCCAAGAACGAGCGTTGCGAGCTCAAGGACACCACGCGCTACCACACCCAGGGCCTCGCATCCCCACTGAACTTCCTGTACCGCGATCTCAAGGTCGAGACGCAGGATCCCTTCTACGATATCGACTACAACTTGTGCATCGTCTGCGCCCGCTGTGTGCGCAGCTGCGATGAGCTCCGCGGCGACGTCGCCCTCACGCTCACGGAGCGTGCCGGACAGGTGCTAGTGGGCACCGCCTTCGGCGAGTCGCTGTTGGAATCAGGCTGCGAGTTCTGCGGCGCCTGCATAGACGTATGCCCGGTGGGTGCCCTCACAGAGACCCAGTACAAGTGGGAGCGAGCCGCCCGCACCGAGCAATCCGTCTGCGCCGAGTGCCCGGTGGGTTGCACCATGACCTACGAGGTCAACCGCTGGGAGAAGGTGATACGCGCGGTCCCCGAGCTCAACTCGCCCGTGAATCACGGGCAGGCCTGTTTCAAGGGAAAGTTCGGTTTCGACTATGTCAACGACAAGCGCCGCATCAAGACGCCGCTGGTCCGCCGCGACGGCGCGCTGGTCGAAGCGACGTGGGAGGAGGCGATCCAAGCGGCCGCCGAAGGCCTCGCACCCCACAAGGGTGAGGGCTTTGCGTTGCAGGCCTCTCCGCGCAACACCAACGAGGAGCTCTACCTGGCGCAGAAGTTCGCGCGCGCCGTCATGGGCTCCAACAACGTCGACGTGATCTCAAGCGACCGCCCCGGCGTGGTCGAGGGCCTACATGACGTGCTCGGCTACTTCGCCGGCACCATGAGCCTGGCCGACGTGCGGGGCGCCTCCGTCGCGATGGTCGTCAGCGCCAACGTCACAGAGGAGCAGAACGTCGTCGCCGTTCAGATCAAGCAGGCGGTGCGCGACGGCACGCAGAAGCTGATCGTCATCGACCATCGTGAGGTGGAGCTCACCCGATACGCCCACCTTTGGCTGCGGCCCTACCCCGGCACCGACCCAGCGTTGCTCGGCGGTCTGCTGCGCACCATCCTCGAGTCGGGCCTCGCTGATATGGACTTCATTGAAAGCCGTTGCGACAACATGGACGGGATGATGGCCTCTCTCGCTCCCTTCACGCCTGAGGCCGTTGCCGAGACCACCGGCGTGCCAGTGGAGCAGATCGAGCAAGCCGCGGTCATGTTTGCCTCCAGCGGACCCGCCGCGATCCTTTTCGCACTCGACAGCTCCATGCATGGCACCAGGCGGGAGATGTCGCGGGCCGTGGCCAACCTGGCACTTGCCACGGCCAACGTGGGAAAGCCCAACGCGGGCGTCATGCCCCTCTATCAAGGGGCCAACGACCAGGGTGCGTGGGACATGGGCGTCTGGCCCGGCTCCCTGCCGGGACACGAGATGGTGGAGGACGCCGCCACCCTCGCACGCTTTGGTCAGCTCTGGGGTGTTCAGATGCCGACCGCGCCTGGCTCCGGCAACGTGAACCTATTCGCAAAGGCCAGCACTGGCGGCATCAAGGCCATGCTGCTGATGGGCGACCATGTTCACTACGAGGACGGCACCATGGGCGACGTGGTCCGAGCCCTCGATGCGCTCGACTTCCTCGTCGTCACCACCGCGTTCGCCACGCCCCTATCGGAGCGCGCCCACGTGGTCTTCCCCGCGGCGCAGTGGGCCGAGAAGCAGGGCACCTACACCAACCTCGAGCGCCGTGTCCAGGCGCTCCGCGGGGTGGTGCGCAATCGCGCCGTGGACTCGCGGAGCGACCTCCAGATCATCGCCTCCGTCGCAACCGCCATGGGTGCCCGAGGATTCGCCCACGAGGGCCATGAGCAGGTGCTCGACGAGATCGCTTCGGTGGTGCCCATGTACGCTGGCATCTCGTACGCTCGACTACTGAGCGAGGCGATCGACCCGCCGAAGCCGCCCAATGGCGGGCCGCAGCCTACGCAGGTGATGTATTCGGACCATGTGCTGACGGGCCTGCAGTGGCCCTGCGAAGCCGCACAAGACCCAGCCGTGTTTGTAGAAGGAGTCTCGGCGTCCTTAGAAGATCAAGGAACCGTGATTCTGTACGCTCAACGATTCCGCTATGGTAAAGCCAGGTTGGGAGAGTTGGGTTGGCACGGCCGCCCGGCGGCGGTCGATGGCTTCCCGCTCGTGCTGACCGAGGGGCGTGTTCTCGCTCAGCCCGGCCACGCCGCGCAGGTGGCATCGGACGGCACCCGCAACCGCGTGGGGCGCGACGAGCAGATCATCCTCCATCCATCGGACGCCGAGCGCGTGGGCCTTCAGGAAGGGTCCCGCGCCATCGTGACCGCGTTCAACGGGAGGAGCCTGGCTGGCATAGTGCACACAACCGAGGCGGTCCAGGCCGGAGTCGTTTCCGTCACCACGCTGTTCGGCGATCTGGCCACCGAAGTGGATGCAGCCGAGCACCCGGACCGCATGAATCATCTACCCCGACTGAACGCCGCGCCCGCCAAGATCGAGCCCGCCGCACGCGCGGAGAGTTGAGGGCCAAGATGACCGCGCAGGCACAAGACAGGCTGGCCAAGCTTCCGAGGGCGTGGGTTGCCAAGAAGCAGGAGGTGGCCGAGGACCTGTTCGGCGTTTGGCTGCGCCCCGAGGTGCCCTCCCAATTCAAGCCGGGTCAGTACATCGC
>CAZQVD010000155.1:0-1675 GCA_964596665.1 uncultured Dehalococcoidia bacterium
CTCTGATACAGGTCCACGTACTCCGTGCCCAGTGCGCGTAAACTCGCGTCGATCCCCTGCATGATCCAGTGGCGCGACGCCCCCGTCTGGTTCGGCCCGGGCCCCATGGGATTGCCAATCTTCGTGGCTATCAGCACCTGGTCGCGCATGCCTCTGACCGCCTCGCCTAAGAACCGCTCCGACGCGTGATCGCCGCCGTAGTCATCCGAGGTGTCGAAGAAGTTCACGCCCGCGTCCACGCACGCGCGGACGATCTGCTTCGCTCGCTCTGGATCGGCCATACGGCGCCCGAAGTTGTTCACTCCGAGTCCCAGCGCCGACACCTCCAACCCCGAGCTACCCAAGTGGCGATATTCCAAACGACCCTCCCTGTCCGTTGTAGTTGCTTGGTGAGCTATCCCAGCGGCAGACGCACCCGGAACGCCGTCTCGCCGTCCTTGCTCTCGAAATTTAACTCCCCTCTGCAGTGTGCCGTCACGATGCGTCGCGCCACGCCCAGTCCAAGCCCAGAGTCCTCGCCGACTGCCTTGGTCGTGAAGAAAGAACCGAATGGCTTGAACTGGATCTCGTCGGGGATGCCTGGACCGTCGCCCGCGATCTTCACTGCCGGACTGTCGATCAGCCAGTAGGGCTGCGGATAGCTGTCGACGGCCGTCGTAATCAGAGCTCGCTCAGCGCACATACTGGCCCCCATTCATATCGATACACGCCCCGTTGAGATGCTGCCAATGCGGGCGCGTCAGGTCCACAACCACCTTCGCCAGATCCGCCGCGCTGATGAAGGACCCCAGCGGATTCAGCGCCAGGTGTCCCTGTATCACCGATTCGGCCGTTCGGTCGTACATCCCTGTCTCCGTCACCATGCCCGGCGCCACTGCGTTCACGCGGGTCCGTGGTGCCATCGACTTCGCGAGCGACTTCACCAGCGCCAACATCGCCCCCTTGGTCGCGCCGTACATCGGATCGGCCGACCCCCGCTGCCCGGCGAGCGAGGCCATCACAATGATCTGCGAGCCTTCGTTGAGCGCCGGTGCAATGCGTTGGATCAGCCGGACCTGCCCGGTGAAATTCACCATACCGACGGCCGTGATCTGCTCGTCCGTATACTGAGCCAACGTCTGCCCCAGCGACAGGCTCGGCATCAGCACCGCCACGTCCACGTCGCCGCAGCTAGCGCCCAGCGCGTCGATGCTCGCCGGATTGCTCAGGTCGAGTCGCGTCCAAGCAGCGCCTCGGCTCTCCGCGGGGCGATTCGCGTTGAACGTCGCCGAAACGTCAACGCCCTCACCGACGAAGGCATCGACGATCGTGTTGCCTATGCTGGATGAGCCGCCGACCACGAGAACACGCATCGCCGAAGGCTACACCAACCGGTACCCCCGCGCGTGGGTGCGACGCCCTGCCCGGCTCCGATGTATCATCGCCCGCAGCAACTAGAAACCGCCTGCGGAGTCTCACCAGCAATGCGTACGGCACGGGAGAAAAGATATGGATAACGAAGGAATGATCGCGGAAACCATCAGCATCAAGGGCGCCAACGGCGACGAGATCGACGCTTATGCAGCGCGCCCGTCGGGCGACGGCCCGTTCCCAGGCGTGCTCGTCATCCACCACATGCCTGGCTGGGACGAGTGGAGTATGGAAGTGACCCGCCGGTTCGCCCACCACGGATACC
>CAZQVD010000155.1:1685-5410 GCA_964596665.1 uncultured Dehalococcoidia bacterium
TCGCGCCGGCCCCGGCCCCTTCGAAGAGGTCGTGGCCCGCGTACGCGAAGCCGGTGGCTCCCGCGACGATTTCGTCGTCGCCGACCTCGAAGCCAGCGTCGACTACTTGCTCGCGTTGACATCCAGCAACGGCAAGGTCGGTGCCATAGGGTTCTGCTCCGGCGGCCGCATCTCCTATATGGTCGGAGCCAAGATCAAGAAGCTCAATGCCGTTGTCGATTGCTGGGGCGGCAACGTCGTCGTCGATGCAGACAAGCTCACGCCCGCGCAGCCGCAGGCCGTCATCGACATGACGTCCGAGATCGACTGCCCCGTCCTAGGCCTCTTCGGCAACGACGATGCGAACCCCGACCCCGAACAGGTGAACACCATCGAGGCCGAGCTGAAGAAGCACGGCAAGACCTATGATTTCCATCGTTACGACAATGCAGGCCACGCGTTCCTCGCCTGGGAGCGCCCCAACTACCGCCAAGCCGCGGCGGTCGAAGCCTGGCCGGAGATATTCGCCTTCTACGAGAAGAACCTCCGGTAGCAAGCGAAGAGGGGGGAGGGACCATCCGGTCCCTCCCCCCTCTTCTTGCATGTCGCCTGCAGTCTCGTTACCAGAGCTCTGACGAAGCCAACCTCGCGCCTTCCACCAGCGCCCCCAGCTTCGCCCAAGAAATGTCGCCGTCCACCCGGCTGCCGCCGGCGAACGTGGACATGCCACAATCGCTGCTCGCGATCACCCGCTCGCGGCCGACCACGCCCGCGTACTGCACGATGCGCTGTGCGATCAGCTCGGGGTGTTCGATGAAGTTTGTCGTCGTGTCGATGAACCCTGGAAGGAGAACCGTGTCCACTGGAAGCTCGATCTCCTCCCAAATCTTCCACTCGTGGGCGTGGCGCGGGTTCGCCGCGGGGAACGAGATACCTGTGGCCCGCGTGGCCAGCACCGGTTCGATGATCTCCCGTAGCGGTATATCGTGGTGGTGCGGGCCCTCGCGGTTGCCCCAGCACAGGTGCAGCCGTAGCTGCTCCTCTGGGACCTTTGCCGTCGCGTAGGAAACCACCTCCAGGTGCTGCACCACCACTCTTACGAACTCCTCGTTGGTCAGGTGCTGGAAGATCGTCGTTCGTGCTGACGCAAGGTCTGTACAGTCGATCTGCACCACGAAGCCGGCGTTGGCGATGGCCTCGTACTCGTCCTTCATCACCTCGGCCAACGCCCACAGGTAGGCCTCGTGGCTGGGGTAGTAGCGGTTCTCCAAGAAGCGCGCGATAACACCGGGTGAGGCTGCCGTCATGAACGGCTCCTCGATTTTCGCTCCGTCGGTCGCAGCCTTGAAGCTCTCGATGTCTTTCTCGACCGCGTCGAAGTCCCTCCAAGCGATGGGTCCCGAGCAGGTAGGCCGTACCGCCGTTGGCGTCCCAAATTGCACCGGCCGGTATCCCGGAAAGGGCGCTTGGTCGGACTGCGGCGTCTCCTGAGTCCGCTCTTCGCCATCGAAGCCCGTGAGCCTGTCCTTCACATACGTCGCATAGCTCGGCTTCGACTGCTCGCCGTCGCTGACCACGTCGAGCCCCGCCTCCACCTGCTTGCGCACCACGTCTGCCACCGCCGTACGCGCCCGAGCATCGATTGCCTCCGCCTGCGCGTCGCGATCCTCTTGGGCATTCACCATCAGCTCCAACATGTCCTTCGCTCGGGGTAGGCTCCCCGTATGCGTCGTCAGGATCCGGCCATCGCTGCGTTTCATACCGCCAGCCCAAACAACGCGGCCGCATTCCGCCACCGCATCTGTTCCTTCTGGTCCTCTGTGAACCGATCGTCCGCCGCCAGCAGCTCCACGTCGCGAAACTTCATGGAACCGCCCGGGTCGTCGTGCGGGTAGTCCGTCGCGAACAGGAAGTGCTTCGCCCCGAGGTAGGCCACCCCGTCTGCCAGCGCCGGCTCTTCCGTCTCGATCGTCCAACTGAAGTTCTCGCGGAAGTAGTGGCTCGGCGCATGCTCGTTCTTCTCCGCAATCGTCTCCGGCTCGACCAGCTGCTCCGTATTCGACCCCAGCTTGCGGCGGGTGATCGCGTTGAAGCCGTCCGCGCCCTCGTAATCGCCCTCCAACTTGTGGTACCGGTCGTCCAGGGCCTCCGCCATCGGGCGGATACGCCCTGCGCCCAGCTCCGCGTGCACGACTTGCAGCCGTGGGTAGCGATCCAGTAGCCCGCTCGTAATCATCGCCACCAGATTCATCTGTGGCTCGGACGGCGTGAATAGGTCCATGCCATCCACCTGGTAGTTCATCAGATTCACCATGCGGTGCCCGTGCTGGACCGCGTGGAAATACACTGGCACGCCCAGTTCCTCGCATTTCGCGAAGAACGGCCACGTCTCCCGGTGCGTCGCCGTCGGCGTCCCGTAGGGGTGCTCGCGGACCGGGAACGTGTGGTCCAGCACCGCCGCGCGGAAGCCATTGACGTGCGCCCACTCGAGCTCCGCAACGGCGCCGTCCACGTCCTGCAGTGCCACCAGCGCCACTGGATGGATCGTGCCCGCTTGCTCCGCAGCTAAGCTGGCGGCAGCCACGTTGTACGAGTGCGCCATCGCCGTTCCCAGCTCTGGCTCGATCAGATACGACCACCACCCCGTGAACTGCGGCAGCATCATCTGCCGCTCGATGCCCAGCTCCACATAGTCCGCCACGCGCCGCCCCATGTCGCTCATGCCGACATAGCGCGCCCCGGAGCCCGGCGGCGAATTAGGTGTCGTGCCAGGCACCGGCTCCGGCCGGCCCGGGAACTCGATGTCCACCAGCACGTTCTCTGCCGAATACACCAGCCGTGGCGCCCGTTCCCGCAGCGAGTCGCTCATGTGCTCGAAGGCATCGCGCGGGAAGAAGTGACAGTCGCAATCGATGATCATGGCTCGCCTGCCTTTACCCCAATGATGAGCCCCATCATAGGCAGAACGCGCATGGGGGACAACGAGGAGCGTCCCTACCGCATCCGGATACCGTGTCATCTCCTCCGCAGAGACCGCCGCTCCTTCGTTCTTGGACCATGAGCCGGTCGTGGGCGTCGCGGTGAACGGCGAGCACCGAGCGTACTCCACGCTCGGTGCGGCCCCGAGGAGTGCAGAGGCGTTCTCCCGTCAGGGGTCGAAGGGAGTGTCCTCCTTCTGGAAAACATACGTGGGACGGAGAGTGGGAGAGTCGGGCATGGATTGCTGCGCGGCAGCCTACGTCACCAGTTTGCGATACCCCACTCGCCCCACTAGAATCGTCCAACCAACCCGCGCGCTAAGCGAAGCGAGCCCAACGGAGGAACTTCATGGCAACCGCAAACATCGAACGCCTGATCGACGGCGACGGCCACGTGATGGAGGACTTGCCCGCCATCGTCGCGCGCCTCCCCGAGGGGTATCGGGGAGAGGCCTTCGTCGGCAGAGACCCGTTCCCCCAGACCGACCACCTCCACTCTTCCAACAAGCACTTCACAGTCCCTGGCGCCTTCGCCAACGTAAACATTGATGGCTGGGTCGACTTCATGACGGAGCTCGGCATGGAGCAGACCGTCCTATACACCTCCCGCGGCCTCTCCTACGGCAAGATCGTCAGCAAGGACTGGGCCATCGAATTGGCGCGGGCGTACAACAACTGGATGCACGACGAATACCTGGCGAAGAACTCCCGGTTCCAGGCCGTCGGCCTCATCCCGCTGCAGGACCCCAAGGAGGCCGTCATCGAATT
>CAZQVD010000156.1:0-5399 GCA_964596665.1 uncultured Dehalococcoidia bacterium
TTCATCGCCAAGAGCGAGCGCGAACCGTGGGGCGTGTATACGCTTAATGTCGCGCGTCATAAGAACGTATTCGCCAAGCTTTCTGGCCTGATATCACTGGATACGCAGCCGAACTGGAACGTGGCGCACATCGCCTTATTCGTGGAAGCGGGTGTCCGAATATTCGGCTACGAACGGCTCAGGTTCGGGAGTGATTGGCCGGCGCACCCCGAGGTGGCTCCGTTCGAGCAGGCCTTGGAAGCAACCGTCGCATCTGCGGGACCCATGACCGAGACGCAGGAACGCCAGCTGCTTGTTGGAACGGCATCCGCCTTCTACAACATAGAAGCGCCGATCAGTTGACCGACGCTTCTATTCGCAGGGTTATTAGCAAGTAGTCTATGTGGCCGTGGCTGCCTCGGCCAATTCCAGCTTGGCGATGACTTTGCTCGTCGTGACGAAGTGGCGTCCGAGACCCAGTTCCTTCGGTGACACACCGAATGCCAGCCCTACCATTTGGGGCAGGTGGAGGATGGGCATCTCGATGGTGCGGTTCGCGGCTGACGCGGCTTGCTCCTGTTCGCCGTCCAGCTCGAGATGGCAGAGAGGGCACGGCACCACCATGGCGTCGGCGCCCTTGTCTTGGGCCTCGCCCGTGTGCTTGGCGGTCATGGCTAGTGAGTTGGGTTCGTTAATCATCAGTGTGGGGAAGCCGCAGCACTTGCCCTTGCCGGAGATGTCCACGTTCGTGGCGCCCAAGGCCTCGGTAACCATCTCGATATACTTCTTGCGTTCCGGGCGCTCGATCACGTCGGCGGGCCGCCGCAGGTAGCAGCCGTAGAACGGCGAAATGCTGATGCCTTCCAGAGGCCGTTGCACCATGCCACGGACCTGGTCGATCCCGAAGTCCTCGACCAGCACCCATAGGAAATGCTTGACCTCGGTGGTGCCCTGATACTCCAGGCCCTCCTCCGCCAGGAACTCACGGTTGATGTACGAGCGATACTCAGGGTCTTGCAGGCGTAACGCTGCCGCTCCGATGATCCCTTGGCAAGTGCTGCAGATGGTCATCACCGGCAGCCCCAAACGCTCGGCCTTGGCCAGTGTTCGTGCGTTGATGGGGTCCGATATTTCGGCGCTCAGCACGCCTGCCCCCGTGCACCCCACGTCCTCAAGCTCCTCGATTCCCATGCCCATCAGACCCATCACGCGTGTCACCGACTCGTAGAGCTCGGGACAAGATCCCTTAGCGACACACCCGGGGTAGAAAGCGAATCGGTCCATGAAACAGTCTCCTTTCGGCTCAGTGCCGGGTACCGGTGACCTGGCGATAGCGCTCGAATAGCTTCGCGATCTGCGCCGCACCCGGACGCTTTGGGTGGGGCATCAGCGTGGCCTTGCCGCGCCGCAGTGCCTTGAGACCCGTTGGTAGCATCTTCAGGCCGCCTCTGATGAGACCACCGGAGGATTGTATAGCCAATGCCCGTTCGTCCAGCCAGCCGCTCTTCTCCACCGACCGCTCGAAGGCGTCGTAGTGGCGCGCGGCCGACCGGTTGCCCAACCCCGACTTTACTCCGAGTCGCACAGAACGGTCTCGGAGCTCCATGATGCGGTGGGTAGGATCGATACCCACAGGGCAGTGTTCAGAGGCCTCCCAGCAATGAACGCAGTCCCAGATGCCATTGATTTCGCCGACTTCGACTGCCCGCTCCACGTGGCGCGTGTCTCGCGGGTCGAAGACATACCTGAAGATCCGAGTAAGCGCTGCCGGCCCCTTGAACTCGGTGTTTACGTCGATGACAGTGCATCCGTCATCGCACAGGCCGCACATGGTGCAGCGCATGGCCGTGCGTACGGGCCGCAGCTCCTCCTCGGTCGCCGCCGCGGTGCTGTTGGAAACGATGCCGGCGCTGAGGGAGTTGGCCTTGTCCCAAAGGAACTGGTTCACGTCGTGCATGACGTCTTTCGTCACAGTCGCGTACTTGATGGGCTCGATCCTGATCTCATTGTCCTTCTGGACCTTGCCCACCGTGACCAAGCAGGAAACGACCTGTTTCCCGTTCACCATCAAGGTGCAGTCGCCACAGAAGCCCACCGAGCAGTTTCCGCGGAACGCCAGGCTTCCGTCCTGCTCCTCGCGGGCTTTCACCAACGCGTCGAAAACGCTCGTCTCGGGTGCGACTTCGATCTGATAGGCCTGGAGGCCCGGCTCTAGGGTGCTCCCGCCGCGCCGGCGGACGTTTAGGGTTAGCTCCATGGATGTCTCCTTTCCCGCGCGGATAAACCGGCCAAGCTAGGCGCTTGGCGCTGCCGCCGCGTCTCGGATCACGGTGCCCGAGGTTCCAGCTGTGGCTAGCAAGTGCTTGCTCCAGCCGACGTCGTCCCGTGCCGGATAGTCGCTGCGGTAATGCACGCCCCTGCTCTCCTCTCGGGCGAGGGCGCTGGCGACGATCGCCCCGGCGACGTCGAGCAGGCAGCCCATCTCCAAGTATTGCCCCAGCCCGAAGTTATACTCGGACCCGGTGGAGCCGGCACCTAGCGAGTTGTACGATTCCCGCATCTGCTCGATACGCCGTGCCGTTTGCTGAAGTCCTGCGTTCTCGCGAATCATGCCCACGTTCTGGTGCATCAGGCCAGCAAGCTCGTTGCGAATCTCCGCGAGCGGCTTGGCGCCTTCTCGCTGCAGCGCCCCCGAGACGAGCCCACGGTCGTGGTCCAACGCTTCACGGCCCGGCCCTGGGGCTGCGGCTGACTTGGCGTAGAGCGCCGCGGCGTGGCCCGCAGACTTTCCCGACGATACTGCAGCCAGGAGGAAATTGCCAGGCAATCCAGCAGCGCCGTGAAGGCCCGTCCCAGCGCACTCGCCGGCGGCGTATAGGCCGCCGATGGACGTAGCGCCGCTGGCGTCGACGGCGATGCCTCCGAGCACTCGGTGCATCGCTGGGCGCACCGCTACGGGGTCCTTGGTCATGTCCAGTCCGGTCAGTTGCTTGACGCGATGCTGGGTGTTGAAGAGCAAATCCTGGGTGCCGCCTTCAGCCCACGGACCGCTGAGCTCGACGTGACCGTCTTCGTTGGCGGCCTTCTGAACAGCCCGCAAGAATTCTCCCGCCGCGCCGTCAGCGACACTCAGAACCGACCCCGCCGCCGTGCGCAGCTCGCCACCATAGGCCCAGCATAGTTCCGGCATGGCCAGCCGCTGGTTCTTGAGCACCGCAGGATGATATTCGACGAATTCCATGTCCATCAGAGGAGCACCCGCGCGATAAGCAAGTGCCATACCGTCACCCGTGCAGTGCAGCGACGCGGTGCTCGGTTCATAGAGGCGCCGGGGGCCGCCGGTGGCGAGCACCACGGCCTTGGCTTGTAGCACGTCCATATTGCCCGTGGCCTGCTCCAGCGCCACGGCTCCAGTGCAGACACCACCCACCACCACCAGTGACGTGACGGTCCATTCTTCATAGAACGTGATGCCGGCGCGGAGGCACTGCTCGTAAAGGGTGTGCGTCGTGGCCAGGCCAGCCATATCATCGACGAACGCCGTTCGAGTGGCGCTCGCCCCACGGAGCTGGAGACCGGTCACCTCCGAGCCGTTGCGGTTGAAGGGAACCCCTAGGCCGTCGAGCTCCATCACCAGGCCGCGTGCCTCGCGACACACGGATTCGACGACCTCGGGGACGCATAGGCCCTCGCCCCAGGCGCTGGTATCGGCGGCGTGGGCCTCCCAGCTGTCACCGTCGGTTAGAGCGGCGTTGAATCCGTCTTGAACGGTGACCGAATAGCTGCGAGTGGGGTGGGCTCTCGAGGCGATCGCCACCGAAACCCCGCCGCTCCCGGCCGCGAGCGCCGCCCGCAGACCAGCAATCCCACCGCCAACCACCAGGACGTCGTGCATGCTCTTCTCCTACATGGCGGGCGTCGCCCGCAGGAACCTCAGATACCGACGCTTAGGGCAGTGGCGTGGAGGGCTCGGTCGCCAGCGCAACCAACCGATCGTTCATCACTACCGGCACCCCGCGCGCGCGCGCTCGGTCCACTAGGTCATCTTGGAGCTGAAGGAGGCGGGCCAACTGCTCGTTGCTGAGTCGACGGTGCATGTGGGCCTCGCTCAGAGCCCGATCCAGCAGCATGTCGCGGTCCGGAACGTCGAGGACACAAAGAAGGGACTCGCCGGTCTCTGCCGGGCCCAGCACCCCGGGCATCATGTGACTTCCTTCCAGCACCAGCCCCATGCCCTCGCGGATTGCGCGCTGCACGCATGCCTCGATGGACGGCTTGAGGACCATGGCCTGGTGCAGGACTCCCTGAAAGACCCTGCTGGTGCCGTCCTGGGGAGGGTCCGCCAGCGCCTCGCCGACATCGAAGGCGTGCATGCTCATGAGGCGTTTCTCCGCCTCCGACAGCCACGGGCTGATGCTCGAGCGGATGAAACCGGTGCTGATGTGGTGATCCAGCCCAAGTCGGCGCACCAGCATGTTGGCGAGGGTCGTCTTTCCCGATCCTGGGGAGCCACCTAGCAGGATGACTTTGGGCACTTCAGCCATGGATTTCCTTGCGCGAGGGTCCCTCGCACGAAGGCCAACTCTAGCAAACGGTGGCCCGGAGTGTCCAGCAAACCTGCGACACGACCGACCGCAGGGCCTTAACGAGAACAGGAACCTGCGCTGGCCGTTGTTACGTTTTCGTTACAGTTTCCACCAACCAGCTAGACCCCCATTGTCCCCCGCCCGCCGTTCCCGTAATCTGACGCTCTGGCCCGGCTGATCCGTATAGCCGGGATGCAGACGGAGGTCGGCTGGATGCTCCTGCGCGCACTCGTGGCCATCCTACTCGCAACCGCCGCACTCCTGACCTTCGCGGCCTGTGGCGGCAGTCAGCCCACCCCAACTCAGACCCTAGGAGCTTCCAACGTGGCGCAACAGTACAACGCCCCTCCACCGCTTACGATAGACCCGGATAAGAACTACACCGCCACCATGAAGACCGGCAAGGGCGACATCGTAATCGAGCTCTTCGCCAACAAGGTGCCGAACACGGTGAACAACTTCGTTTTCCTTGCTCGAGAAGGCTTCTACAACGGCACCACCTTCCACCGCGTGCTCACGGGATTCATGGCCCAAGGCGGCGACCCCACCGGGACGGGCGCCGGCGGTCCCGGCTACCGGTTCGCCGATGAATTCGATCCCACGCTGCGGCACGACAAGCCGGGGATGATGTCCATGGCCAACGCTGGCCCGAACACCAACGGCAGCCAATTCTTCCTGACCCATGTGCCGACGCCCCATCTCGATGGCCGCCACGCAGTCTTCGGCCAAGTCACGGGAGGGCTAGATGTGCTGCTGAGCCTCACCGTCCGCGACCCCAATCAGAACCCTTCGTTCGAAGGCGACAAGCTGATCGAAGTGGTGATCACCGAGTAA
>CAZQVD010000157.1:0-5376 GCA_964596665.1 uncultured Dehalococcoidia bacterium
GGTACATACTCGGCTAACCAGGAAAGGGGCACTCGCATGGCGGGGTGGGCGTGCTCCGACGAGGGGTGATAGCGGCTGGGCTACGCTAGTATAACGGCAGGGATCGCCTGGCCACAGGGGCCCGGGGCAGTGAGAACCGGCCACTGCACCCCAGCCGTATACACCAGTAGGGCTACACCCACCCAGTGACGCACCACAGGCTGGAGTTTCCCGCTTGCGAACACGCCTACACCCGTTGGCCACCTCACTCGCCGTGGCGGCCCTTTTGCTGCTCGCAGCCTGCGGGTTCACAGGCGCTGGCACCGAAGCTGCGCCAGAGCCGTCGCCTGTGGCTGGGGACGCGGCCCCCACTGCAGAAGGATCAGCGCACTCTGCCGAGCTCACCGGGGACGGCGTGGACGACACCGCGCCGGAGTTCACGGGGATCAGCAACTGGATCAACTCGGACCCGCTGACCATGGGGCAGCTCCGCGGCAAGGTAGTGCTCCTCGATTTTTGGACCTACACCTGCGTGAACTGCATCCGCACCATGCCGTACCTGCGGAAGTGGCAGGCCAAGTACGCCGACCGCGGGCTGGCCATCATCGGCGTGCATGCGCCCGAGTTCGAGTTCGAGAAGGTCACCGAGAACGTGGCGCGAGCGGTGAAAGAGTTCGGCCTAGACTACCCGCACGCTCAGGACAACGACTTCGGCACCTGGCGTGCGTATCGCAACCAGTTCTGGCCAGCGAAATATCTCGTCGACGCCGGCGGCATCGTCAGGTATTCCCATTTTGGTGAGGGCGGCTACGATGAAACGGAGGGGCAGATCCGCAAGTTGCTCACCCACGCGGGGTATGACGTTTCGGGGATTGCGGCCGGCGACGACCCGGGACCGTCTCCCGATCCTCAGGCCTACGGCCTCACCGCCGAAGACCGGCAAACCCGGGAGCTGTATGGCGGCTACCACCGCAACTACAGCGACCGAGGTTTCTACATCGCCCACGCCGAGTACTACGAAGCAACCGACGCCGTCACCACGTACCGAGACCCGGGCGAACACATCAACAACGTTATGTACCTCGAAGGGCCTTGGCTCAACGGGCCGGAGGCGATCAAGCACGGCAGAGAGACCGAGGCGTTCGAGGACTATATCGCCTTGATGTTCCTCGCACGCACCGTCAACGCGGTCGTCGACTACGAGGACGGCGCTGAGCCCTACGAGGTCGAGGTCACCCTCGGAGGACGGGCGCTCACGGAAGCAGAGGCTGGGGCAGACATGATCGTCGACGGCGGCAGAAGCTACTTCGTCGTCGACCAGCCCCGTATGTACAACGTCGTTTCCCTGCCCGGCTACGACGACGGCGAGCTAACGCTTAGCGCGAAATCCCCGGACTTCGCCCTCTTCGCCTTTACCTTTGGGGCCTATGACGGCATCCAGTAGGACCTTCAGCCGCGTCCTCACCGCAGCGGCGCTCGCCCTCGCGGCGCTCGCCACGGCGTGCGGAGTCGCCGCAACTGCGACCAACACACCCGCACCGGCCGCAGACGCCATCCACCCGATCCTCGGCACGACGGTCCTGCGCCAGGGTGAGCAACGCGTCGCATTCATCCTCGAAACCGCCAGCCAGCTTGTGTCCGCACAGACCGCCAGCATCGTCACCACACACATTGACGGCAGCGGGACGGGCCAGCAGACCACCGCTCGATTCGACAAGTGGCCCTACGGCGCACGCGGCGCCTACGTAACGAACCTCTCCTTCGACGAGGCCGGCACCTGGCGGCTGGCGATCGTCGTGGACCAAGGCGGCACGGAAGGCGAAACCGAGCTAGTGGTGGACGTGGCCGATGCCGCGGCGGTGAGCGAGATCGGCGAGATCGCTCCTTTCAGCAACACGAAGACTCTGGAGTCCGTGGGCGGCGACCTGTCGAAGCTCTCTTCCCAGCACCAGCCCGACCCGGACCTCTACCGCATCACCGTCGGCAACTCGCTGTTCAGCGGGAGACCCACCGTCGTCGTCTTCGCATCCCCAGCCTTCTGCACCTCGCCAACCTGTGGGCCCCAGGTGGAGACCGTCACGTCGCTCAAGGAAGCGCACGGGGGTGAGGCCGACTTCATCCATGTGGAGATCTACGACAACCCGGACGAGATGAAAGGGAACCTCAGCCGCGGCGAGTTATCGCCAGTGCTCGCGGAATGGGGCATCGATGCCATCGCCGACTACCGCAACGAGTCGTGGACCTTCGTGATTGGCCGTAACGGCCGCATCGCTGCTCGCTTCGAGGGTTTCGCTTCCTTCGACGAGCTTGAAGCCGCGCTGCAGGAAACGATGTCGTCATAGTCCCCGGCGAGGGCCTCGGTCAGCGGCGCAACCACGCCGCCCGCAGCACCACGCTTTCCCGATAGCTTCGTGCTCGATTGCCAGCGACACCAGCACGGCGGAGCACCAGCGCTGAGACTTGCGAGGGCGCCGAAGGTCACGGAAGAACGCTGCAACCCGTGTTCACTGCTGGAGTTCGAAGCCACGCTGACCGAGAGCGGCAAGGTCTGGGCGTCGATCACCGTGCCGATGGCTGCACCAGGCAACGGCCACGCTTCTCTGTCACCATTGCACGAACATGGGCATGATTGTGCCGTGGGACGCAGGGACTGTGTCACCCCGCCGTAAAACAGTCCACGGATCGCTGCAAAGCTTGAACAATAGGTTCATTCACCAAATCAAGTTGGCGGGCAACGCGCCTGGTTCGGGCTCAGCGGCGCCGACGAATGGCTGGAGTTGGCGCCCAAGCTGTCGATGATGGATTCGGGGTGATTGACGGTGAGAACGCGCCGATGCTGCTGGTGAACGCTATCGACGACGCGCAGACGCCCATCCGGGACCTGTATCTGTTGCTGGAGCACGGCGCGCCCAAGGAGGCACGGGGGTTTCCGGGCGGCCACACGGGCCAGACGCCGCGAACCTATCCCACGATCATCGACTGGATAGGGCGTCGATTTTGATCTTGGCTACTGATCGGTACGCCAGTTCGTAGAATGAGTTGCAGCGCCCCTAGCCGCCGGACACTGAACATACTAGACTCTGGCACGGATCCAGACGGGAGGCGCTAGCCACTCGCGTACCGCGGACGAGCACCGATTCGCCGCGTGATGCCGATGACTACCCGTAGGCCGGTCTACGTCGTTTGGGGCGTTTGTTGCCGCCGGGGTCTTGAATCACCGGCGCGCGCGTACGCGACTGGACACTACTGCGAGGCGCAAAACGAGCGAACGAGGAGAACCATGAGCAACCACAACGGGCACACCCCACATCAGGCGATCGGGATCAACGCGAACCAGGAGTGGTGGCCGAATCAGCTGAACCTGAGAATCCTTCGGCAGAACAACCCGAACTCGGAGCCGATGGGCGAAGCCTTCGACTACGCGGCAGAGTTCAAGACCCTCGACTTCGATGGCTTGGCCAAGGACGTCGACGCGCTGATGACGCAGTCGCAGGACTGGTGGCCGGCCGACTGCGGCCACTATGGCCCGTTCTTCATCCGGTTGACTTGGCACGCCGCAGGGACGTACCGGATCGACGACGGCCGAGGTGGCGGCGGTTCTGGCTCACAACGCTTTGCCCCGCTGAACAGCTGGCCCGACAACGTCAACCTCGACAAGGCGCGCCGGTTGCTCTGGCCCGTCAAGCAGAAGTACGGCCGGAAGATCTCGTGGGCCGACCTGCTGATCTTCGCTGGCAACCGAGCGCTGGAGACGATGGGCCTCAAGACATTCGGCTTTGGCGGTGGCCGCGAAGACATCTGGTCACCCGAGGAGGACACGTACTGGGGCCCCGAGACCACCTGGCTCGACGACAAGCGCTACAGCGGCGACCGGGACCTTGCCCTGCCGCTCGGCGCGGTCCAGATGGGCCTGATCTACGTCAACCCGCAGGGACCGAACGGTGAGCCCGACCCTATGAAGTCGGCGCGGGACATCCGCGAGACATTCCGCCGGATGGCGATGAACGACGAGGAGACGGTGGCACTGATCGCGGGTGGCCACACGTTTGGCAAGGCTCACGGAGCAGCGCCTGAAGACCACAAGGGTCCGGAGCCGGAAGCTGCGGTCCTTGCGGAGCAGGGGCTCGGCTGGACGAGTAAATTTGGCAGCGGCAAGGGCGTTGACACGATTTCCAGCGGGCTTGAGGGCGCCTGGACCAACAGCCCTGCCCTTTGGGACAACGGCTACTTCGAGAATCTCTTCAGTTACGAGTGGGAGCTGACTAAGAGTCCGGCTGGTGCGCATCAGTGGACCCCCAAGAACGCCGAAGCGCAGGGCACGGTGCCGGACGCACACGACGCGTCGAAGCAGCACGCGCCGATGATGCTCACGTCGGACCTCGCGCTGATCGCTGACTCAAGCTACAAGGAAATCTCGACGCGTTTCTACGAGCATCCTGACCAGTTCGCCGACGCGTTTGCACGCGCCTGGTACAAGCTGCTCCACCGGGACATGGGCCCCGCCTCGCGGTACCTCGGACCGTGGATCCCAAACGAGGAGCTGCTGTGGCAGGATCCCGTCCCTGCGGTAGACCACCCGCTGATCGCCGACGCGGACGTCGCGGCGCTGAAGGCTAAGATCCTTGGCGCAGGCGTGTCGATCTCCCAACTGGTCTCGACCGCTTGGGCATCGGCCTCAACCTACCGTGATACCGACAAGCGCGGTGGCGCCAACGGGGCGCGTATTAACCTCTCGCCACAGGCCGAGTGGGACGTCAACGTGACGTCCGGCGTGGCGCAAGTCGTGCAGGCGCTTGCGGGGGTCCAGCAGGAGTTCAACGCCTCTCAGACGGGCGGGAAACAGGTCTCGCTGGCAGATCTCATTGTGCTTGGGGGTTGCGCAGCAGTGGAGGAGGCGGCAAAGCGTGTGGGCCACGACGTAACGGTCCCCTTCACGCCAGGCCGCACCGATGCCTCACAGGAGCAGACCGACGTCACGGCGTTCGCACCCCTTGAGCCGATTGCGGATGCATTCCGCAACTACCACCTGAGGGGTTCCGCGGAACACCAGCTGCTGGAAAAGGCCTTCATGTTGAATCTGTCGGCTCCCGAGCTGACGGTCCTTCTCGGTGGCATGCGCGCCTTGAACGCCAACGCCGGAGGCTCCAAGCAGGGGATCTTCACCGACCGTCCGGAGACGCTGACCAACGACTTCTTCGTCAACTTGCTCGACATGGGGACGGAGTGGACTGCGACGTCTGATGCTGAAGAGGCATTCGAGGGTCGTGATCGCAAGAGCGGGGAGCTCCGGTGGACGGCCAGCCGGGTTGACCTCGTCATGGGCTCGAACTCCGAGCTGCGGGCACTCGCCGAGGTGTACGCCAGCGACGACGGTCAGGGGAAGTTCGTCAGCGACTT
>CAZQVD010000158.1:0-5356 GCA_964596665.1 uncultured Dehalococcoidia bacterium
GCGCTCCCGGGGCCCGACGGTAGCCGCGACATGCTCACGCGCGACGGTCTGGGCGAGCTGCTAGGCAACGAGCGTTTACTGCGCCAGCAGGACGCAGACGGCAAGTTGACTCCCGGCTCGCTGGCTCCGAGGTCGTTCTTGTTGGATTTCGCTGACCCTGAGACGGGTGTGCGATTCACCGGCGTCTCTACCATCGCCGACGGAGTGGAGACGGTGCTGTCACTTCACCCTCGGCTGGGCTCGACGCTCGCCGACGCATCCGACGATCAGGTGAAACTGGCAGTAGCACTGCTGCTGGGGGATCCCCTGACCGCGGATCTAGCGGGCCAGCTTTCGGTGCTGGCGTCATCCGAGCGCCGGTTGGTGCTAGGCGAGGAAATTGACTACTGGGTTTCTCCCGCCATCATATTCGTGGTCTCAGCCGACAACGAGGCGCTCGGCGGCGCCAGCGGGTCCACCGGACTGGCGGTCGACGAGGCGGGATTGAACCGGGAGCGCTTCGCCCGCTCGGTGCAAGCGTCCTTGAGGGGCGAGGAGAAGAACTACCGGTTATGGGGCCTAGCGATCGATCAGACGCTCGCCGCTCGGGAGCAGGGGGCGACTGCGGGCACGTTCATCGTGCTGACGGTGGTGGCGGCGCTGGCCGTGGTGGGTTTGGCGCTGCGATCGTACTGGGCGACGGCGCTCACCTCGGTTGGGATCGGCGCGCTCATGATCTGGCTGAAGGGACTTTCGGCTCTGGTCGGGATCAAGGGCGGGCTCGTGGTGGACCTCATCGTTCCCATCGCCATGGTTTCGCTCGGGGTCGACTTCGCGGTCCATGCGATACGCCGGTACAAAGAGGAGCGGCAGCCCGGCATCGCGCCCGCCGCCGCGTTGCGAGCCGGCATGGCAGGCGTGCTGGGCGCGCTGGTACTGGCGATGTTGAGCGACGGCATCGCATTCCTCTCGAACGTGCCGTCGGGCATCGAGGCGATCGTGCAGTTCGGCATCGCCGCCGGAATTGCTGTCGCTTCGTCGTTCACGGTGCTGGGGATCGTCGTGCCGTTGGCGTTGATGCGCGTGGATTCGCTGCGAGCGAGCCGCACCGGGGGCTGGCGATGGGCGGCGCTGGCCGGAAGTGCCGGGGTCACGGCGGCGACGGGCGCGGGAGTCATCTTGCTAGTTGCCGTGCATCCAGGCGCGGGCTTGGTGGTCCTCGGCGCGACCGCGGCCGGCTTCCTAGGCGTGCCCCTGCTCGTCCTGCTCGTACGGCGTGTCGGTGAGGTTGGCGAGGCGGGGCCCTCCGCGCGCGATGCCGCATCGCCGGGGTGGGTCACGGTCGCCGTGATCCACTTGGTGCGGGGTATCGCGGTGTATCGCCTCGGCGTCCTGTCGCTTGTCGCGCTGGCGACCGGCATCGCCATCGTGCTGGCGCTGCGGCTGGAGGCCACCTTCGACGTGAAGGACTTCTTCGCCTCTGACTCGGACATCGTCGTGGGCCTAGACAAGCTCGACGAGCACGTCGGCGAGCGGGGCGGCGAGGGGGGCATCGTGTTCGTCAGAGGCGACATCGCCGATCCAGCGGCGATCGAGGCGCTCGCCGCTTTCGTAGTTCGCCTCGCCGACAACCCGCACGTCGGGACCGAGGCAGACGGCACGGCCAGCGTGTTCGGCCTGAATGCGCTGAGCGTGCTGAAGGCGTTAGCCGCGAGCCCCCCTGCCCAAGCCAGGGTCAGCGAGGAAACGGGAACGACGCTCACCGACCGCGATGGGAACGGGCTCCCGGACACCGCCGAGCAGAACCGAGCGGTTTTCGCGTATGCCACGTCGTTCGGCATCCCCTTCGACGATGAAACTAACGCCTTCGAGGCCGACAGGGTACGCACGGGCCTGTACTACGACGCCGACAACCCGGCCGAGATGATCACCACGATCGTCATGGGCATCCCTGGCACGAGGGAGCAGAGCGCCATTCAAGAGGCGCGTGCATCGTTGCTCGTGGATCTGGAACCGCTGCGCGCGGTGCCGGCGATCACTCAGGTGGGACTCACCGGGTCGCCCTTCATGCGCGACGAGGAGCTGACAGCCACAGTGGACAACCTGCGGACGTCGCTGCCCATCGCCGCCGCCGGGGCGTTCTTGCTCTTGCTGGTAGCGATGCGGTCGCTGCGGTTCGCCGTGGTCACCGTCGTGCCGATCGGACTCGTGGTGGCGTGGCTGTACGCGATCATGCACCTCGCCGGGTTCGCGTTGAACTTCGTGTCGGCAACCATCGGCGCCGTGTCCATCGGCGTCGGCATCGACTACTCGATCCACATGTCCGAGCGTTTCCGCGAGGAGCTCACACGAGTGGGAACAAGACTCGAAGCACTGGAGCGTGCCGCGGCGGGCACGGGCGTCTCGCTGTTGGCCTCGGCCGGCTCCAGCGTGGTCGGCTTCGCGATCATGGGTTTCGCGCCAATGCCGATGTTCAGCACCTACGGTACCCTCACTGCCGTGATGATCTTCCTTGCGCTGGCCGCCTCGCTGGTCGTGCTGCCCGCCCTCCTGATGCTGGTGTCGTCGGACCCTGTCAGCTCCCACGAGAAAGCACGGAGCAGCTGACGTGCGGCACGACGCGGTGATTTTCGATCTGTTCGGCACCCTGGTGGATACGGTGACGCCCGCTGAATACGGGGAGCTCCTGAGCGCGCTTGGGTCGCGGCTCGGCGTGAGCCCCGAGCGGTTCGAGGCTGAGTGGCGCACCTCCATCACAGAGCGCGAGGCCGGATCGCTGGGTGGCGTGCCGGAGATCCTGCGGGCGACGGCGCAACGGGCAGGGGGGGAGCCGAAGGCGGAGGCCGTCGAGACAGCCTCCCGCGAGTGGCTCGCACGGGCGCGGGTCTGGCTCACCCCGCGCGGTAGGACGCTGGAGACGTTGCAGGCCTTCCACAACGCCGGCTACTCGATCGGGCTGCTCAGTAACTGCTCGGCGGAGGTTCCCATGCTGTGGCCCCACACGGAGATGGCGAAGGCGATCCAAGCGCCGGTGTTCTCGTGCGACATGGGCATGATGAAGCCGGACCCACGTATCTACGAGCAGGTGTGCGCGGGGCTCAGCGTGGAGCCGATGCGATGCATATTCGTCGGCGACGGCGGGAGCCGCGAGTTGACAGGAGCTGCCAAGCTTGGCATGGAGGCGGTGCTCCTCCGGGTACCAGGAGAGGAGCACACCTCGTTCGACCAGGACTACCGCCTGGATGCGCTCGAATGGACCGGAGCAACGATCAAAGCGATCGAAGACGCCACGCGCTTCATCGAGTGAGCGGCCCCGCCCACCCAGGGGTTGCAGGCCCCCGGGCAGTGCCTTTCCCTGCGGGATCCCCCACTTACACCTTGGCTTTGGCCTTGACCTCGGGTAGCCGCAGCGGCTTCGCGCTCCCGCCGTGGTCGCGGATGTACTGCAACCCCTCGGCCTGATCGGCGAACGCCTCCACGAAAAACTCCAGACCGTTGCCGTCGGGGTCGTGGAAGTAGACGCTGCGGGTGAAGCCGTGGTCCATGATCGCGTCCACTGGAACGCCATTGCGCACCAGTAGTTGGTGGGCCTCCGCTAGCTCATCCAGCCCACCCTCGATCTGGAACGCGACGTGGACGAGACCGAGCGTGCCCTTGGTGCGCTCCCCCTTGTCCTCGAAGACGGCGATGTCGTGGTGCTGGGTCCCCAGGGAGAAAAAGGCGCGGCCCACCTCCTTGCGGTAGTCGACCATCTCCATCTCCAGAGAATCCCTGAAGAAGGCGACTGACTTCTCGAAATCCGACGCGTGAAGCACGACGTGCGCGACCTTGTTGATCTTGACCATGACTTCTCCTGGTGAGGTTTGTAGTGATGGAGCTAGCGTGCCTCGGCGGCTCCGGCCAGCACGTCGTCGAAATGGAATGCCTTGCCGGCACCCGGACGGTTCGCCAGGTACCGCTTGCCAGCCAGCGGCTCCAGCAGCTCGCAATACATCTCCAGCCGATTGCCGTCTGGGTCGTAGAAGTACACCGAGCGCGTGTACCCGTAGTCGGTGCGCTCCACCACGTCGACGCCCTTGGCGACCAGATCGTCGTGCAGCTCCTTCAGCTCCTCTGTCCCGCCCTCGATCACGAAGGCAACGTGGCTGAGGCCGAGATTGCCCTTGGTGGGCTCGCCGCGGACGCGGAACAGGCCGACGTCGTGGTGCTGACGACCGAAGGACATGAAAGCGAGGCCGTTCTTCTCGTCGTGGCGCACGGTCTCCATCCCAAGCTTGTCGCGGTAGAACGCGACTGCCCGATCCACGTCGGATACGTAGAGCACCGTGTGTCCGACCCGTTCGATGCGTGCCATGTGACCGCCTCTCGCTTCTGTGAACTAGACCAGCGTCGTGTACTTGACCGGGGGGAGCTCCAGCGGCTTGCAGCGCTCGAGGCGGGCCCGCATGTACTCCAGGCCTTCCTTCTCGGCGAACGCGTCCGCGACGTAGAGCACCGTGTGGCCGATCCTCTCGATCCGAGGCATATCGAGCCTCCTTGCGTCCAACAAGTCTAGCCGGAGCGTGCCAGCCGAGGCAATCGCCTGCGGCGCCTCCCTCACGCTCGCTGAAGACGGTGGCGCGTAGGACGTCGGCACAGAATGGCTTGGCGCGGGCCACGTCGCTCATGACCAGGATGCGCGTCAGCTCCATGCCGTTGGCGGGGAACTCGGCTTCGCTCATGGCGGCATTCGCCCCCGGCTGCGGGGCGTGAAAAGGCCCCTCGCTTTGGCGAGGGGCCTTTGTTGCGGTGATTGGTAGCGGGGCCAGGACTCGAACCTGGGACCTTCGGGTTATGAGCCCGACGAGCTGCCACTGCTCCACCCCGCACCGAAAAGGGGAGATGCCAACGCTATGGCAATCGAGCGGCCACGACTAGAGGGAGCTGCAGCCGCAAGCCGATGCTTGCGCGCTAACAAGGGAAAACCGAGCGAGCAGAGGGGACAAAGAAAAAATAATGGTCAAGGCCTCGGCCGATTAGTACCGCTTAGCTGAACACGTTGCCGTGCTTACACTTGCGGCCTATCAAGCAGATAGTCTCTCTGCGGCCTTACTCCCAGTGACGGGATGGGAAGTCTCATCTTGGGGCCGGTTTCGCACTTAGATGCTTTCAGCGCTTATCCGTGCCGTACATAGCTACCCGGCAGTGCCCCTGGCGGGACAACCGGAACACCAGAGGTATGTCCCTCCCGGTCCTCTCGTACTAGGGAGAGCTCCCCTCAAACTTCCTGCGCCCACAGCGGATAGAGACCGACCTGTCTCACGACGGTCTGAACCCAGCTCACGTGCCGCTTTAACCGGCGAACAGCCGGACCCTTGGGACCTTCTTCAGCCCCAGG
>CAZQVD010000159.1:0-5355 GCA_964596665.1 uncultured Dehalococcoidia bacterium
ACGCACCAGACGCAGAAGCCGACGCACCAGACGCAGAAGCCGACGCACCAGACGCAGAAGCCGACGCACCAGACGCTGAGGCCGAGACTGCGTAGCGCGAGGGAAACGAACAGTGCAGATCTCCACAGACCTGATACGCACTCTCCGCGAGCGGACCGGAGCAGGCATCATGGACTCGAAGCGAGCGCTCGAGGCCGCGGACGGCGATATCGACAAGGCCGAGGGGGCATTGCACGAGAGGGGCCTCTCCAAGGCAGCGGCCAAGTCCGAGCGCGAGACGGCCGAGGGCGTGGTCGAGTGCTACGTCCACGCCGGCAGCAGGATTGGCGCCATGGTCGAGCTCAACTGCGAGACGGACTTCGTGGCACGCACACCCGAATTCGCCGAGCTCGCCCACAACATCGCTATGCAGATTGCTGCCATGGCCCCCTCGTACATCGACGAGGCGGACATGGCCAAGGACGAGGAGCGCAAGCCCGAAGAGGTCTGCCTGCTCAAGCAAGGCTTCATCAAAGAGCCCGGCAAGACCGTCGGGGATTTGGTGATGGACGTGCGGGCCCGCGTGGGCGAGAACGTCCGCATCAGCCGATTCTCCCGATTCGGGCTGGGCGAGTAGACACCAGAGCCGCAATCGCCATGACGCCGTCACCCAACCAATACACCAGCGTCGTGTTGAAGCTCAGCGGGGAATCCCTGCGTGGAAACAGCCCGTACGGGATCGATTGGGCGGTGCTCGACTACCTGGCGGAAGAGGTACAGTCCGCAGGCGCGGCCGGCATCCCGTTGTCGTTGGTCATCGGTGGCGGCAACATTTGGCGCGGCGCCGAAGCCGAGCGGGAGGGCATGGAACGGGCGTCCGCGGATTATGCCGGCATGCTGGCCACCGTCATCAACGCCCTGGCCCTTCAGGACGCGCTGGAGCGCAGGGGCGTCGTTACTCGAACCCAGTCCGCTGTTGACATCAAAGCCGTCGCCGAGCCCTACATCCGCCGGCGCGCGCTGCGCCACCTCGAGAAAGGCCGCGTCGTCATCTTCGCCGCCGGTACCGGCAACCCCTACATGACCACTGACACTACCGCTGCTCTCCGCGCGGTCGAGATGGGCGCCGACCTCTTGCTCATGGCTAAGAACAACGTCGATGGCGTCTACGACGACGACCCTCTGAAGAACCCGTCGGCCACTCGGTTCGACCGCATCGAATACATCGACCTGCTCAACCGGCGGCTGGACGTCATGGACTCCACCGCACTCTCCCTCTGCATGGAGAACAACCTCCCGGTCCGCGTTTTCGACGTGTTCCAGCCGGGCAGCATTGAGCGTATCCTGAACGGCGAAGAAATCGGCACGCTGATCAGCGGAGAGCCGGCCACCGCGCACCGCTCCTGAGCGACGCAACCTCCACGTTCCACCCGGGCCGATAGGGGGCTGATATGGCGGACAACGACGGTATCGAGCTGGTCCTGATGGACGCCGAAGAGCGCATGGATAAGTCCGTGGAAGTGTTCAAGCACGAAGCCGACGGACTCCGCACCGGCCGCGCGAACCCAGCGATGTTGGAAACCCTCAAACTCGAGCTGTACGGCACCACCATGACGTTGAACCAGGCCGCGACCATCAGCGCCCCGGACCCACGTCTCTTGCTCGTCCAGCCCTTCGACCGCTCCAACGTCGGCGCCATCGAGAAGGAGCTGCTACGCGCCGACCTTGGTATGACGCCCAACAGCGATGGATCCGTGATTCGGCTGCCCATCCCCACCATGACCCAAGAGCGACGCGCGGAGATGGTCAAACGCCTGAAGCGCCTCCAGGAGGCCGCCCACGTGGCCATCCGCAACGTGCGGCGCGACAGCCTGGAGAGCCTGCGAGACATGGAGAAGAAAAAGGAGATCTCCCAGGACGAGCTCCACCGTCATCAGGAGCAGCTCCAGAAGCTCACCGACCACTCCGTGAGCAAGGCGGACGAAGTCAGCGGCCGTAAAGGGGCCGAGCTGATGGAGGTCTAGCCTCGATGACGCTTGAAGCCGAGCGCGCCGCCCTGGGCGCGAACACCCCGGCGCCCGCTCCCGAGCACGTCGCCATCATCATGGACGGCAACGGCCGCTGGGCGAAGCGGCAGGGCATGCCCCGACTGGCGGGCCATCGCGCGGGCACCGCGAACATCCGGCCCATCCTCTCCGCCCTGCACGCCGGTGGCGTGAGCTACGTGACCCTGTTCGCTTTCTCCACCGAAAATTGGGGGCGCCCCGACGCCGAGGTCAACGGCCTCATCGGTATCCTGCAACGAGTCATCAAGGACGAGATTGACGCCCTCCACCGCCAGAACGTGCGCATACGCCACCTTGGCGTGCTCGAGCGCCTCCCCGACGGGCTCGCGCAGGCAATCACCGGCGCCGTGGAGCTCACGCGGACCAACGATGGGCTCAGCCTCTGCGTCGCCTTCGACTATGGCGGACGCGCCGAGATCGTGGCGGCGGTACGCGAGATACTCGCCAAGGGCGCAGAACCCACCGCCGTGACTGAGGAGGTGATCCGCGCCCATCTCTTCCTGCCCGACGTTCCCGATCCCGACCTGATTATCCGTACCGCCGGTGAGCAGCGGCTCAGTAACTTCATGATCTGGCAGGCCGCTTACAGCGAGTTCTATCAATCCTCCGTCTATTGGCCGGACTTCGGCGAGGCCGAAGTCCGGGTCGCGTTGGAGGAATACGGACGCCGCAAGCGACGCTTCGGCTTGCTGCCTTCCGAGGACTAGCGTGGCGCGCAACCTTCGCTTGCGGCTCGCGACCGCCGCGGTGGGCATCCCGCTGTTGTTCCTGGTCATCTGGTTCCACACCTATGCTGTCGCCGCCGTCGCGGTTGTCGCGGCGCTGATCGCCGCCGCCGAGCTCATGGCCCTGGTGCGCGCGGCAGGCTGGCGGCCACTGGCCAACGTCGGCATCGCCTGGGGTGCCATCATCGTCGCCGTCGCCGCGCTGGATGGCACATCCGTGCTCTTGGCATTGGCCGCCGGCGCCACCGTGGCACTGGCTATCTCGCTGACGAGCCGCCGGTCCGCCGAGGCCCTTGGGGACTGGCTCATCACGTCGGCCACCACCGCCTACGTGGCGCTCCCGCTGGCCGCCGTCGTGCTGCTACGCGCGGGCGACGCTGGCATCGAGTGGCTCATTTTCGGCTTCCTCGTGACTTTCGCCGTGGACACCGGGGCCTACGCGGTTGGGCGCATCGCCGGACGCCATAAGATGGCGCCATCGGTGAGCCCGGGCAAGACGTGGGAGGGCGCCGCGGGCGGCCTCCTCTCCGGCGTCGGCGCCGCCATCGGCCTGAGCGCCATCCTCGACCCAGCGGACAGCAACGTCCTGTGGGCGGCCGCTCTGCTCGGTACCGCCATCGCCGTCGCCGGCCAAGTGGGAGATCTGGTGGAATCCAAGCTCAAGCGGCTAGCCGGAGCCCAGGACTCCGGCGTCAGCGTCCCGGGGCACGGCGGCCTCCTCGACCGCCTGGACAGTCCCCGGTTGACCTTCCCGATCGCGTACTATGCGAGCAACATATGGCCCACCCCATGAAGAACATCGTCGTCCTCGGCTCCACCGGATCCATCGGCACGCAGACCCTCGATGTGGTCCGCGGGCTGCCGGATCGGTTCAACGTCGTCGGCCTGGCGGCAGGGACGAACCTCGAGTTGCTCGCTCGCCAGGTCGAGGAGTTCCGCCCACGCATGGTCTGGGCAGACGTGGACCGCGATGGGCTGCAGCTCACCCGTGCCGGCCGCGTCACACCCGAGCGCGTGCCCATGGACCTGATGGTCCAAGAGCCCGACGTCGACCTCGTCATGGTCGCCACCACCGGTAGAACAGGTCTGGAGCCTACGTTGGCCGCGCTCCAGCTCGGCAAGGCCGTGGCGCTGTCCAACAAAGAGGTCATCATCATGGCGGGCGAGCTCGTTACACAGACCGCGCGCGACCACGACGCAGCCCTGCTCCCCGTCGACAGCGAGCCGTCGGCCATATGGCAATGCCTCCGGGGCGAGCCGCAGCCCGTCAGCAAGCTCATCATCACGGCCTCCGGCGGCCCCTTCCGTACCCTGCCCGTCGCAGAGATCGACGCCGTCACGCCCGAGCAGGCGCTCGCCCATCCCACGTGGAGCATGGGCCGCAAGATCACCGTCGATTCCGCGTCGCTGATGAACAAGGCCTTCGAGGTCATCGAGTGTCGCTGGCTCTTCTCGGTCCCCTTCGAGCAGATCGACGTCGTCGTCCACGCACAAAGCGTGATTCACTCGATGGTCGAGTTCGCCGACGGGTCCGTGAAGGCCCAGATGGGTCCGCCCGACATGCGCCTGCCGATCCAGTACGCCATGGCCTATCCCGACCGCGTGCCCAACGAACGGCTGACGCGCTACGACCCGCTGCGCTACCCGTCGCTCACCTTCGAGGAGCTCGACACCGCACGCTATCCGGCCTTCGCCATGGCCGTAGCCGCCGGGAGGAAGGGCCAAAGCTACCCCGCGGTGCTGAGCGCGGCGGACGAGGAGGCGGTCCACCTGTTCCTCGACGGCCACATCGGTTTCGGCGACATCCATCGCATGGTCGCGGACGTATTAGATAGACACGAGCCCACGCCCGCAAACACGGTTGAGGCTATCCTGGAGGCCGACACCTGGGCCCGCCGCCAGGTCGACGCAGCGATCGCCCGCCGATAGCCGCACCGGAGCATCGCACGAGAATCCGCAGGAGGGTGCAGGGGACCCGAGTCCCCTGCCGGGGGAGTCCGAGGGGATGGTCCCCCCGTGCCAAGATGTCCCACGGGCGGGTAGGTGGGAATGAGGCGCTATGATCGCAGTTCGACCCGCCAGTAACTTCAACCCATGACCACAATCCCAATCTTCCTCGCAGTCCTCGGCCTCCTCGTCGTCGCCCACGAGCTCGGCCACTTCGCCATCGCCAAGCTGGCGAAGGTCAAGGTGCTCGAGTTCGGGGTCGGCTATCCGCCGAGGCTCTGGGCGTTCACTCGCGGGGAGACGACCTATTCAATCAACCTCCTGCCCCTCGGCGGCTACGTCCGCATGCTCGGCGAAGAAGACCCGGAGCACGAGCAGAGCTTCGCTCGGCGCAGCGCCATGACCAGGCTGGCCGTGCTGTTCGCCGGCCCTGCCATGAACGCCATCCTGCCCATCTTCCTGCTCACCATCGTGTTCATGATGCCGCAGAGCGTCGTCGAGACCAACGTCACCGTGCTTGAGGTGGCTGCGGGCTCGCCGGCCGCCGACTCGGGTGTGCTGCCGGGCGACATCATCCGCGAGTCGGGTGGCCGCACCATGCACAACTCGGGTGACCTAATCCAATCCGTCCAGCGTCG
>CAZQVD010000160.1:0-5351 GCA_964596665.1 uncultured Dehalococcoidia bacterium
GTGCACAACGGATCCCACGTGACCTGCGCGTCGAAGTGGCAGTGGTTGTCGATGAAACCAGGGGATACGACGCGGTGCTTGGCGTCGATCACCTGCTTAGCCTTGCCGTCCAGGTGGCCGATCTCGACGATCTTACCGTCCTTGATTGCCACGTCACCAAGATACGACGGCATGCCCGAGCCGTCGACGATACGTCCATTCTTGATCAGCAGGTCATACATGAAGGGGCTCCTGTTTGACTGTGCGCCTACGCGTTGCTTCGGCTCCGGACTAAAGCCGCCGTGCGGCGATTTGGCTTGCGGGATTTGCTTTGCGCCTGGCCACACTGGGCTGAGAATTGCCGTTTCCGCCGCTCCGGCGTAGCGAACGTGTCGTGGCATTCTACTGGAAACGACTCCTCGCATAGCGATGGTACACTCCCACGCACGAGCAAGACAGGGGGGAGGTCGGCATGCAACAGGTGACCAGCAACGTATACGTCGAAACGGGTTTGCGCGGTTGCAACCATGGCTTTGTCACCACGTCGGACGGGGTCGTGATGATTGACAGCCCCCAGAAGCCCAGCGATGCGCTCAAGCTGAAGGCGGAGATCGAGCGCCACGGTCCGCTGCGCTACATCATCAACACGGAGCCCCACGGCGATCACTGGACCGGGAACGCGTACTTCGACGTGCCGGTCGTGGCACATGCCGGCGTGCGCACGCGCATGTTCGAGACGGATCTGCCCCAACACCTGTCTCGCGTGGCCACTATGGGCGACGACGAGGCGCGACTGCTGGAGAGCTACAAGCTGAACGTACCCATCATCACATTCGAGGAGGGCATGACGCTGCACGTGGGCGACCACACTTTCCGGACCATCGGCATGCCGGGCCACACTCCCTACCAGGCAGCGATTGTGGTAGAGGACGAAGGGGTCGTGTTCACTTCGGACAACATATTCTGCAAGGTGCAGATGTGGATCCAGGAGGGTGACCCCGACCTGTGGTTACAGGCGCTGGAGGACCTACGGGGCCTTTCGGCAGAAACGCTTGTGCCGGGACACGGCCCTCTCACCGACAAGAACTATCTCAACGAGCAGGGCGGCTTCATCAGCGAGTGGGTGGACTACGTGCGTGCAGCAGCCCGACGCGGGATGGACAAGGACGACGCCGTCGAGCAGCTCATGGACATGACGGACCGCTACCCCATGGACGTGGGCCAGGAGGGCATGGCGCCCCGCGTCATGAAGCTGAACGTCGCGAACTTGTTCGACTACGTGAAGGGCGAGGGGATACACGCGAAGGCGTAAGGAACACTAGCTGGCAACCGTGACAATGTAGGGCGCGAAGCCCAGGTTGTAGACGACCGCCACCACCATGAGCCGGCTGGCGATCCCGAAGAGGGATGCACGGCCGTACTTCCAGAACGCGGTCGGCCATCATCGCGAGTACGAGCTTGGCCATGAGCACCATGGCGCTTTCCACCTGATCTGCATCCCATGCTCCATCTGGGCTGCTGCCATCAATCGAATAGTGCTGGTCAGTATTCGCGTGCTTCACCCCTACGCATCAACGGGCGGGTGATTCGAGTCAATTGAAGTGGTGAGCCTTAGAGGCGCAGGCTTTGCCAGGGAAAGCGATGACCGCTACATTTGCGTCCAACCGGTTAAAGGAGAAGAACCCATGGGAATCGACAAGACGGCCGCCGAGCTGGTACTGAAGCAGATCGACCCTGGCGGGCTTGCCCAGCTGGCCTGCGACATCGTCAATATCCAGAGCCCCACAGGCCACGAGGTGGATCTCGCCGACTTCATCCTGGGGTGGTATGCGCGCCACGGGCTGAAACCCATCCGGCAGGAGGTGGAGCCTGGGCGCCCCAACGCCGTGGGCGTCCTCAAGGGTAAGGGCAGAGGGCTCAGCCTTATGATCAACGGACACATGGACACCAGCTTCACGGGGACGGACCAGGACAGCCTCATCACTACCATCGACCCCAACGAAGTGCTGGACGGCCGGATCGAGGACGGCAAGGTGCGCGGGTTGGGCATCTCCAACATGAAGGGTGGCCTCGCCTCGTTCCTGACGGCGGCGAGTGCCCTCGCCAGGAGCGGCGTCGCCCTCAAGGGTGACTTGGTTCTCGCGGCCGTCGTCGGAGAGATATCCCGCACGCCCATTGGTCCCTATCAGGGCAGCGAGTACCGCGGCGAGGGCATCGGCACGCGCCACCTGCTCACCCACGGCGTGCAATCGGACTACGCGGTGGTGGCCGACGGCTCGGACCTCAACATCATCTGGACGCAGAACGGCGTGGTCGACCTCAAGATCACGGTCTTCGGGAAGGCCAAGTCCGCCTGGAACAGCGATCGCGCCACCGAGCCCTCCATCGAGATGAATGCCGTAGTGAAGATGGCCAAGGTGGTGGAAGCGCTGGAGAAGTGGGGCGAGCGCTTCGAGGCGGGAAACGTGTACCAAGCGCCCACCGGACCTATGCTGCCCAAGGTCAACGTCGGCGCCATCGAGGGCGGCGCACCGTATAAGCCCAACTACTTCCCCGGCGTCTGCAGCATCTATTTGGACGTACGGATACCGCCCCAGGTGAAGCCGGTAAGCGTCCAGTACGATGTGGAAGACGTGCTGCGCGGGCTCGGATTCGAGTACGACATCGAGGTCTACCGCACCTTGCGCGGCTACGAGGGCGCAGGCGTCGAGCCGCTCGTCGGGTCGATCAATGACGTGCACGAGCACCTGTTCGCCACCAAGCCCGAGCCCGAGAAACCCCGCCGCGCAAGCATCTGGACCGACACGAACGTCTACAACGAACTAGGCATTCCCGCGGTCAAGATCGGCCCTCGAGGGAAAACGTTCAAGGGGCGCATCGAGGAGATCGAGATCACCGACATGGTGAAAGCTGCGCAGCTCTACGCGCTCGTGGCCCTGGACATCTGCAACCGAGACCGTTGAAGTAAGCCCGCGCTAGATAGGCCGGTGCGTGTTCCACTCGAACGTGGGATCACGGAGTGCATCCAGCGGTCGTACGTGCCCACGCTTGCGGCGGCCGGTGACGGCTGACTTCGACTCGTCATGCCACTCTTCTCGCGCTACCAGTGCATGCGGGACGATCGGCCGAGCTGGGGCCACGCAGTGGGTGCGCTCGCCGCCGCCACGCGCTCGTCGATGGGCAACCTGTCGTCCCAGTTCTCGCCGATGAACCGCATGCCGTTGGTGCCGTCCGACGCATCGGAGGCGAGCCACACCACCGGCCCGCTCATCACCTGGGGCTGAATCAGCTTCGCCCGGTCGCTCTCGTTGGCGATGTTCACCATGTTGGTGTTAGTGGCACCACCGGGCACCAGCACGTTGGCGGTCACGCCGGTGCCCTCGACCTCCTGCGCGATGGCAGCCATCAGCGCCTCGTGGCCGGCCTTGGTTGGCCCATACGGAGTGTTCTTGCCGCGGATCATCGTGTCCAGGCTCGTGGTCACGCCGATGATGCGTCCCCATCCCTGATCGAGCAGGTGCCCGACGGCGGCGCGCGCCATGAGGAACGGCCCGCTCAGGTTGACCGAGATCACCTTGCGCCACGCATCCGGATTCACCTCCCAGAAGGGCTGTGCGGACTCGCCCGACAGGCCGCTGGAGTAGAGGTTTATGCCTGCGTTGTTCACCAACATGTGCAGTCCGCCAAGCTGTTCGATCGTCTCTCGCACAGCGCGCTGCGTGTCCTCGAGGCTGCTCACGTCGGCCACGATCGTCGCAACAGCATCGTCGCCTCCCAGCTCGCGCGCGTCGCCAGCGGTCTGTTCCAGCGCCTGTTGGTTCACGTCCACCATCGCGACGCGCGCACCCGCCTCCACCAATGCCAGCGTCATGGCACGGCCGAGTCCCATGCTGCTCCCCGCACCGGTAACGATCGCGACTTTCCCGCCAAGCTGTCCCTTCGCCATGAGTACTCTCCTGCCCGCCGGTCATGTGTCGTACGCCTGCGCCCGTGTATCCAGCGCCTGCGCGTTAGCATATATTGCGGGACGGAATAGCGTGCGCCCGGGCCAGCCGCGATCCTATGTATGGAGGTGCCTCATGGCAAACAAGGGATATTTCGACTCCGACGGCCACATCCTTGAGCCAGAAGCGGACATCGCAGCGTTTCTCGAGGAGCCCTATTCGAGACACCGCACCAGCCGTGGCGGCTTCCTGCCCATGTTCGACCAGTTCCATGGAGCCCTCGTCGCGGCGTACGCGTCCGACCCCAAGACGTTCATCCCGGCCACTGCGGAGCGCTGGCTGGAGTTCCTAGAGATGACGGGCACAGACGGCACGGTAATCTTCCCAACACGGGGCTTGTTCTTCGGCCGCGTCATGTTCCCCGAATGGGCCACCGCCTACGCCCGCGCCTACAACAACTGGCTTGCCGACACGTACCTGAATGTGAGCCCGCGGCTCCAGGGCGTCGCGCTGCTGCCCATGCAGGACGTGGATAGTGCCGTTGCCGAGCTGCGGCGCGCAGTGACCGAGCTCGGCCTGATCGGTGGCATGATTCCGTCCAACGGGCTGCTGCGCCATATCGGCTCGAAGGAGTACTGGCCCGTGTACCGCGCGGCGGAGGAGCTTGGCTGTCCGCTGGCTGTCCACGGAGGGAACTACGAGCATCTGGGCTTCGACACCATGGCGAATTTCCCTACGTCGCGCGCGCTCGGGATGCCGATACCGTTGATGAACGGGCTCGCCGGCATGATTGCCGAGGGAACACTCGATGAGTTCCCGACCGTACGCATCGGGTTCATGGAGGGCGGCACGGCGTGGATCCCGCTGATGCTAGACCGCATGGATCGCGAGGTCGAATACGGCGGCCTAGCCCTCAAGCGCTCACCCGAAGAGTACCTGCGGGACGGCAGGCTGTTCGTGACATGCGAGGGAAATGAGCGGTCGCTCTCTTACGTGATCGAGCGCGTGGGGCCGGAGCCGTTCATGTTCGCCTCCGACTTCCCCCACGAGATATCCATGGACAACGCCATGGAGGAGATCGACGAGATTCTCCAACGCGACGATCTCCAGGAGGAGCACAAGCAGATGATCCTCGGGGAGAACGCGCGGCGGTTCTATGGCAAGTAGCTCTCGTCCGCGCTAGAAGTATCGTCAGCGGTTGCGGCGATCCGCTTGGTACGCATGGCCGAACAGCACGTCGAGTCGCGCCCCCTCTCGGCGAGCGTCCAACGTGTGGTTGGCCGCCAGGACGAACGGGAGCAGCACCAGTACCCACGGACCGCTCATGAGCATGGAGACGCCCACGCAGAGCATGCCCCACGCGACTACAGAGGGTTGCACGTAGAGGCGTACGTGGACCGTCCGTTGTGAGCGCGGGGATGCCTCCAC
>CAZQVD010000161.1:0-5339 GCA_964596665.1 uncultured Dehalococcoidia bacterium
TGGACGTGGGTCGCGAGCGGATGGCGCGCTTCGGCGACCGTTTCTCCTACATGGTCGGCGACTTCGCCGAGGGCGTGCTGCCGCCCCAGGCCGTGGCGGCCGGTCCCTTCGATGCGGTGGTTTCCGCTCGGGCGATCCACCATCTGCCGGCCGAGGGCATGAAGAGCCTGTACGCCAGCATCCACGCGAGCCTCAAGTCGGGTGGCGCCTTCTTCAACATCGACACCGCCTCGCCGGAGACCGACTTCCTGCGGGAGAAGTTCCGCAGTGTCACACGCTCGCCTGGCGATCTGCCTCGGGCCGCAACCACCCGCACACCGGAGCAACTTGCGCACGACGCGATGCTGCACCACCGCGACGCGACGCTCGTGCGCCATATCGAGTGGCTGAAGGCGGCGGGATTCACTTCTGTCGATTGCTTCTGGAAGCGCCTCGGCCAGGCGATGGTCGGCGGCTTCAAGACGTGACGACTTCGCCGAGCGCCAGCGGCATCGTCATCATCGGTGGGGGCATCTGCGGCATCGCCACGGCCTACTACCTAGCACGCGAGGGTATAGCGAGCACGGTCATCGAGCGCGACAGCCTGGCGTCCCACGCATCCGGTTTCGCCTACGGCGGGCTCAGCGGCGGCATACCCAACGGTCCGCAGACCAACTATCCGGCGATCGCCGAAGGCATGCGCCTGCACCGCGAGCTGGCGAAGGAGCTCCCGGAGCGCTCCAGCGTCGACATCCAGTTCCAGGACCGGCCGGTGCTGCGTATCGCGCTCTCCGAGGATGAGGCGGCAACGGGGCGCCAGCACCTCGATTGGCAGCAGGCCCAGCCCGGGTTCACCGTGCGCTGGCTGGACGGCGGCGAGGCTCGGCGCATGGAGCCCCGGTTGAACCCAGCGACCGTGGGCGCGCTGCACGTGGAGGGCTCGGCCGACGTGGAGCCCTACCGCCTGACGCTGGCGCTAGCTGAGGCCGCGGAAAAGGGCGGCGCCACGATCCGCACCGGGCGCGTGACCGGGCTGCGCAAGGCAGGGGACCGGGTGCAGGCGGTGATGCTCGAAGACGGCGAGGTCGCTGCGGAGCACGTGGTGCTGGCCATGGGGCCGTGGACCGCAGAGGCCGCGGCGTGGGTCGGCACGCCGCTCCCCATCAGCCCACTGAAGGGTCAGATCCTTCGGCTACGCGCCCAGGGCGAGCCGTACGCGATCAGCGTGGGCCACGGCAAGAACTACGCCATGACCAAGCCGGCCGACGGCCTCGTGTGGACGGGCACCACCGAGGAGGAGGCCGGCTTCGACGAGTCGAAGACCACCGATGCGCGTGACAGGATCATCGACTCGGTGCTCCTCATGCTTCCGTCGTTGGTGGATGCAGAGCTGGCGCTGCAAACCGCATGTCTGCGGCCCGTGGCACCCGATGGCGCGCTGGTGCTCGGCCGTGTGCCCAGCATGGACGGTGTGTACGTCAGCTCAGGGGCGGGCAGGCAGGGCATCATGATGGGGCCCGCCATGGGCCGCATCATGGCGGACCTCATCGTGCGTGGCAAGACGGACGTGCCCATCGACGCCTACGCTCCAGCGCGGTTCGCATCATAACCTCCGACGCTTCAGCCGCCGTGCTGTCGAGCGCCACCGAGAGCCGGGCAAAGACGCTGGTCTATGTCGCTGCGTTTACCTACATGATCACGCTGGGCCTCACCGGGGTGCTGATCCCGCTGTATGCGCTCTCACTCGGCTACGACCTGGCCGAACTCGGATTCCTCGTGGGCTCGCAGGCCATCTTCGGCCTGACGCTGCGGCTGTTCGCCGGGGCCATCGCCGACCGGTTCGGCGAACGGTGGGTGCTGTGGTTCAGCTTCGCCACCATGGTCGCGGGCGCGGCGGTGTTCGCCTTCTCGACGTCCTTCTGGGCACTTGTCGGCGCCCAGACGTTCTTAGGCTTCTCGCGCGCTACCTATTGGACCGCGACCCAGACGTACGCATCGAGCATCAATCGGGCTAAGGCGGCTGAGATCCTCGGCAGGATCGGGAGCTCGGGTAATACCGGCAGTGTGATCGGTACGTTCCTCAGCGGTGTCCTGGTGATCGCGCTGGGGTACGAGGTGACTTTCTGGCTCGTGGCCGGCGTGGCACTGGCGGGTCTGCTGGGCAGCCTCGGCCTGCCACCACTGCCACGCAAGGCTGCCCTGAGAGGCTTCCGTCAGTCGCTTGCGCCTGTCCCCGGTATCGCTCGCAGCAAGGGCATGCTGATGGGTGGCATCGCGGCGTTCTACGCGTCGACTTCCATGATCCTAACCATGGTGCTGTTCATCCCTTACTTCCGAGAGATCGGTTACGACGAAGCGAGCAACGGCATGCTCCGCTCGGTCGGAGTGGTCTCGAGCATCATCCTCGGCATCGTGTTCGGGCGGGTGTTTGCGAGGCTCGGAAGCCAAGCGCTCTTCACTGCTGCCTTCGGGCTCATGGGCATGACCGTCGGCATCATCCCATTCGTCGGCGATTCCACGGCGGTGCTCATACTGCTGATGCTGGCCTACGGCGTGTTGCACGGCGTCATGGGCATCATGTACCCGCTGACCGCGTCGCAGCACAGCGTCCCCGAGCAGCGCGGCGTGGCGATGGGCTACGTTGGCTTGTACTGGGGAACTGCGCAGCTCGTGGTACCCGCCGCCTTCGGCATGATCGCGGCCGCCATGGGACTCGAAATCACGTTCTGGATCGCCGCGGCCATCTTCCTGGCCGGCGCGGTCGCGATGCCGGCCGTGTACCCGCGTCTGGTGGCGGGAGCGCGAGCCTAACTGTGGGCCTCCGGTCTAGCTGTGCGCCTCCGCCTATGGCTACGGGTCCGGGCTGAAGCCGCCGGGTGGCGGTTTGGCTTGCTCAGCTCTTGCGGGCGACAGCGAGTGGATGCAGGGTGGATCCCTGCGGGGGCACGGGGGCGTCCCTCGTTCTAGTGGATGAGATTCGGATGAACTACCATGGCGCCGACAGCCGTGCCGAGCGCATTGCTGAGCCTCCCCACAAGGGCGTGACGTCTTGGCCGATCTAGCAACCGTCCCCGAAGTGATAGCGGCGGCGAGAGCCAATCTGCCGAAGGATCTGTGGGATTTCGCAGCAGGTGGCGCGGGCGCCGAGACGACGATCCGCCGGAACCGCGCGGCGATCGAGCGCTACGCCTTCAAGCCACGCATGCTGCGCGGCGTGCAGCATCGCAATCTCAAAACCACGTTCCTCGGCTTGGACCTGGACGTACCCGTACTGCCCGCGCCGGTCGGCTCCCTTGGCCGTTATCACCCCGATGGTCCGAAGACCGTGGCCCGCGTGCTCGGCAACCTGGGGGCCGCGGGATTCATGGGCGGGCTGACCACGGTCCCCATGGAGGACGTGATGGCAGAGGCCACAGGCCCGATGCTGTACCAGATCTACGTGCGGGGTGACCGGGAGTGGCTGTTGGGGTTGGTTCGGCGTGTCGAAGAAGCGGGCTTCAGCGCCGTCTGCATCACGGCCGACTCGCCCGTTGCCGCGTATCGCGAGCGCAACCTGCAGAATCGCTTCGTAGGCGGCTTCAGCCCGGATCACCCCAACCTCATGGGCGCCACCGGCGCCCACAGCGAACACCAGGCCGGGCTGGACTGGGAGGACATCGCCTGGGTGCGAGAGACGACCAAGTTGCCCCTGATCCTGAAGGGCGTGCTGACCACCGAGGACGCGATCCTCGCGGTCGCGCACGGCGTCGATGCGGTCTACGTGTCCAACCACGGCGGCCAGGAGCTCGACTACGCGCCCGCGACCGTCGACATCCTGCCGTCGATCGTCGAGGCGGTGGCCGGGCGCGCCCAGGTAATCGTCGACAGCGGTTTCCTGCGCGGCACCGACATTCTGAAGGGGCTAGCGCTCGGCGCGGACGTGGTCTGCGTGGGTAAGTTGCTCTGCTGGGCAGTGGCCGCCGGCGGCACCGAGGGCCTGGAGCAGACGCTCGGCATGCTGCGCGACGAGATGATGGCGACGATGGGCATGCTGGGCGTGAACAGCATCGCGGAGCTCGGTCCACAACACCTCACGACAGAGGGCACGCAGGTGCCGGCGGACGCCACCGCCTATGGGCTCGGCATGTCCGAGAACGCGGGCCGGGAGAACCGCTAGTCCTGGCTGCCTCCGGCGCTCGGCGGCGGCAGCCTTGGCGAAGTCTTCGCCGGTGACGCCATCGAGCGTCGCGCCGCCCGTGGATATCTTCGCCGCCGCCTCTCGGCCCACGTTGGCGATCACGTTGTTGGACACGTGCGAGACGTCGGAGTCGAAGTGTGGGTAGTCGGACTACCGCACAGGTTCTCCGCGCCGATCAGCTCCGCCGTGTGCGAGACCTCCGGCTCCGTGCCCTCGATGCTCGCCCAGCAGTTGCGCTGAAAAACCTCCTTGGTCGTGAGCGACAGGTACGGCGCGTGGGTGTCATGGTGGTTCTCGTAGTCCCATTCGATCCGGCTCAGCAGGCCCGGCGCCCACAAGCGGTTGGCCTCATGGCACGCCAGCGAGTTGTTGGAGGTGCGCTTAGCGAATCGCGGAAGAGCCGCGTAGCGGCGTTGGGAAGGCGGTCCGGTCGATTAGTGTTTCCGTGTAGACTGCACCGCCTACACGCCCCGCGCCATTGATTCAGGGCGAATCTTGATGGAGACCCCAGAGAATCGATTTGCTTAGCACCAGAATTTCTGAACAGACTGGCCAAGCGTCTCAAGACAAACAGCCAGATCACTTCCCGGAGCTTCGGGGCATCATCAAGGAGCGTGGGCTCCTCGACAGGCAGCCGGCGTACTACACGTTCAAGATCATCTCGACCCTGGCGCTCCTCGCGGTCAGCATCGCGGTTCTCGTGGTGGTAGATAACTTCTGGCTGCAGATGGCGAACGCGGCGTTCCTGGCCCTGGTGTTCGGCCAGCTTGGTTACCTGGGCCACGATGCCGGTCATCGGGGGATCACCCGCTCGATCCGAGGGAACGAGATGGTCAGTCTCGGTGTCATCTTCCTGATCGGTCTGAGCCGAAGCTGGTGGGTGACGAAGCACAATCAGCATCACGACACGCCCAACAACCTGGAGCTAGACCCACACACGCTACTCCCTCTGATGGCCTTCTCCCAGGAGGCGGCGATCGGCAAGCCACCGTTCTTGCAGCGCATGGTGGTCCATCAAGCGTTCTACTACCCACCCCTCCTGCTGCTGGAAGGACTGGGTATCCGGCTGGCCAGCGCGATGTTTCTGTCTTCGCCGCGGCAGGTGAAATACCCCGGGGTGGAGCCGCTTCTGATGGTGCTGCATTTTGCGATGTACTTAGGTCTGCTCTTCACTTTCCTGAGT
>CAZQVD010000162.1:0-5330 GCA_964596665.1 uncultured Dehalococcoidia bacterium
CTGCGCAACCTGGCCAAGCTGCTGGTGAGCCAGATGGACCGCCAGCTCGCCCACACCCTGGGCTGACGCACAGGGCTATTCGATGGCGCTGGCGGCGAGGCGCTCGTCGTCGAAAGCTAGGCCCAGGCCGGGGGCTTGCGGCACGGCAATCATGCCCCCGGCCGGTTCGGGCACCGCCCGAAATAGCGGGAACGACCAGGGCATATGCTCCAGGGTTAGCCCGTTGGGCACCGCGGCAAGCCCGTGGATCAGTACTTCGGGAGCGAGATGGCTCACCACGGGCATGTTGAAGGCCTCCGCCATGTGCGCGACCTTCATCCATTGCGTCAGGCCGCCCACGCGCATCAGGTCGACCATCACGATGTCTACGGAGCGCTGCTCGAGCATGTGCCGGAAGGGCGCGATGCCGTAGTGGTACTCCCCCGCCGCGATCGGCGTGTCGAGCGCATCCGCGATGAGTGCGAGGCCCGCGAAGTCCTGGTGATTGATCGGGTCCTCCAGCCAGTAGATGCCGTACTCGGCCATCACCCGGCCGATGGAGATTGACTGGTTGACGCTCCACCCCTGGTTGATGTCGATCATCAGGTCAATGTCGGGTCCGACCGCCTCGCGCATCGTGCGGATGCGGGCGATCTCCTTCGCCGCCGTGTCCTCGGCGCCGAGACGGAACTTCATGGCGCGCCAGCCCTCCATCACCAGGCGCTCGGCCGTTTCTGCAAGCTCGGCCACGCCAGACGGCCGCCATAGGAAGCCGCTGGCATACGCTGGGACGCTATCGCGAAAGCCGCCGAGCAGTTTGTAGACCGGCTGTCCAAGCTTCTTCCCCTTGATGTCCCACAGCGCCACGTCCACCGCCGATATGCCGCGCATCAGCAGGCCCGCCGTGGCGCCATTGCCACCGATGAGCGCCAGCTTCGCGCCGACTGCCTCCGTGTCCATGGGGTCATCGCCGATTGAGGCCTCCGCCATCGCATCGACGACCGCCTTCAGCGCCCGCGTGAGGGAGGCCTGCGCGAAGCCCGCGAACCCGATGCCTTCGATGCCGTCGTCGGTGGTGAGCCGCAGGGTCACGAAGTCCGAGGTGGCCCCGCCGGGCCACGGGCTTGGATCCCGCGGCAGCCGCACCGCCTGCGTCTCGAACCGGGCAATCTTCATACGCTCTCCTTCGACGCCACGGTCGGATGACGGCTATGCCAGGCCGTGCAATGGGAAGATCGTCCGCCGTATCTCCGCGACCTGCTGCTGTGCATAGGCTCGCGTCTCCGCCCGCACGTCGGCCTCCACCGGCACCTCGCCGTCGCGCAGCTTGCCGCTCTCCAGGAACCCTTCGGAGCCCGGCGGCAGATCCTCGGGCCACTCGCGGCCCAGCATGACGCCGTAGGCCAGCGTCCAGCAACGGGGCACCGCGTCAAGGTCGTACCCACCCCCGCCAAAGGCCAGCCACGGATAGCCCATCGCACCCAGCCGCTGCACGGTCGCGCCGTAGCCATGCGTCGTCAGCGCCAGGTGGGTCAGCGGGTCGTGGATGTACGCGTCTGCGCCCAGCTGCGTAGCGATCACATCCGGCGCGAACGCCTCCACCAGCGGAGGCACCACGGCGTCGAATGCCTCGAGGAACACCTCATCGTCGGTGTAGGGGAAGAGCGGTAGATTCACCGAGTATCCAACGCCAGCACCGGCACCGAGCTCGCGCACGTTTCCCGTGCCGGGGAACAGCCATCGCGGTCCCTCGTGCAAGGAGATTGTCATCACGTCGTCGTCGCTGTAGAGCGCCGCCTGGACGCCGTCGCCGTGGTGGGCGTCGATGTCCACGTAGGCCACGCGCAGACCACGCCTGCGCAGCACGTTAATCGCCACCACCGGGTCGTTGAAAATGCAGAACCCGGACGCATGCCCTGCCGCTGCATGATGCAGGCCGCCGGCCGGGGCGAACGCCGTCCGCGCCGTGCCGTCGGCAACCAGCTCAGCCGCTTGCACGGAAGATCCCGTGGACAGCAGCGCGGCCTCGTACATGCCGTCGTAGATCGGGTTGTCCCCCTGGATGGAGAAGCCGAACATCTCCGCGCCACGCATCTGCTCGCCCGCGCTGAGGCGGCGCACTATCTCCACGTAGAACCTCTCGTGGAACGACGTCAGCTCATCTTCCGTCGCCGATCTCGGCGCCACCACCAGTGCCCCCGGGTCGTCGAACGCTCCGTAGGCTCGCAGCAGCGCGTTGGTGTACTGAAGGCGCACCGGCCGCATCGGATGGCCGTCGCGAAGCACGTGGCGCGACATGGCGTCGTCGTAGACGTACGCGGCTCGGTGAGGCTGCGCCACTACGTCCACCGCCATCTTACGAGGAATAAGACAAGTGCCACGGAGATCGCCTGCGCCTGGCACGTGAAAAACGGTAGCACGCCGCGGTCGCCGAGCACCGCGCGCAAGAGCGGGTATAGCTCGTTCCGCAGCTCCCCGTGCGCCGCATCGCGATACGGGAGCTCCTCGACGTGCATCATTTGACGGTCGCGCTGTGCCGCAAGCCGAAGATGGCCGACGAACGAGGTTACGTCCACGCTACGCTCCATCGATAATCTCGCGCTCCACGTCCACCAGCTCCGCGTCGGCCTGGTGCTCCTCGGCGAAACGGATCGCCGCATCGAGCATCTCATTGGCATGGCGCACGTCGTTGCTCACGCACGTGAGGCCGATGACCAGACGCTGGTGGACATCGATGGCATCCACCTCCGCCACGGCCAGGTTGAAGCGCTGGCGTAGACGGCCGATGAAAGAGCGCGATACCTGCCGCTTGCCCTTGAGCGAATCGTTGCCCTGTAGGTGGAAGGTCATGCGGCAGACGCCGACGTGCACGGGAGCCTCGCGAGAACGGATCGCGGTCACTATAGCATGCGCCCCGCGCACGCCGGTGAAACCGCAGGAAGCCGCCGCGCGCTCTGTTGACGACCTATTGTGAATCTGGATACTATCGTTTCACAAACGCTTCACAAGCGCTCCGCGACGGGCGTTCCACGTGCGGCACCCACGCGCTGCAATCCCCATGGAGGACACCTCGTGACCACTGCCACCGGTGTACCCGAAGTTGTCATCGAACGATTGCCCCGGTACCTGCGCGCTCTTGCGCACCTAGAGGCCAGCGGCATCGACGTCATCAACTCGCAGCAGCTGGGAGAGCTGCTGCAGGTCACGCCGGCTCAGATACGGAAAGACCTGAGCTACTTCGGGCGTTTCGGGAAGCAGGGGCGCGGCTACAGCATCTCGTACCTGCTGGCGAGCTTGCGCAACATTCTGGGCCTGGACCAGACCTGGGACGTGGCGATCGTGGGCACCGGGCGGCTCGGGCGATCCATCATCAGCTATCCCGGCTTCGAGCCTGAGGGCTTCCGCGTGGTGTGCGCGTTCGATATCGACCGCAGCATCGTGGGGCAAGAGGCCGGCGGGCTGGTGGTAGACGACTTCACCAACTTCCAGGAGGTCACGGCGCGCAAGGGCGTGCAGATAGCCATCGTCGCGGTTCCCGCAGCCGTGGCCCAGGAGGTCATCGACCGTCTCGTTGACGCGGGTATCAAGGCAGTGCTCAACTACGCGCCCAAGTCGGCCCTGACTCCAGCCGACGTGCGCGTCCGCAACGTCGACCCCGTGGTGGCGCTGCAGTCGATGACGTACTACCTGAACATCGATCGCTAGGGCGTGTTCTGCGGGCTGGGCACCGCGGTGGAGCGGCGAGACCGGCGGCGGCGTGCGATGTCGATACGCACGGTCGCCCTGCGCAGAGACTGCAGTGCGCGCTCAAGGTCAACGTCCTCGCCGCGCAACGCCATGCGCTCCCGGGCGCGGCTCATCGCTTCCTGCGCTCGGTCCTCGTCAATCTCATCGACGTGCTCCGCCGCATCCGCCAGAACCACCACGTGGTCGCCACGGATGTCCATGAACCCACCGGTCACCGATAGGTACGATTCGTCGCCCCCGATGCGGTAGCGCAGCTCGCCGGACCGGAGCATCGTCATCACCGCCGCGTGGTGCGGCAGCACACCGAGCTCCCCTTCGCTGCCCGGTGCGACGACGGTCTCCACCTCGCCCTCGAACAGGCCGCGCTCAGCGGTGATGATCTCAAGCTGGAAGGGCATGGTGCCTACGCTCCCGCGCCCGCCCGCGCCTCGGAACGCTCCACCACTTCGTCAATCGTCCCCGCCATGTAGAACGTCTGGGTGGGTATGTCGTCGTGCTTGCCCTCGAGGATCTCCTTGAAGCCACGGACAGTGTCGGCACTGGGCACGTACCGCCCCTCGCGGCCGGTGAACTGTTGGGCCACCGAGAACGGCTGCGAGAGGAATTGCTGGATCCTGCGGGCCCTGCCCACGATGACCCGGTCGTCATCTGAAAGCTCGGACTCGCCCAAGATGGCAATGATGTCCTGGAGGTCGGCGTAGCGCTGAAGCACCGCCTGGACGCCACGGGCCGCCTGGTAGTGATCCTCGCCGATGATCAGCGGGTCCATGATCCGCGACGACGACGTGAGTGGGTCCACGGCGGGGAAGAGCCCCTGTGCCGCGATGGAACGCTCCAGTGCAACAACGGCGTCCAGGTGGCCGAACGACGTGGCCACGCCCGGGTCAGTGTAGTCGTCGGCAGGAACGTAGATGGCCTGGAACGAGGTGATGGAACCCTTCTTCGTGGAGGTGATCCGCTCCTGCAGATCGCCCATCTCGGTGGACAGGGTGGGCTGGTAGCCCACGGCCGAGGGCATGCGGCCCAGGAGCGCCGAAACCTCCATGCCAGCCAAGATGTAGCGGTAGAGGTTATCCACAAACAGCAGCACGTCCTGGTTCATCTCGTCGCGGAAGTACTCGGCCATGGTGAGTCCGGTCATGGCGATGCGGAGCCGCACACCCGGCGGCTCGTTCATCTGGCCGAAGACGAGTGCCGTGTTCTTCAGCACGTCGGCCTCTTTCATCTCGTTCCAGAGGTCGTTGCCCTCACGGGAGCGCTCACCGACGCCCGCGAACACGGAGTATCCGTCATGGAACTTGGCGATGTTCGCGATGAGCTCTTGGATGATGACGGTCTTGCCGACCCCGGCTCCTCCGTAGGCGCCGACCTTCCCTCCCTTGGTGAAGGGGCAGATGAGGTCAAGCGCCTTGATGCCGGTCTCCAGGACCTCGGTCGTGGTGCTCTGATCGTCGTAGGACGGGGCGGCGCGATGGATAGGCCAGCGCACTCGCTCGTTTATATCCCCAAGGCCATCCAACGGCGCCCCGACGACATCGAACAGGCGCCCCAGGCTTGGCTCGCCGACCGGAACGGTGATGGGGCCGCCGGTGTCGGTCACGACC
>CAZQVD010000163.1:0-4684 GCA_964596665.1 uncultured Dehalococcoidia bacterium
GCCGTTCCAGGGCAGGCGTATCGCCAGCGCGCTCGGGCTGCCCGCGGAACTGGGACGACCGTTCATGGCGCTGGCGGAGGCCTGTTACAAGACATACATGGCCGAAGACTCCAGCATGATCGAGATCAACCCGCTGGTCGTCACCCAGGACGGCAACCTGCTGGCGCTCGACGCCAAGGTGAGCATCGACGATGACTCGCTGTTTCGCCACAAGGCAGCTGCTACGCTGCGCGACACCAGCCAGGAGGAGCCGCTGGAAGTGGCTGCGTCCGAGGCGGGCATCGCCTACGTGAAGCTTGACGGGAACGTCGGATGCATGGTGAACGGCGCCGGGCTGGCCATGGCCACGATGGACATCGTCAAATTCGCGGGCGGCGCACCGGCGAACTTCCTCGATGTCGGTGGAGGCGCCGACGAGGGGAAGATCAGCGAGGCGATCCTGCTGATGCTGTCCGACGAGGGCGTCGAGAAGGTGCTCGTGAACATTTTCGGCGGCATCCTGCGCTGTGACATCGCCGCGCGGGGCATCGTGGACGCCTACGGCAAAGCTGACCGCACGCCGCCGCTGGTGGTTCGCATGCTTGGCACGAACGTGGACGAAGGCAAACAGATACTGGCGGACTCGGGCCTGACCATCACCCAGGTGGATACGCTTCAAGAGGCCGCCAACGCCATCAGTGAGATCAAAGCATGAGTATTCTTGTAAACGAAAACACGCGCTTGTTGGTCCAGGGGATCACAGGGCGCGAGGGCAGCTTCCACGCGGAGCGCTGCCAGGCGTACGGCACGAATCTGGTCGCGGGCGTCACGCCGGGCAAGGGCGGCGAGAGCGTGCTGGGCGGTGTGCCGGTGTTCGACTCGGTACGCAATGCGGTCCATGCCACGCAGGCGAATGTCGCGCTGATCTTCGTGCCGCCGCCGTTCGCAGCGGACGCGATCCTTGAGTCGGCCGACGCCGGCGTCCCGCTGGTCGTTTGCATCACCGAGGGTGTGCCGGTGCGCGACTCGACCTACGTATTGCGCTACCTGGAGGGCAAATCGACGCGGCTGCTCGGTCCCAACTGTCCTGGCCTCATCAGCCCCGGCGCCAAAGCGAAGATCGGCATCATGCCCGGCAACATCCACATGGCTGGCCACACGGGGGTCGTCTCCCGCTCCGGCACGCTCACCTATGAAGCGGTGGATCAGCTCACGAAGCTTGGCATCGGCCAATCGACCTGCGTGGGCATCGGGGGCGACTCGGTCTCGGGCACGATGTTCGTGGACGTGCTGAAGGCGTTCAACGAGGACCCAGAAACGGAGTCCATCGTGCTGATCGGGGAGATCGGTGGTACGAAGGAGCAGGAGGCCGCCGCCTACATCAAGGAGCACGTCCGCAAGCCGGTCGCCTCGCTCATCGTGGGGCAGACCGCCCCTCCCGGCCGCCGCATGGGCCACGCGGGCGCCGTCATCACTGGCACCGCGGCACTCGCCAGCGAGAAGATGCGCGCGCTCGAAGACGCCGGCTGCCACGTCATTCCGACCCCTGCCGACATCGGCTCGACCGTCAAGGCGATGCTGGGCTAGGTCGCCTCACGTGCTCGCGACGGGACCGAAGCGCGTGAACTCCACGTCGCCAACCAGGTTCGGGTAGACGGCGTCGACGAATCGTCTGGTGCCGGCCGACTCGCGGTGCAGCTCCTCGGCGGCCTCGTCCTCGAACGCGAAGAAGTTCAGGAACGAGAAAGAGTCGTCGTACTCCTGCACGGACGTGTATTGCAGCGTCCCCGGCTCGTTCGCCTTGATGTGGTCGACGAAGTCGTTGATCGCGTACAGGCACGTTTGCACCGACTCAGGCTGCACACGGAAGCGGGCCGTCATGTAGATGGGCATGTCGTCCTCGGTGGGAACAGGTAAGGGCGTGATACCTCACGCCCTTACCTTACGCGGCATAGCACGGCGGCTCGTTTGCTTAGGCCGGCGTCTCGACCACGCCCACCACGTTACCCTCGGGGTGGGCGAAGAAGCCGATCTTGATCCCTGCGCCCGATAGTTCCATGGGTGGAACGATCACCTTGCCTCCGAGCCCCTCGACCTTCGCCATGTAGGCCTCGGCCGAGTCGACGTTCGCGTAGATCCGGATGCCGGGTTGGTCGCCGCCAGGCTCGATCTGGTAGATAGCCGCGTTGATCCCGAAATCGGCGCCCCGCTTGCCATCGATTATCCCGTAAATTGGCAGCGGCGTTGCGTCGAACTTCCATCCGAGCGGATCTGCGCGGAAGGTGTGCCGCTTCTTCCCGTCCTGGGCCGCTATCTCATAGGGCACGATCGGCTGTGTCATGCTCGGCCGCTCGTCTTCTTCCGCTGTTTCCGCGAGTCATCCGAGACTCTGTGTCCACAACTCCGATAAATAATGCGTGGCAAGCCCCCGATTTCGCTCCCCATCGGGAGTGCTGCTCCTCGTGGACGGTTCGGATTGCGTGCTACACTCCCGCGCACCCGCCCCAGGAGTTTCGCCCCCTCTTGCCTCCCGAGCTGAACGGCCGCCTCGATTTCTGGAACATCGGCTACCCCCTGGGCGCGCTGGTGTACCTCACCGGGGTCATCGCTGTTGCCGCGGTGGGGTTTTCCATCTATCGCCGCTCTCGCATCTGGCGCCTTGGCATGCCCAATCCCGACGTGGGCCCGTGGGGTCCGCGGCTGCGGGCGGCGGTGCACGCCGTTTTCGTGGAATCACTTGGGCACCGGCGCATGGTCCGGCGGGATCGCTATCCTGGGCTCATGCATTTCCTCATCTTCTGGGGGATGCTGATCCTCTTCGCGGCAACGAGCCTGGACGCGGTCGAGTTCAACGCGGAGAAATGGTTCGATTGGCGGTTGCCGACGCAGCGGGCGACGCTGCAGCTCGAGCTGCTATGGGACGTGGGTGGCGTGATGCTGATCGCGGGCGTTGTGCTCGCGGCCTATCGTCGCTACGTGATTCGTCCGCCGCGGCTGAACACCATGTTGGAGAACGGCGTGCTGCTGGCGCTGTTGCTGGCGATGGCGCTGTCTGGGTTCGTGCTGCAGTCGCTGCGCATGGCGGCGACCGAGCTGGGGCCGTGGTCCTGCGCAAGCTGGGTCGTCGCGAAGGCGAGTGTGGGCGTCGGCGTGACCGTGTATGCCATGGAGGTCAGCCACTTCGTGCTGTGGTGGTCGCATGCTGCGCTGATGTCCGCGACGTTCGTTTACGCGGCCTGGCGATTCGGCCCGTTGATGCACATCTTCATCGCCCCGCTCAACATGGTCATGCGCTCGCCGGTGACGCGGCCGAAGGGCGCGCTGCGGCCCATGGGCGACCTGGCCACGCTCCTAACGTTCGGGGCGCGCGAGCTTACGCAGCTCACCACCAAGCAACTGCTGGACTACGACGCATGCACGAACTGCGGCAGGTGTCAGGACGCTTGTCCCGCATGGGCGAGCGGCAAGCCACTCTCGCCTCGCAAGCTGATCCAGGACGCGAAGGGCTACATGGTCGAGCGCGCACCTACCTTAATTGCGGCGGGCGCCGGCGAGGCGCCGCCACCGGAGCGGTCGCTGATCGATTTCGTCTCGCCAGAGGCGCTGTGGTCGTGCACCACTTGCCGCGCCTGCATGGAGGTCTGCCCGGCGTTCGTCGAGCACATCGACAGCATCGTGGACATGCGCCGTTACCTCACCATGGAGGAGGCGAACGTCCCGGAGACGGCCATGAGCGCCATGACGTCGATGGAGCAGCGAGGCCACCCGTGGCGCGGCACCCAGGCGACGCGCACCGACTGGATGGAGGGCACGGGCGCGGTGACGATGGCGGAGGATCCCGAGCACGAGGTGCTCCTGTGGGTCGGCTGCACCTCCGCGCTGAACGGACGCAACCAGGCTTCCGCGCGAGCGATGGCCTCGGTGCTGAAGGTGGCAGGAGTTCGCTACCGCGTGCTCGGCAGTGAGGAGACGTGCACCGGCGACCCGGCCAGGCGCATGGGCAACGAGTACCTCTTCCAGATGATGGCCGAGCGGAACATCGAGACGCTGGACGGCTACGGGGGGAAGAAGGTACTCACACTCTGCCCCCACCGCTTCAACACGATGAAGAACGAGTACCCGCAGCTCGGCGGCAACTTCGATGTAGTGCATTACACCGACTTCGTGGCCGAGCTGATCGAGCAGGGGCGCATCAAGCCGGTGCGCTCCGTCTACACCACGCTTGCTTACCACGATTCCTGCTACCTGGGCCGCCACAACGACATCTACGACGCCCCGCGAGAGATCGCGAAGTCGATCCCCGGACTCACGCTGGTGGAGATGGGTGACGGCCGCAGTCGCGAGCAGAGCTTCTGCTGCGGCGCCGGCGGGGGCCGCATGTTCATGGAGGAGGAGGGCACGCGGGTGAATCACCTCCGCACGGACCAGTTCTTGGAAACCGGAGCGGATGCGGTCGGCGTGTCATGCCCATTCTGCATGCAGATGATGGAGGAGGGCATCGGGGCCAAGGGCGTGGGCGACGATAAATCGGCGAAGGATCTCGTGGAGCTCCTTGCCGACAGCCTGGAGCAACCGGAAGCCGATCTAGGCGGAACGCCTCCCTAAACGGCTATGCCTCTTCCAGTAGCTCCGGGAGCAACAAATCGTCGATGAAGCCTCCGCCGACCAACTTGCCTCCGCTCGCGCCCACCGGCATGAGCTCCTC
>CAZQVD010000163.1:4694-5318 GCA_964596665.1 uncultured Dehalococcoidia bacterium
TAGCGCTGCTGGCCCACGTGGGTAGCACCTATAGAGGTAGCGCTTCCACGACGGGCTCCGGCTCGGCAGTTGCATTCATTAGGAACGAGAGTTTCGATCGCTGGGAAGGGTGCTGGTAGGTCTCCCGGAGGATGATTTTGACGGTATCGACCGTGGTGGTGAAAACGACGCCCTTGTACTGGTTGCCGCCTTCCATGAGGGGAACGAGGCGACGGCCCAGCTTCGGAGGCACGATGCCGATGAGATGGCCGGCCTGGTCGTTCACGGCCAGGGTGTCCCCGCTGCGCTCGATCTCTACCTCGGCACCTGGGGAGACGAAGGGCCTCTCCGACCCGGGGGCACATCCCAGGAGCGCTACGTGCGCAGACTTTCCGCTGTCGCCGATGAGCAGGTGTGGGGCGATCTGCGTGCCCCCGGTTTTCTGGGGACCGCCGGACGCCAAGAGCAATTCGAGGTTCTTGCGGGCGATCGCGCTGGAGGGGGATAGCTCCAGCGAGCGCGAGAAGGCGAGCTTGGCACCTTCACCGTCGCCTAACTCGAGCAATGCCTTGCCCAGGCGGTTGCAAGCACCGAGGTCGGATGCGTCCGCGTCCAGCAGCTCGCGGTTCAGCGCGGCTGCCGACT
>CAZQVD010000164.1:0-1224 GCA_964596665.1 uncultured Dehalococcoidia bacterium
GTGGCGTCGGTGAAGTAGGCGGTAAGCGCCCGCTTGTACTGGCCAACCCATTGCCAGAGACCTGCACGCTTGCGAGAACGGCATCAGCAAGGACAGCTGCAGCTCCGGCTCCTTGCGGCGAGAATGCCCACACCGGATTCACGGTCTGCCGGGGGTCGCCCTCGATTGACGAACCCGCTTGGTTGCGGCCCACCGGAGTGGGCGCGGAGAGGCTAGGGTTGGGCCGACTCCACGGCGAGCGGCGAGTCACGGGAGGTGAACCACCATTGCCAGCGGTCCGGACCTATTTCCATGCTGGCATCAACGGGCCAGAAGGTCTCTAAGTCCAACGAGAGCCGGTGCGCCCCTTCGGCGCCGGCCAGGCGGAGCACGCGGATGCCGTCCGTGCCCGTCCGCTCGATGGAGAGGTCACCTGCGGTGCCCAGAAGAGCGAGTGCCATTCGTGCGGGTGAGCCGTGCGTGTCCAGGTGCGCGAGTTCGAACTGGGCGGCATGGCTTCCTTCCTCCCACCCTCTCCCGAAAAAGTTGTTGAAGGTGCGGTCGTCGATGCGATAGGCATCGTAGACCAGCACCATCTCGCAGTCGATCGGTACCGGTCCCCCAGGCACCGGTGGAGGGCAGAGCGCCTGACTCACGGCGAGCTGGTAGTCGTTGGGAGCGACCCACGTTCCCTTGCCCTCCGCAGCCACGCGGTCGGGGCCGGTCACCGTGAACATGAAACGATAGGCGCCCATCTGATCGAGCGCGTCGAGGGCGGCAGCCATTGCTTGGCCGGCCGTCAGGGGGACGCGGGTGGCGGTCGGCGTCGGCGTGCTGCTGGCGGGGACGGTCGGGGCCTGAGCGGGGAGCCCGTTGCCGTTCGGGGTGGGCGTGAGGGCGGCGGTGGGTATCGGATCAGGGTCTGGCGCGGAGTCCTGCTGGCAATAGGCGACCGTGAGGATCAGGCCCATCGCCACGGTGCTTACGACGAGTATTCTGGTGAGTACTGGTTTCAACGGGCCGAGCTTGCCGGGGAGGATGGTGGATCGGGGCTTACCTGCACCGACGCCGGGGCCGGTCCACAGCGTTCCAGCAGCCGGTGGCTAGGGGATGCTATCACTGCTCGCATCCTCAGCCGGCTTAGCCTGCGCGCAGCATATCGTGAGCGTACGCCACGGCGCCCAGCGCGCCCGCTTCCATGCCGAGCTCCGCGTACTCGACCGCCTCGACCTTCTTGACACTGTG
>CAZQVD010000164.1:1234-5284 GCA_964596665.1 uncultured Dehalococcoidia bacterium
CTCGACTGCCGGGCCGATGTAGGCCTCCCACTCGTTCGATAGGCCACCGCCGACGATGACGATGCCCGGATCGAATATGTTGACGAGGCTCGTGAGCCCGGCGCCGAGGTACTCGATCGCATCGGCAATCATCGATACTGCGAGGGCGTCGCCGTCTCGCGCGGCGGCGAAGATGTCCTCGGCGCGCACGCTGCCCGCCCGCAAGGCCACGGCTACCAGCGAGGATGCCTCGCCCGCCGCCATGCGCTCGCTCGCGATACGCGCCAACGCGGTGCCGGAGCAGATGGATTCCCATGCTCCCCGTGTGGTGCTGCGCCCGTAGGGGCCGTGGGCATCGACGCTCATATGGCCGATTTCACCGCCCGCGCCATTGGCACCCCGGTACAGGCCTCCATCGATGATGATGCCGCCTCCGATGCCGGTGCTGATGGTGATGAACACCAAGTTGCGCTCGCCCTTACCCGCTCCGTACCGTTGCTCACCGAGTGCAGCCAGGTTTGCGTCGTTGTCGATTACCGCCGGGAGGTCGATGTGGTCTCGGAGCAACGCTACGACCGGTGTGTCAGCCATAGACGCGATCTGGGGCGAGTGAACAACCGTGCCGCGTGCAGAATCGACGGCGCCTGCCGATGCGATGCCGATTCCGGCAACGCCGCCAAGGGCCAGCGAGGCAGCCGTGAGCGCTTGGGAAGCGGCACTCGCCATGGCGCCCACGACGCTCTCAGCGGGACCGGAGGCTGGCGTTGGTACGGTCGCTCTGGCCAGGATGAAACCCTCTGCATCGGCGATGATAGCGAGGGTCTTGGTACCGCCTAGGTCGATGCCGACGTAGCGCGGCGCGGCGGACGCCACGCTAGACGGCCTTCCGCGCCTCGGACGAGACGCGCAGACGTCGAGCGGCCAAAGAGGCGGTTCCGTTGGCGGACGGGGCCTTGGTTGCCGCGAGGCGGTTCATGAGGCGGAGATGATCCGCGAGGAGCCGGGTGGTGAGGAAGTTGGAGCGCACGTGCTCCTTACCTGCCTGCCCGAGTCTCCACTGTTCCTCGTGATCGTCGAGGAGCTCGGCGATCTGCTTGGCGAAATCCTCGGTGGTACTGGCGATGCGCCCTGCGCGGCCTTCGTCGAGCTGCATTGGGATGCCACCGGCTTCGCTGCCGACGAAAGCCTTCCCCTTCCACAGCGCTTCGGAGATCACCAGGCCAAATCCTTCGCGGATGGATTTCTGCAGGACCACGTTGGCGGCGCATTGGAAGGCGTTGACCTCCACGTTGCCGATGCCGTTGAGGTTGGTGAGTATATGGATGTCGCAGTCCTCCCCCGCCTTGCGAACGATACGTTCGTAGAAGGACCAAGCTTCGGGGTCGTCGTTGGCCATGGATGCGACCATGATCAACTGCAGACCAGGCCGGTCCTTCTTGAGCGTACGGTAGACGTCGATCACACCGAGTGGGTCCTTCCACGGGTCGAAGCGGGATATCTGGGCAATGATGGGGCGGTCGGGGTCGATCTCGTAGCGGTCCAACACGTCGCGAACCACGCTCTGCGGAATCACGGTGTTTTTGTTGCTCGTGGGATCGATCGCCGGCCAGATGATGTCCAGCAAGGGGCCGTTGATGGCCTCCTTTACATATTCTTCCTTAGTGAAAACTACGGCATCGTACTGTTGGATATAGTCGTGGAGGAAATCCCACATCTCAGGCAGCGACTCCGTGGTGTCGAGATGGCAGCGCCAGATCCATCTCGCTCCAAGCACGGCGGGGTCGTTCTGGTGCAGGTAGTGCAGGACGCCGGCGGGCTGAGGATCGTGGATGTAGACGAAATCATATGAGCCAGTCATTGCACTGGCATTGGCATGGTTGGTCTGCGACCAGATCTCGCCCATGGCGGCATTCCAGGGTACGTGCATGCCTTGCATGGCATTGTGCATGTTCTTGGTGACGTTGAAGAACTCAGGGGTAGCGTCGATTACCTGCCAGTCGGCGTCGATGCCGAGGTTCTGAAGCAAGGGAATGACGCTGTTCAGGATCTCGGCCACGCCGCCGCCGAATGCCGTGGCGTTCACGTGGAGAACTCGTGCGGTCTTGAGCGGCCCGGCGAGCGCGATGATCTCGTCGATGACGGCGTCGCCGACGTGCGTCCGATAGTCCTCGATGGACTTCGGGGTAGTGGGAACTGAGCTTGGCATCAGGCTCTCAGGCTCCTCGATGCTGGTCGTGGGTTGATATTGGGGTGTCGGCTCGCTGAGGGTCAACCATGTGCGCACCCATTTCCAGCCACAAACGATTGCAATGGATGCCACGGAGCTATAATCCGGTCGCCGGACAAGGGAGAACCAAACGCCCCAGAGAGCCACGGGGTATGGAGCGACAGGAGTCGAGAGCATGACGACCTACGACCGCACGACACAGGACATGGGAAACGTGATCTCCCTGGACCATGTGAACATCACGGTCGCCGACCAGCAGGTGGCGACGATTTTCTACATCGTCGGGTTGGGCCTCACGCGCGATCCGTACCTCACGGTGGGCTTGGAGAACATGTGGCTGAACGCTGGACGCCAGCAGTTCCACGTGCCGACCAACGCGAAAGCTCAAGTGGTGCGCGGCGAGATTGGCATAGTGGTTCCGAGCCTGGACGAGCTGGAGGACCGCCTAGATGGCGTGAAGCCTCGGCTATCGGATACGGGATTCGGGTTCAGCCGCGAGGACGGTACGCTCGCGGTGACAGGACCGTGGGGAAACCGGTTCCGCTGCGTTGAGCCAGGCGAGAACCTCGATGGCGCGCGCTTCGGCGTCCCCTACGTGCGGTTCAACGTGCCCGAAGGCGCTGCGGTGGGCATCGCCCGCTTCTATGGCACGGTGTTCGGCGCCCTCACTGCGGTGGATGAAGTTGACGGCCAAACCGCGGCACGGGTAACCGCGGGCAACGGTCAGGAGCTGATATTTAAGGAGGATCCGGCGGAGAACCGCGGCTTCGACGGCCACCATATCGCGGTGTATCTGACAGACTTCTCCGGGCCTCACAACGCCCTGAAGTCTCGTGGTCTGGTGACCGAAGAGAGCAACGACCACCAGTATCGCTTTAAGAACATCGTCGACCTGGATACTGGTGATCTGCTGTACGAGCTGGAGCACGAGGTGCGAAGCACGCACCACCCGATGTTCCAGCGGCCACTGGTGAACCGTGACCCGTCCGTGACGACGCGCAACTACCGCCGGGGGGCCGATGCACTGAACGTAGGCTGACGGGGATCGTCGCCATCGAAGCGCGAGAACGATTGGGGCCGCTACCGGTGCGGACTTGCGCTGCTTTTTGCTACCTCAGCCTATCGGAACTGGAGAGCGTCAGCGCGCGATCGAGCCGGCGGGCTGAATGGAGCTGGAGCCCACCCTGGTGTTGGCCTTTGCCCTCCGAGTGTCCGACGCCAACTTCCTCAATGCTGTATCCGACCGCGTGCCGCAGGGACAGGATGGGCGGGCGAGACGTGAAGCTTGCCCGAATAACCGGTATCTGGGTCGGCTTAGAGGCCCTTGCGGCGTCGCTCATGAGCGCAGTGTTCCCAGGAGGTTGCCGCAATATTCCTGTCGGTTACTCGGGTTTTACAGCGGACAGATGCTATCCTTTTCGCTGCGTTCCTCTGTTCGAGACCGGTTGTGGGCCTCTCCGAGGACGCTATTACCCGGCCCTCATACTTAGGAGTTATAGCGTAGCAGGACAGCAACATCCCTAGCCGGCGGTGTAGGGATTTCAGAGGATTATCAGATAGTGACGTATTAGTCGCTATCCCCAGGTGCCGAAAGCGGAGCTCGGCTCGACCCGGTGAAGCTTGCTCTCATCTCGCGATGTGCCCAACCTCCTTATTGCGTTCCTCTTCTTTGCGGTCGTCGTGGTCTTTGCCCTGACCGTCGCGTCTCAAGTCGCGATCTTCGCGGGCCATGGCGCGCGGGCCTATGGAGGTGTAGTCGATCGTCATCGCGGCGGTGGCCGCCCGTACAAGGGCCGTTATGTCGCCTCGGGCTTGCGGGCCACCACGTCGCACAAGACGGCCTA
>CAZQVD010000165.1:0-5271 GCA_964596665.1 uncultured Dehalococcoidia bacterium
GCTGCTCATGTGGTACCTCATCCTCGTGCTTGGAGTGGATATCGCGTCGAGTCAGCTACGCCGAATTGCGAGGTAACTCGATAGAGACTCGCACCCAGTGGTAACCAACGCGAAGGCGACCGGCAGCAACCTGGTGAGAAATCGCATATTCGTCTTATAACGAATGGGAATTCTGATGGCACCGAATGGCCGGATTCATCGAGAAGCAAACGCTAGACCATCTGGAACAGGAGACCGGATTCGAACCGGAGGCAACTTGCTTGGAAGGCAAGTCTGCCAACGCCCGCTGATGTACTCCGCCTCGTCGTTACCTAGTGGAGCGTGGACGCGCACAGGTGCAATGGAATGCCTGCGGATGCAGCCATGCGGGCTCCAAAACCGTCGGCGGGGGGTTCGAACCCTCCCACTCCTGTCATCTGTTCTTTTCCGAACGGCCCGCCCGCCTGCTTAGCTGGCCCCCCGGCCGCCGTCGATCAGGATCGTCTGACCCGTGATGTAACGCGCGGCATCCGACGCCAGGAACACGGCGAGCAGGCCGATGTCGCGCATCGAGCCAGAGCGTCCCAGTGGCACCTCCTTGGCGACGCGCTCGTCCAGCGTCTGAAACGCCTCGGGTGTGAGGTGCTCGCGGTCGAGGAACACCCCCGGTGCGATGCAGTTGCACGTCACGCCGTACGGCGCCCACTCAAGCGCTGTGCCGATCGTGAAATGGTTGAGTGCCGCCTTCGCCGCCGCATACGGGGTTGAGCCCGCTTTCGCGCGGAACCCGCGCATGCCCGATACGTTGATGACCGTGCCGCTTCCACGCTCCAACATGTGCTGGCCGAAGTGGTGACAGCCCAGGAACGCCTCGGTCAGGTTGAGGTCGATCGCCAGATGCCAGCTCTCCGCCGATGCCACCGGCTCCTCGCGCCCTGGCCGCCGGGTCACGTAGCCGGGCACGTCGTCGCCCAGGCAGTTCACGACGACATCCAGCGGGCCAAGCTCCGCGAGAACCCGCTCCGCGAACGCTGCCATGCTGGACTCGCTGGTCGCATCCACCGCGTACGCTGCGGCCTGCCCACCCGCCGCCGCGATCTCGGCAGCTGTGGCTTCGGCGTTCACGGTGGTTAGCCCCGTCACCACGAGCTCCGCGCCGGCCGCTGCGAGCTGCACGGCGATGCCCTTGCCGATGCCGCGGCTCCCGGCGATGACCAGCGCTCGCTTGTCGTCGAGTGAGAAATCGTTGTTCGCCAATGGACCCTCCTCAGGGTTGCGGGCTGTATGGTACCTCGGCCACACGCCGGGCGGCCGCTGAGATAGACTCTGCGCACCCTGGAACCAGGAGGAACGACTGCGATGGGCGAGGATGATGAGCTGCCGACGATCCCCGAATCGGCTCAAACCTTCCTGCGCGAGCCGGTGTTCGCTCACTTTGCGACCCTCAACGAGGACGGCTCTCCGAGCGTGTCCACCATGTGGGTCGACACCGACGGCACCCACATCATCCTCAACAGCCCGCTCAACACGGGCAAGGTCGCCAACGTCAAGCGTGACCCACGCGTCGCCATGGACGTCGTCCCGCAGGAGTATCCGACCCGCGCGCTGTGGATCCGCGGCCGCGTTACCATCTTCAACACCGATGACGCTCGCGACCACATCGAGACCATGTCGTGGAAGTATCGAGGTCAGAGCTACCAGGTCCGGCACAACGAAGAGCCGCGCATCCTCCTCTACGTCCTGCCTGAAGTCATCGAGGGAGCGGGCCTCGAAGGGGTCAAGTTGCCGGGGTTCTTCAAAGTGCTAAGGAAGCCGGGGGTGAAATGATGGAGAACGAGGACTACATGCGCCTGGCCATCGAGGAGGGCCAACGGGGTATCGCCGAGGGCGGGCGTGCCTTCGCCTGCATATTGGTGAACGACGGCGAGGTGGTTGCGTGGTCGCACAACCGTGTGATCCAAGACGGCGATCCTACCTCGCACGCCGAACTGAACATCGTCCGCAACTACTGCACAGAGCACCAGATCCAAGACCTCGCCGGCTACACGATGTATACGAATTGCGAGCCCTGTGCCATGTGCTCGTCGGCCATCGCGTGGGCGAACATCACGACCGTTGTGTTCGGCGCGGGCCGCGACGACGGCCCCACCAGCTATGCGCGGCAGCTCAACCTGTCGTGCGAGGAGGTCATCCGCCGCTCCGGCCGGGAGACCGCCGTAGTCGAGCACGTGTTGCGCGAGGAGTGCGCAGCGCTCTTCCGCTGACCCTTTCCTCTGTGCTTGGCTATTGGCGAGAGGGCGATTCGCGCTGCGTCGCAACGGCTATTCGTCGCATTGACAGGGCTTCGCCGTGCATGCTACTTTCCCTCCACTTAGCCTGCTCTTCGGCGGGCCCGATGTAACGCGGATCAGCTAGACCAGGAGGAAGCAAATGGTAGTACCCAAGCCAGTGCGGGTTGGACACTTGGTTATCCGAGTTAGGGATGTCGCGAAGTCCGTCAAGTGGTACGAGGACGTGATCGGCCTGAAGGTCACCGACTGGCGCCCCCCCTACCTGCGTGAGGGCGAGGTCGTCAACGCCCAGGGCCTTGGTGACTTCGTTTTCATGACCGCAGAGGCGATGAGCAATTCTCACGAGCTCGTGATCGCGCCCGTGGCGGCCGATGCCGCCGGCCCCGATGACAAGGCAGTGGGCATGGCCCACTTCGCCTGGATGGTCGGCTCCCTGCCGGAACTCGAGCAGATGTACGCGCACCTTCAGGAGATCGGCCAGCCGCTGGTAGCCTGTCGAGACCACGGCCTGGGCGTCGGCATCTACATGCTGGACCCGGACGGCAACGAGACCGAGTTCTACTACGAGCTCCCGGAATCGGAGTGGCCGACGAACGCGCCGCTGCACCTGCGTGGTCGGAAGTTCCCCTACCATGTCTCCTTCCTAGACCAGCCCGAAGGGATGCCGGTCTGGGGCAAGGAAATCGGGGTTTTCGCCTCGTAGCCTCTTGATCAGCTAGCCGAAACGGGCACGCCTCGCCTGGAACGACGTTTCTAAGCAAGGGTGCCCGTTTTGTTTGGGGAGGGTTCCCATGGCCGCAGACAAGATTCGCGTTGGTGTAATCGGCGCCAGCGCCACGTACGGCTGGAGCGCGCGGGCACTCATGCCGGCGCTGCTCTCCGTCGAAGAGATCGAGCTGGCCGCCGTCTGCACTGCCCACGAGGATACGGCCAAAGAGGCCGCGGAGCGTTGGGGAGCGCCGCTCGCATACCATGACCACCAGGAGATGCTCGCGAACCCTGACATCGACGCGGTGGTGGTGACCGTGCGCGTGCCGCTCCATCATCGCCTGAGCATGGACGTGCTGCGCGCGGGCAAGCACGTGTACACGGAATGGCCCATGGCGGTGAATCATCAGGAGGCCACCGAGATGGCCGACCTCGCCCGCACTCAGGGCGCTCACGCCATGGTGGGGCTGCAGATGCGCGCGGCGCCCATCTGGCTACGGATGAAAGAGCTTATCGCTGAAGGGTACGTTGGCGAGATGCTGGCAGCGCACATGACCTACTTCGAGACGGCGCGCTTCAAGCATCCGGAGGAACGGCTCTATCACGCTGACAAGGCCAAGGGCGTGAACACCTGGACCGTCACCTCTGGCCACGGCATCGACGCGTTCTGCACCACCGCTGGCGAGTTCACCGAGCTCTCCGGCGTGCTGAGCGCACAGACCAAGGAATGGACTGCCATCGACACGGGGAAGGTCGTCAGCGTCGATTCACCCGACCACATCCTGGTGCAGGGGAGGCTCGAGAACGGTGCGCTGGCCACGGTCCGCGTCGCCGCGCTGCCGCAGCATCCCGCTGGCATACGGCTCGAGGTGTACGGCAACGAGGGCGCGCTGCTCGCTACCACGCCCGACCGCAGCTCGGAGCAGGTGAAGCTGGTAGGCGGCAGGTCCGGTGAGCCCGAGATGACGGAGATGGAGATACCGGATCGCCTGTTTGAGTCCGACACGCGGGCTCGCGGCGCCTTCGGGCCTTCGGTGTACGTCTCGCAGATGCTCCATCGGTTCGCCGTGGCGATCCAGACCGGGGAGCGTGCTCAGCCCGACTTCGACACTGGAGCCGCCCGGATGGGGCTGCTGGGCCTCGTGGACAGGGCATCGGAAACGGGCGAGCGCCAAACCGTGAAGGTGGCATCGCTGGCCGACTAGGGGCCTGCATTCCCGCGGACACAGAAGCGCCCGCCTCACGGCGGGCGCTTCTTCTCGTGCCGGCGGAATCCTAGATCGCGGCGCTCTTCGACAGCTCCTCGAGGCTGGCGGCGTCGTAGCCGATCGAGCGAAGCACCTCTTCGTTGTGCTCGCCTAGCAAGGGCGGCCGGATGTCGTACGTAGCCGGTGTACCCGATAGTTTGACGGGGCTACCGGACACGCGCACCGGCGTCGCGCCGGGCCGTTCCAGATCGATTGCCATGCCCAACGCCTGCACCTGTGGGTCGTCGAACACCTCAGGGATAGTGTTCAGCGGACTGCACGGCACGTCGTTGGCGTTGAGGGTGCTGATCCAATGATCGCGGGAGCCCACCGAAAACACCTCCACCAGGATCTCGTGTAGATCGTCGTAGTTCTGCGTCCGCAGGCCCCGGTCGGTGAACCGCTCATCCTGCTGCAGCTCGGGCTGGCCGATCGCCACCGTGAGCCCAACCCAGAACTTGTCCGGGGAAGATAGGTGAATGACGAATGGCTTGCCGTCGCTGGCGACGAAGCAGTGCACCTGCGGGCCCCGTGGCCGCGAGCCTCGGCTAGGCACGCGCCCGGAGTCGAAGTAACCCGCCGCATTCTCCTGGACGAAGGACACGATGGACTGTAGCAGCGAGGTCTCCACGTGCTGGCCCTCGCCGGTGACGTGGCGCCCGTTGAGTGCGGCGAGCACGCCGTAGCAGGCGAAGATGCCGGTGAGGTGGTCGGCCAGCGAGATGCCCATGGGTTTCGGGTCCTCAACGTCGGTGAGCAGGCTCAGGAGGCCGCCCATGGCTTGACCGATCGTGTCGTAAGCCGGCAGATCGGTGTAGGGCCCTTCCGATCCGAAACCCGAGATGGAGCAATAGACGATCTTGGGGTTGCGGGCGCGAACCGTCTCGTACCCGATCCCAAGGCCGTCGCTCGCACCGGCGCGCAGGTTTTCGATGATGACGTCCGCGTCGTCGGCGAGCTTGAGGAATATCTCCTTCGCCTCGGGCTTCTTGAGATTGAGGGTGAGGCTGCGCTTGTTGCGGTTCAGGCTGCAGAACGTGGGGTTG
>CAZQVD010000166.1:0-5257 GCA_964596665.1 uncultured Dehalococcoidia bacterium
TCTGCCATGGGGATGCTCCGGGCGTCATGTTGGCCGTGCCGTTCGCTCAGGCAGCGGTTCGCGGCCATCCCATGTTGTGCGTGCCGGCGGCCTTGGCAAGGGGCGCCTTCGTTGCGGTGCGTGAACCGCTTGGTTAGAATCGGCGGTGAGAATGCCGCTGAGGAGGGAACCATGGCCACCGATAGCCTGAGCCGTGTGATTGACGCCGATGGGCACGTGATGGAGGACATCACCGCCCTGGTGAGCTACATGCCGCCTGAATACTCCGTCGCGCGGAGCGGCAGGACTCCCTTCCCGCCGCTGGACCACCAGCATTCGGCCAACCAGCATGAGGTTCCAGACGGCTCCTTCGCCCCGATCCGAGAGGAGGGCTGGCTGGAGTTCCTCGAGGACGTGGGGATCGAGACGACCATCCTCTACACCACGGCCGGGCTGCCGGTCGGCAAGATCATCAGCAAGGACTGGGCCATCGACCTGTGCAGGGCCTACAACGACTGGGTGTACGACACGTACCTCCAGCGCAGCCCGCGATTCAAGGCCATGGGCCTGATTCCGCTTCAGGAGCCCCAAGAGGCCGCCGCGGAGCTGCGCCGGATCGTCAAGGACCTTGGCATGTCCGGCGCCATGCTCCCCTCCACCGGCGTCGGTCAGGCCCATCTGGGTGACTCGCGCTACTGGCCGGTGTACGAGGCGGCCAGCGAGCTCAAGTGCGCCATCGGTATCCATGGCGGCGCCCACGAGGGCCTGGGCATGGACGACCTGAGCCCATACGCGCCGGTCAACGGACTTGGCCACCCCTTCGGCCAGATGGTCGCCTTCGCGGGCATGGTCTTCAACGGCGTGTTCGACAAGTACCCGGACGCGTCCTTCGGGTTCATGGAGGCCGGTTCCGGCTGGCTGCTGACCTGCTACGAGCGGTTCAGCATCGCGCACAAGTCCCACGTGCAGTACGACCCCCGCGGCCGCTTCTTCGACATCCGCGAGGGCGAGTCGGTCGGCGACTACATCCAGCGCCACATCGACGCGGACCGCATCTACGTCGGCGTCGAGGGCGGCGAAGTGACCATCCCCTACGCGATCGACCTGGTGGGCAACAAGCCCTTCCTCTACTCCTCCGATTTCCCGCACGAAGTGAACAACGAGACGTGCAAGGAGGAGATCAACGAGGTCAGGGACAACGAAAAGATCACCACCGAGGACAAGGAAGCGATCCTGTTCCGCAACGCACAGAGCTTCTACGGGCTGTAGTTATAAGGGGCCTAGCTAGGCGGGCAGCAGATAGATTGAGAGAAAGAGCCTCTGGCGTACGCCAGAGGCTCTTTCTCTCAATCTATCGTTACTGGGGAGTCACGGCAAATAGATCAAAGAATCCCAGGCCAATCAAACCCCAACCAGATGGCAACCTGAGGTTTTGCCCATGCGAAGTGCAAAATGCCGCCGAAGAATTGCCAGAGCACCACCCAGACCGTGATTGCAGTACCTAAGCTGAGCCACCACTTCTCTCGTGATTCGAACTGTAGGAAGAGCAGAACGAACACCGGGAGGCCTTCGCGAAAACCAAACAACCACAAGAGCACGAACGAAGCTGCTATCCATGAGAGGATATTAATCATCCGGGCGCGCGCCACTTCGCTGGGGATATCTGCGCGTTGGGCCAGCGCTGCGATTCGCTCCTCACCGGAGAGTTCCGGCTTCTCCGCAGTGGCACCGATGTCGACAGTGGCGGAACCCGTGGCAGCTGAGGCCAACCCAATAGCAGAGGGCCTGAGCTTCGCGTAGGCCTGCCTGATGAAATACACCGCCGCGAGACTGACCATCAAGCCTGAGAGGGCTAACGGGAACCGTTGGCTGGTGAAATCGAAGTCTTGACCGACGACAATCGCGCCTCCAAACACTACGACCAAGAACCCAGTGACGGCGACGTCCGGCCAACCTAGAACCTTTAGTCCCTTTTCTCCTCGTGCGGCCGACACTTGTCTGGCCTGCCATAGCGCATAGGCGAGCGATGCTACTGCCAAGAGCAACACGATGATGACCACGGGCCTAAGGAACATCTCGACCATTGTGTAGCGTGAGTCGGAGATGTTGAGGTATTTGTCGGAGAGCCCGCCGAGAACAAGTCCTAGTACTAGAGGCGGTCGCGGCCAGTCAAGCTTGACCATCGTGAAGCCAATGAAACCGAAGACAGCCAGCGACACGAGGTCTCCGAAATTGCTCTTGGAGCTGAACGCTCCCAGCCACACCAGCGTCAGCAGGAGTGGGATCAAAATCAGGCCCTTCACGAAGGTGACGCGGGCCAGCTGCTTGAGAAACAGGAATGCGATACCGATAGAGATTATGTTCGCTACGATGAGTATCCAGACCATCGAGAAGGTGACATGGAGGTTCGTCGTCAGCATACGTGGCCCTGGGATCATGCCCACGATGATGAACGCTCCGAGTAGGATCGCCATCGCTAGGCTTCCTGGGACCCCGAAGGCAACCGTGGGTATGAGCGCGCCACCCTCCTTGGCGTTGGAGGACGCTCCTGGGCCTAGCACCCCCTCGATCCGCCCCGTGCCGAATTCTTCTTTTCTCGGAGAGCTCTGCACCGCGTGGGCATAAGAGAGCCACTGGGAGGCGGAGCTTCCCAGGCCAGGGATCATGCCAATGAACGCGGCTAGTGCACCGCATCGCATGACGAGCCCGACGTGCGTAATCGTGTCCCTCACGCCTTGCATGACACCACCAAGCGCACCGACTTCCTTATCGGCGATGCTGGTACGCCTGATGGCGAGGTCAATGATCTCCGGCAAAGCGAAGAGGCCGAGGGCCATTGGCACGAGCCCAACCCCGTCATGCAGGTAGACCTGCCCGAAGGTGTATCTGAGGATCCCAGTCGAGGGGCTTGGTCCTACCGTAGAAAGCAGGAACCCAAAGCCCGCCATAAGCACGCCCTTGGATAACGACCCGCCTGCTAACGACGCGATGAATGTTACGCCAAGCACGGTAAGCGCGAAGAGTTCAGGACTCTGGAAAGTCAGCACTAGGGGCCTGACGATGGGCAGCGAAACAGCAAGCACGATTGCGCCGATGATCGCGCCTATACCAGAGCTTGCAAGGGATGCGCCGAGGGCACGGCCGGCCTCGCCTCGTTTGGCCATGGGATGGCCATCCAGGATCGAGGCCGCCGTCGTGCCTTCGCCAGGCACGCCGAAAAGAATCGAAGTGAGTTCCCCGGTGTTGCTGGTCACGACGAACATTCCCAGCAGGAACGCGAACGCCTCGATGGGCGTCATGTTGAAGGTGAACGGCAGCATCAGCGCCAGCGCCACCACGCCGCCCAGGCCGGGCAGCAGGCCGACGACGAATCCGATGCCGATGCCTACCAGCATCAATCCGAACGCCGGCCACTGGAACAGCGCTACGAACCCCGCGAGCGCCGCTTCAACCATGCTGCCTGCTCATCCTTATCGCCGAGACCGCTGTCATCCGTACGGCTACTTCTGACCCAGCAATGCCTTGAAGGCCGCTACTACTTCGGGCGACACTTTCAACTCCGTCACGAGCTGGCGCTCGACGTCTGCACCATTTTGTGGATCAAGCGGCCGATTGATGCGCTTCAAATCGGCCTTGAACCCGTCACTGGTCACCATCTCCCAGAACGCTTCTCGGAAGACTGCGACCATGTCAGCCGGAGCTGAGGGTGGGAGCACGATCGCACGGTATGTCTGCAATGGCGCTGCAGAAGCCAGCATCGTATTCCAGGCGATATCAGAGAACTGGTCCTTGTACTTGATAATCTGCTCGACACCGGCGAGGTGCTTATCAGGGTCTGGGGCGGCCGTGGTGAACTGGATGAACGGCTTGACGAGTGCTGGTTCCTCGAACCAAGCTGGGTTGGAAGCAGCAACCGTGCTCCAGGTGGTGCAGCGTGCGTCTACCTCGCCAGCCTCAAGCGCGATGTGCGTGTCGGCCGTGCCCTGGTACCCGGTTACGTGCAGGATGTTCGCTCCCAGTTCCTGTTGCAGCAACTTGGACCAACTCATGTCCCCGCCGGTGCCGCTTCCCCCCACGACCAAGGGCTTGGAGCGGCCGATGAGATCCTGCACAGTATTGACGTTCGCGTCGACCCGCGCGAAACAGGCCTTCGTAGCCCGGGACAGCGAACCGACGTATTTGAACGTCGTGAAGTCGAACTTGACTCCTTCCCTACCGATGATCTGGTTGGCCACTACGTCGGTGGGGAACATCCCTATGTTGGGTGGCTTGAGGCTCTGGTGCATGAAGTTCGCCCCGATCACGCCGCCGGCGCCGGAGCGGTTCTGGACGATGATCTTGGGGTTGCCCGGGAGATAGTCTCCTAGGTGCTTAGCAACCATGCGGGAGTTGGCGTCGTAGCCTCCTCCGGGATCGTAGGGGACGATCATCCGAAGCGTCTCGCCCTTCAGCGTGAATGCTGGCTTCGGCACCGCCGTCGGGGTCGGCGTCGGCTTAGGTTGCGCTGGCGCCTTTGGAGCTGCCTTTGGAGCTGCCGTTGGAGCTGCCTTTGGCTCGGCCGTAGGAGCTGCGGCGGGCACGGGCGTTGCGGTGGGTGCGGGTGCTGCCTTTGGCACCGGGGTTGCGGTTGGGTCATCACCGCCACAAGCAGCGGCGATCAGGCCGACCGCCATCAGGATCACGATTGCAGCGAAACTTCGCGCCATCTTCTCGTCCTCCATTGTTCGTGCTACGGGCGCAGCCCGGCCGTGGCCTGGCTACAAGCCATGTGATATTAACCGTTCCTACCGCGAAACGTCCAGCAAGGTGGCCGTGATGCGCTCCCTGATTGCTGTAAGTAGGGCGCGCACGCTCGCTTCTCACATCACGCTACTCCCCCCGTCTACGTTAATCGTTTGCCCGAAGATGTGGGCCGCATCGTCGCTCGCCAGGAAGAGGGCCGTCGCCGCTTGCTCCTCCGGTAGCGCCGCGCGGCCCACCAAGTTGGCTGTATGGCGGTCTTCCATCTTGATCATGCCGCCCACCTGAGAGCCCGATTGGCCTGGCGCGATGGCGTTGGTGCGGATCCCGTGCTGCGCCAGTTGCACCGCCATGTCCATGGTCAGCGTTATGATGGCGCCCTTGGCCATATCGTAGGCGACCCGGAACGGGCTGCCTTGGATCGCCGAGCCGGACGAGAAGTTCACGATCGATCCGCCGTGGCCCTGTTTCACCATCTGCTCCGACACATACTTGCAGCAGTAGTACGTGCCGTTCAGGGTGACGTCGACGATCCGGT
>CAZQVD010000167.1:0-5156 GCA_964596665.1 uncultured Dehalococcoidia bacterium
GCGGTGGATAGGCACAGCACGCCGTTGTTGTGGATGATCAGGCTGTTCCCGCCGCCGATCCCTAGCTCCTTCGTGATGACCGCTATCGCCGGGTCGCGGTCGATCAGAGAAGCGTACAGATCGCGAGTCGCCTTGAGCGCGGTCGCTGAGCTTGCGCCGATGACGATTCGGTCAGGCTGGAAGAAATCCCGCACCCCCATACCCTCGCGCAGGAACTCGGGGTTGGACACGATGTCGAAATCACGGCCCTCTTCGTTGTCCTCGCTCAGGATCTCGCGAATGAGTTCGATTGTCCCCACGGGGACCGTGCTTTTGAGCACGACGATCTTATAGCGGTCCAGATGGTGCCGCAGACCCTGCGCCACTCCGATCACTTGAGAAAGATCGGCTTGGCCATCGGCCTGGGGAGGCGTGCCAACGGCAACGAAGATGAAATCGCAGGCGGCGACAGCCTCGTCGAAGTCGGTCGTAAATCGGATGCGGCCGCTCTCGATGTTGCGCACCAAGAGCTGGTCGATGCCCTCCTCCATGATTGTGGTCCTGCCTGCCTGTAGGGCACCAATCTTCTCGGCATCGATGTCGACGGCAGTGACCTGATGTCCGACTTGCGCGAAGCCGACTCCGGTGATGAGACCTACGTACCCGGCACCGCCGATCATACAAACGTGCATTTTTTCCCGCTTGGGGGTCCTTCTTCGAGGCTCTACTGCCAACCGATGATAGCTGATTGGTAGCACAACGGCCTGCCTGAGGTCCCACCAGTGCCAATGAGATGCGACGGCTACACGTGGCTATTGAGTGGGATACCACGGGAGCGCTTTGCCGGAAGTTCACGCACCCTCGTGAGAGCGAGAGACCGGCGTGGACGACGATGTCGATACCAACAGCTGGTATGCGTCGACATCGTCGGAAAGCCCCAGAACAAGGGCAGTGTATTGAACTTTAGCCCCAAGCGTTCTCAGGGTTTGCCATCGTGGCGGAGAAAACCAGACTGACGGGCAAGAGCGATGTGGAGCCGGTGATTAGCAGGCGGACGCACTAGGCCTGCTTGCGACCCTCCTGCCCCGGTCTCGAGGATAGAGAAAGCTGTGGCGGGCGTGCAGCGCGGTACGCCGGCGCTACAATAGCGTGCGACCCCAGCCGGCCCGTGGAGGCAACGCCATGCCCGACATGAGCTCCGAGGAGGTCCGCGCGCAGCTTGCGGGCTTGGGCCTCGCTCCCCTCGACGACGACGACCTCGCCGAGGTCACGCACCGCATCAATGCCATCAACGAGGCGGTGCTGGCGCTCGAGGACCCGGACGCCGACGCGGCTGAGCCCGTGACGGTCTTCTGGCGTTCGGAGGAGGGCTAGCATGGGCGGCGACGATCTGACCCTGCGCCCGGCCACGGAGCTGTCGGCTCTCGTCTCCAGGGGTGAGCTTTCGCCGGTGGAGCTGACCCAAGCGTTCATCGACCGAGCCCAGCGATTCGAGCGATTGAACGCCTATATCACCCTTGACGTCGCCGGCGCGCTGGCTGCGGCGAAGCAGGCTGAGGCGGAACTGGCGCGCGGTGCGAGCCGGGGCCCTCTGCATGGCCTGCCCGTCGCCGTCAAGGACCAGTTCGACGCCAAGGGTCTGCCCACCACGCTCGGCGGCAACATCATGAACGAAGTGGCCGCCGAGGATGCCACCGCTATTGCACGCCTGCGAGAGGCGGGTGCGATCATCCTGGGCAAGCTGAACCTGAGCGAGTACGCACTGGGCGGCAATATCACCCACACCTACGGCGTGCCTCACAACCCGTGGGACGAGACGCGCCAGGCGGGGCAGTCGAGCTCCGGCTCAGGCATCGCCGTGGCGGCATCGCTCTGCGCGGCTGCCCTCGGCGGCGACACGGCGGGCTCGATACGCGGGCCGGCAGCCTGGTGTGGCATCGTGGGGCTGCGTCCCACATGGGGCCGCGTCAGCCGCCACGGCGCCTTCCCCATGGCGTGGTTCATGGACACGATTGGCCCCATGACCAAAACGGTGGAGGACACCGCGATGGTGTTCCAGGCGATCGCGGGCCACGACCCCAAGGACGCCAACAGCTCAGCGCGCCCGCTAGAGCCGTTCGCCCAGCGCGACGATCTGCGCGGCTTCCGCGTCGGCGTGGTGCGTGAGAGCATCGACAACGGCATGTCCGGCGAGGACGCCACGAACGCGCTGAGCGCGGCGCTGCGCGTGCTGCAAGAGGCGGGCGCAACGGTGATCGACGTATCGCTGCCGCTCTTCGAGAAGGGCGGACTGATCTCCAACGCGCTCTCGGACACCGAGGCGGCGCACACGCACCGCAAATGGCTGCGCGAGCGTCCGCAGGACTACGACTTCGCCACGCGCCGCCGCCTGCTCGCGTCGAGCCTGATTCCGGGAGCGGCATACGTGAAGCTGTGGCGCTTCCGTATGCTCATGCGCCGCGACGTGATGGCGGCGCTCGGTCGGGCCGACGTGCTCGTCACGCCCGCGCAGGCGGACCCTGCGCCGAAGATTGCCACGGAGACGGGGTTCACGAGCAAGGAAGCGGTGATGCGCCAGTTCTTCGGGCTGCGCGCCCATCGTGGCCCGTTCAACCTCTCCGGGGTGCCCGCCATGTCGGTGCCGGTCGGTTTCACCGACGCCAGCCTGCCATTGAGCATGCAGGTGGTGGGCAGGCCATTCGAGGAGAACACGGTGTTCCAGGTGGGCCACGCCTACCAGCAACGGACCGACTGGCACGAGCGCCGCCCACCCCTGTAGGGAGTATCCATGAAAGTTTTCGTCTTCGACCTGCTGCCGTATTCCGAGAACCTGGACTACCTCAAGGAAGGCCAGGAGCTCGAGTGGCCGCTGCCCAGGAAGCACTTCAAGCCCGAGGTTGCGGTCAACGCCTACGAGGAGCATCTCCAGGCTTGGGAGCTGATGGATGAGCTTGGCTACGACGGCGTGGGCTTCAATGAGCACCACACGTCCCCGTACGGGCTGATGAACTCACCCAACATCATGGCTGCGGCCGCAGCCCAGCGCACGAAGCGCCTCAAGCTGCTGATCTACGGCAACGCTCTGCCGGTCCACGAGCCGCTGCGGCTTGCGGAGGAGCTGGCGATGCTCGACTGCCTCTCCAACGGCCGCATCATCTCCGGGTTCGTGCGCGGCATCCCGCGCGAGTACGTTGTCTACGGTGTGCCGTTCCCCGAGTCGCGTGCCCGCTTCGACGAGGCGTGGGAGATCATCCAGGGTGTGTGGACCGACGAGGTCTTTTCGTACGAAGGCAAGTTCTGGTCGTACAAGGATGTGGCGATCTGGCCCAGGCCGGTCCAGCAGCCGCACCCACCCGTCTGGGTGCCGGTGACCGGCTCCAAGGAGTCGATCCAGTGGGCGGCGGAGCGCAACTTCCCCATCACGCCAGGCCTGGCCGGAGCCCTCGGGTTCCGTCAGGACATGGTGCGGTACTACGCCGAGTGCCTTGCCGCCGCCGGCCACCAGGTCACGCCGGAGCACCTCGTGGTCGGAACGAACGCGTACGTGGCCGACAGCCGCGAGCAGGCGCTGGCCGAGGCAGGCCCGTACCAGCTCTACTTCAGCAGGACGCTGTTCAGCCATGGCAACGTTTCCGAGACCTCGGAGCAGCGTCGCGCTGGGTACGTGAGCACGCAGGCCTACGACTACGTCCGGCCGGAGAATCAGCCGCAAGCAAACCGGGACCGTTCGTTCCGCGACCTCACCATCGATATGCTTGCCGCGAACCGGGCGCTGGCGTGGGGCAGCGCCGACGAGGTCACGGAGAAGCTGATCGCGGAGGCCGAGGCGGTGGGCTCCAACACGCTGCTGCTGGCCATGAACCGCGGCGCCATGCCCAACGACCAGTTCATGGCGCAGATCCGGCGCTTCGCGAAAGAGGTCATGCCCGCTTTGCAGGCCCATCAGGTGACCAGCGTGGGGCCCGCGGAGGGCGTCGCGTGATCGGTCCGGCCGGCCGCTTGCATGCGCGCTAGAGAGAGCCCGGCGACCCATGTACTGGAGTGGCTTTGGCTGGCCGTTGTCGTCTTGGTACCGGTGGTCTTCTCTCCTCCCGGCGTGATGGTCGAGTCGTTCCAGGTCGCGAAAGTGACCCTTTTCAGGACCCTGGTCGGCGCGATGGCTGCGGTGTGGGTCTTGGAATGGGCGACGCAGCGGGCACCCGTCCGGCTCCCGGATCTCGACAACCCAGTCGCGCGGCTGCGCTCTTGGCTCAAGGAGCACCCCACCCGCTGGGTGATGCTGGCCGCCGTAGTGTTCTTCGCGGTGAACGTCATCTCCACCCTGTATTCCGCCTCGGTGAGCATCAGCATCTGGGGGAAGGTTCCGGGAATGGACGGGTACGGCCTGTACAACACGGCCTCGTATCTGCTGCTCTTCCTCGTCGTAGCCACACGCTTGCGCACCCTGCCTCAGCTGATGCGGTTGCTGAGTGCCATCGCGATCGTCGGCGTGATCGTGGGGGGGTACGGTGTTCTACAGGGGTTCGGGCTCGACCCCTACTCGCTGACAACGAGCAGCCGGGTGTTCTCCACCTTAGGGAATCCCATCTTCGCCGCCGCCGTGCTGGCGCTCACGATTCCCATGACGCTCGGATGGGCGCTGGCTCAAATGCGGCGATCGAACGTCAAGTGGTTGGGCCCCATCTCTCTCACCATGCTTGCCGTTCAGTCGTGGATGCTGGCGCTGACCCTGAGCCGAGGTCCCTGGCTGGGGCTGCTTGCAGGTCTATTGCTCTTCGGGGGCGCTGCCATGGTGACGTTCGGCGGCCGCTCCGCCCGGCTGCTGCTCGCAGCATTTGTCACCGGGAGCGCCGCCGTCCTTGCGGTGCTCGCACTAGGAGTCGGCGCTTGTGACACGAGGGCCGCATCTGGATTCTGCGCGAACCCCATCGTCTATCGTGTCGCGTCGATCTCTCGTCTGTTGCCTGGCGAAGCCACGGTGGTGGTGGAGCGGCCGGTGCTTGCGGAGCGAGGCGCGGGAGAGGGACCGGATGCGGTCGGACCTGTGGTTATCGAGCAGGAGCTGGTGTCGGCCAGGCCCGGGAACGTGCGCCTGCTGGTCTGGGGGCAGACGCTCGACGTCGTCGTCGGCCGGCCGGGCTTGGGGCAGGACCGGAGGGCACTGGCGTTCCTGCTGC
>CAZQVD010000168.1:0-5072 GCA_964596665.1 uncultured Dehalococcoidia bacterium
GGCAGCATCAACCGTCTACTCAAGGCAAAGGCCCTTCATCGCTCTCACTCTCGTCCGGAGCGCCAGATAGATACGTGACCGACATGCGGTAGGCCCCATAGAAGGCGAGCGTCACGCCCAACAAGACTCCCAGCAACAAGAAGAGCGGCGCGGTGCCGGCTCTCCGATCCAGCCAGACCCCGCCGAGCGTGGGTGCTACGATCGCCAGGGCGATGTACCACCCCAAACCCGTGAACTGCGCCGCCGTTATCCACCAATGACGACCGTTCATGGCTGGCCCCAAACCTCGTGAAGCCTATCACTAACACGAGAGAGGGTCAAACGCGAAGATTTCTCACCAACCAGGCCGTTACCATGAAACGGGCCCCGCGATGCGGGGCTCGTTTCACCGATCTCAATGCTTCGGCCGGCCTCAGCCAGAGCGGTCTCCGAGATCCTCGAGACCGGGAAGGTCCTTCAGGAAGTCGGAGAATGCGGACATGCCCTGGAGCTCCTCCTCGGTTACCGCCTGGCGGGTCGGGGTCTTGCCCTCCCGGTACTGCGGCAGCTCCTCGCCAGCTGGCTTGCCCGTCTCCTTGTCCATGGCGATCCCCGCGCGGTCCAGCACGCTCTCGTCGACCAGAATCGGCACCTTGGAGCGGATCTCGTATCGGTCGTCACTGGGCCCGATGCCCGCGTCGGCCAGATGCTTCTGCGCATCCTCCACCGAGGTGAACGACATCTCGTCCCCATCGGTGCCGGTCACGAGCTGTCCTCCCCGCACGGCGATCGCGATGGCGTCGCTCGGCCGACAATCGACCTCGACTTCACCGCCATCGGGAAGGTCCAGGACCAGCTTCGCGTAGAAGGTATCGTTGGAAAGATCCGTGACCACCACGCGGTTCACCGTGGCGCCCAACGTGGAAATCACCGAGCCCATCAGGTCGTGGGTCAGCGGTCGCGGAACGGAGACGTCCTGCAGCTTGACGGCGATGGCATCCGCCTCCGGCGAGCCAATCCAGATGGGAAGATACCGGTCCGTGGCACGCTGCTTCAGGATGACCACCCGCTGGTAGTTCATCAAACTCACCCTGATGCTGTCGATCACCATCTCCTGCATGGGGCCACCTCTCGAGCTCCTCGGTGGAGGCACTCAGCCATTCTAAGGGCGCCCGAAAATAGGTGTCAAACGAGTCCGAAGAGGAATCTACGAGGGATCCAGGCGGGGCGGGACGCAGGTTACAGCGCCGGCCAGCCCTTGCGACTCTCCGTCAGGCTCACCCTTACAAGTGAGCCGCGGCACCTTCGAGACTCTCCAAAATCACCCGTTCGGGTGCCCACGATCCAACATCTGAGCTAAAAGAGAAAGGCTGGTTTCCGTGCGCCTTGGAGCCCGCCTCGAGGAGCGCTCAAGCTGGGCTAGTCGTAGTCGAGCCGCCGAGAGCTGGTCTCCGCGACGTCGAGGCTGAGCAGCGTTGCGGCGACCATTTCGCCGTCCTCCTTGCTCGGTCCGAAACGGCACATTTGCAGGATCGTTAATGCGCTGGAAACGGCTCCACGGCCTCTTTGTTGCCCTTCTGCCGCTTGATATACTCATCGCGATTCGCCTTCGTGGACACTCATGCAAGCTGCTGCACGCCCGACCACCATCATCGATGCCGTTGTTCCCGGAGCGGGCATCGTGCGCGACGTGGCGCTCGTCGCCAGCTTCACGCTGTTCGTAGCGGTCTTCGCCCAGATCGCCATCCGCCTGCCCTTCACCCCTGTGCCCATCACCGGCCAGACCCTGGCGGTGCTGGTCACCGGCGGCGCGCTCGGCGCCAACCGCGGTGCGGCGAGCCTCGCGCTCTATGCGCTGATCGGCTCAATCGGTGTTCCTCTATTCGCACCGAGCGCAGCAGCGCTGGAAGGCGAACTGATCCATTTCGTCCTTCCGTGGGAAGGCACTGGCGATCTGATCTGGAGTCTCACCAGCGGTGGTTACATCGTCGGATTCATCGCCGCGGCGTACGTCGTTGGGCGCCTCGCCGAGCGCGGGTGGGACCGCGGCTGGAAGGTCACCGTCGCGATGCTCATTGGGAACGTGCTCGTCTACGTGCCCGGGCTGCTCTGGCTCGGGTACAAGATCGAGTCGTTCGACAACGCGCTCGTGTTTGGCCTCTACCCCTTCATCGTCGGCGACCTGATCAAGCTCTACGTGGCGGCCATCGCCCTGCCGGGCGCCTGGGCCATCATCGGCCGGCGGAGATAGGGCATGGACATCACTTGGGTCGGGCACGCCGCGTTCCAGATCCGCTCTGGCAACGCGGCGCTCCTCATGGACCCGTTCGGCGAGGAGCTCGGCCTGCGCGTCCCGCCGCAGCAATCCCGCGCCAACCTCGTCACCGTTTCCAACGACTCCGGCAATCACAACGCTTCGGACGTGGCCACCGGTGACGCCAAGCCGGTCATCCTCGACGGTCCTGGCGAATACGAGGCTTCCGGGCTGCACTTGCGCGGTATCCGCACCTCCCGCTACACACCGGAGGGTGCGCCCCAGGCTTGGAACACCGTCTTCGTGATCGAGGTCGAGGGTATGCTGCTTTGTCACCTAGGCAATCCCGACCGTCTTCTCACCGTGCGTGAGGTCGAAGAGCTCGGCTCACCCCACGTGCTCTTGCTCCCGGTGGGGAGCAAGCAGGGTCTTACAACCGCCGACGCAGTGGAGGTGGTAAACAGCATCTCGCCGCGCATCGTCGTGCCCATGCTTTTCGCGCACCCGGGCAACAAGACGGACCTGCGCGAGTTGGGCCCGTTCCTTCAGGAGCTCGGAGCCAAGGCGCCGGAGCGGCAGAATCGACTCACGGTCACCAGAGCAAACCTTCCGGAAGAGACCACCGTCGCCCTGCTCGAGCCCTCAGGCACGATGATCTAGCCGGCGCGCACGTCCGCGGACGCGAAAGCCCGCGCCGACGACGATCGCCACGGCCAGCACGAGCCCGAGACCGACGAACCCGACCTGAGTCCCACTCAACCCCAACAGAACGTCCTCCTTGGGCTCTCCAGGAGCCCTAATCTCACCGAATAGCAGTTCAACCTGCGTTCGGCTGGGCTCCGAGGCCTGCGGAAAGGGGAAGGTCAACGACGCCGCGTGCGCCTCGCTCAAGCCGCGTTCCCTGATCAGGTGGAACGTAACAGGCTTGCCGATGTAGTCGAAGCTCGGTGGGCCCACGATCAGGCACGGGTCCGCGCAACGAAACGCGCCATCCTCCACCGGAACGTGATGGCTCTCCCAATCCCCGACCCGCGCGAACACCATCCCCTCCGCGGGCTCGCCGTCGTGAAGCACCGTGCCTTCGTAAAGCAGCGGCCACGGCGGAAACGCCGCCTGCGCAAGCGCGCTCAGGGCGCCCCCGCCGAGTAGCAGCGCGGCCATGGCCGTCATCAATATCCTTATCGTCGCCGGCATTCGCACCACCGGTCTCCTCCTCTGGCCCATCGCTCGGACACATCCCCGCGGACATAAAAGAAGCCTCCCTCCCGAAGTGCGGGAGGGAGGCTCATCTTACCTATCGCTCAGGCTGAAGTTGCCCTTACGGGACCAACTCACCAGCCTTGGTGGCCCAGACCCAGTAGCCCTTGCCTTGGCCAAGGTTGTCGCCAGTGGTGCTGGTGATCTTCCGCCATGTGGGGGCCAGGGTGTCGAAGCCGTAGGCAACGGTCCAGGTCAGGCTGGCGAAGTAGGCCGCCGCAGTGAAGCCATGTGAGTTCGCAGCAAGCTGCGCCTGCGTCGGCGACGCGGTCTGTGCGAGGTCAACAACCGGGACTAGGTTCCAGCCTGCCTTCACGGTGATCGTCGGCAGGATCGTCGCAGGGTCACGCTCGTTGATCAAAGTCTTGATCGAGGTGAATGCGCCGGTCTGGATCCAGTATGCATGGTCGGAGTCGATCTGGCTGATCGTACCCTCCCAGGCATTGTCTGTCCCGCGGGTCGCAACCTTCCATTCGCCTGACTCGTAGGTCAGTACGGAGGTGGCCGGGTGCGTCGACCCGATCACATCGTCGATCGCGGAAGCGGCCGGCGTGCCAGGAACGGACACTAGGTTCCAGCCCGGTGAGAGCTTGACCTCGTACTCGCTCCGCTCATCCACCGTGAAGTCGTATTCCTTGTCTTCCAACTTGTTCCCGACGCTGTCGTTGTAAGACACCTTCAGCTCATGCTCGCCCACGGCCAGGCCGGACGTTGCGAGCACGTAGGAGTCGCTGTCCACGGTGCCGAGGGAGGCCGAAACGTCGGTCCCATCAAGGGTGATGGCCGTGATCGTTATGTCGTCGTGGTCGTCGATCTCAACGCTCACCGCCGGCGATCCGAACTCGAGTTTGTCGAGGCTGTTGATGCTGTATTCCTTGCCCTCGGGAAAGTCGATCCTGATGAACGGACCCGTGGACTCGGTCGTCGTACCAACAGTCGTGCCCGTGTTCGGGGTGAGCGTGAAGGTCGGAGTCCCGATGTTATTGTCGATCTCGAACAGGTGGGCCTTGGTGAGGTCCACCGCACCAGCCGCTGCGCTACCGCTACCGCTGGTACCGGTGTTGGAGGAGAGGTCCGTGCCGCTCACGTACACGGTGTACAGCCCGTCTGCATTACCGATGTCAGCCTTGAGCCTCGAGGTCTCCCACGTGTTCGCCAGGCCTGATACCGAAGACGGCGTGACCGACGTGGACGCTGCCACTTCGAGGTGTTCGGACGAAATGGACGATTCTCTGCTGAAGGCCGCCACCGCATCATCGCCATGCGATGCGGCATAGACATGGTTCCCATCGGGGCTCATCGTAACGGACCTGGCCGAATCCAGGCCATCCGCTCCGCCGACACCGTCTTTCTCCATCTCTTCGAATCTGAGCGCGCCGGTGGAAGCGTTCCTGCTGAAGACCGCCACCGCATCATCGCCATGCGATGCGGCATAAACATGGTTCCCATCGGGGCTCACCGTGACGGAACGGGCCTCATCCAGGCCGTCCACTCCGCCGACTCCATCTTTCTCCATCTCTACGAATGTGAGCGCGCCGGTGGAAGCGTTCCTGCTGAAGACCGCCACTGCATCGTCGTACGC
>CAZQVD010000169.1:0-5038 GCA_964596665.1 uncultured Dehalococcoidia bacterium
TAGGCGCCCTGTGGCCTCGGCCATGAATCCGGCGGATGTTTCGCTGGCGGTAAGGACGAACTCGACCGTTACGCTCTCGCGCAGGGCCTCGATTAGAGGTAGGACGGGGCCAGAGGGCACGCCGAAGACGTGGCGTACGCCGACTCGCTCAAGCATACGGACGATAAGGGTGATGTTGTTCATGCGGGGGTAGTTTACGCGGGAGGTATTCGTCGAGTTGGCTCGGCATGCGTGATCGTTTCTACCCTCCCGCCGGGGACGCTTGGTTACGTGGCACGCCTGTGCCCTCTGCCGGAGGAGTAAGAGGGGGTGTCCCCTTCGTGTCCAAGCACCCCGCGGGTGGGTGGGTGGGGAAGAAGCGCCCCTACCGCAGTTGGATGCAGGGTCGCACTCTGCTTGCTCAGGTTCCTATGTGGACAGGGTCGAGGGATTGCTGGAGCGTGCGGATGATGGACATCGCAGTAAGGCGGCCGGTTTTGGGGTTCTCGCCGGGTATGTTCTCGAGGTGAATGCGCAGCAGGCCGAACTCGCCCTCGACCTCGATATCATGGCAATTCCGAGCGAGCTCCGGCACAAGCACCATCTTGACCGTGGTGCGGTCGGGGCCGATGCCGGCGAAGCTGACAGCAGCCGAGACGTTCAGGTTGGCAGGGAATCCGACGCACGCCTCGCGGGCCGAGCCAGAGAAGATCTCGGTCTCCTCGGCCATGGCCCAGAGGTCGAGGTTGTTGTTCACGACGTGGGGGGCGCCGTCGAGGGCCGCTGGCCCCTTGCGCGACGTCATGGTGACGTGGTCGACAACGCCCATGGTGGCGGACTTGATCCCGTCGAGTCCGACGATGGCCCCGGACGGCATGAGCAGGCGGCACCCCGTCTCGCGGGAGCGGTCGAGTATCTCTGGGTGCGCGATGAGTGCGCCCACGCTGATCAGCATCAGATCCTTGCCGGCGTCGAACGTCGCCGTGGCCAGGCCCGGCACGACGGCGGCTCCGGCCGCCTCGACGACCATGTCGCAGGCCTCGATCAACTCGCCGGTGCTCATGAAGGGCTGTGGGTTGTCGAGGCCGGCGAGGAACTCGCGAGCAGTGTCCTCGGTCCGGCTCGCCACGCCAGCGACCCCGAGGTCGAGCACACCCGTGTCGGCAGCACGGAGGATCGCCTTGCCGATGGCGCCACAGCCGACGATGCCGATGGATCTCACGGCGGTCCTCCTAGCCTCTTATTCCGGACTCGATCAGGAAGTTGATCACGGCCTTGTTGAACATGTCGGGCGCCTCGAGATAAAGGTTGACGCCCTCGAGCACTGCGGTGGGCATGAGCCTGCCGTGCCTACTTCTCGTTGCCGGCGCGCAGCCAGGCTACATAGTCGGCAAAGGCGTCGTCGATGCTCCAGGCCGGCTTAAAGCCGAGCGCACTTACGCGCGCGGTGTCCATGTACGAGTTCGTCTTGTGAGCGGGGCTCTTCCCCGCCTGGAAGGCCACGTTCGCCTCAGGGACTGCCTTCTTCAACGCGGACTCGAGTTCGGCGTTGGTGGTGGCCACGCCATTGCCGATGTTGTAGGCAGTGTGGTCGAGCTTGTCGGCCGTGTGCACGGTACGGATGCCCTGCGCCGTATCTTTCACGTAGCAGATATCGGCGATGTCCTCGGCGAAGGGGACGTTGCCGCGGATGTACTCGGGGTCGACGCCCTTCACAGCAGCGTGGGTGATGCGGCTCGGGAGGTTCATGCCGGAGTGGTAGAGGGGGCCCCAGATGCCACCGATGCGCATGTTGATGACCTCCACGCCTGTGCGGCCTGCGTAGTGCAGCGACAGAATCTCCCAGGCTTTCTTGTACGCTTCAGTCGGGTTGGCCGATTCCACGGGAAGGCGGTCGGTTTCGTAGTAGGGGCCGTCACCCATGCTGTGGTACACGCCGATGGAGCTGGCGAGGCTGATGCGCTTGACCTCGGCTTCTCTGGCGGCTTCGAGCGCACCGATGAGCCCGTCCATGTTCACGCGATAGTCGCCCGCCGCATCGAGCGCGCCGAGTCCCGGAACGGCAAGGTGGACGATGCCGTCGACCTTGTGCTTCTTGGCGAGGTCGCCAATCACCTTGGTGTCTGAGACGTCCGCTTTCTCGACGATGACGCGCTTGCCGTATTCGTCCTTGATGAAGTCGGGCTCGCGCCAGGTCTGGTACCAGGTGATGACGACGTCTTCACCTGCGTCGACGAATGCGCGCGCCGTGTGCAGGCCGATGAAACCCATGCCTCCCGTGATAAGGACGGCCATGGAGCACCTCCGCGTGGTGTTGGGTAGTTCGCTGATGGACGGGGTGCAGGGTAGCGCATCCGGCTGGCGCGGGCCAGTGGGAGACGCTTCTTGAGGGATACACGCCCTCTCACCGTTGACCCTGTGCCTGCGCTTCGCTACGGCTCCGGGACCAAAGCGTCGCGGCTGTTCCCGCTCCGGCGCAACCGCCTTGGTGCGGCACCGAATGGTGCAGGGCGGTGCCTTGCCGGGGGCCGAAGGGGGTGTCCACCTTCATGCCGAACGACCCGAGGGCGGAAGGGGGAACGCATAGACCCTGTCGCTAAGCGGCAGCACGTCTCAGATCTACTGCGGGTGGCCCGCTTCCAGCCACGCGATGTAGTCGGCGACGCCGGTTTCGTGGGTGTAGGCGGGCGTAAATCCAAGCTCGTCGCGAGCGCGTGACACGTCGAGCCGGGCGTCCGCGCGGTAGCTGGGGCTCCTGCCGTCCTGGATCGCGATGTTGGCCGCGGGCTTGGCGGCGTTGACGGCTGCGACGAACTCGCCGTTGGACGTAGCGCGGCCGCTGCCAACGTTGTAGACGCGGTGCTGGAGCGTGTCCGCCTGCTGCAACGCGAGGATGCCACGGGCGATGTCCTTCACGTAGGTCATGTCGGCGGCGTCCTCAGCGAATGGCACGCCGCCGCGATCGGCGGCGAAATCGGGCTCAGCGCCCCTGGCGGCGGCGTGGCAGAGGCGACTAGGCAGGTTGAACATCGAGGCGTACATGGGGCCGTAGACGCCAGACAGGCGCATGTTCACCAGGTCGAGCCCTGACTGCAGGGCATAGTTCATGGACAGTATCTCCCAGGCCTTCTTGAAGGCCTCCGGGGCGATGACCGACGGCATGGGCAACGAGTCGTCCTCGCGGAAGGGGCCGTGGGGGAGGCCGAAGTAGGGTGCGCTGGAGCTTGCGAGGCTGATGCGCCGGACCTCCGCAGCGCGCGCGGCGTCGAGGACGGCAGAGAGCTTCTCCATGTTCGCGCGCAGATCGTCGCCGGGGTCGGGCATCGCCCGGCCGTGGATGGCCAAGTGCACGATGCCGTCGACCCCGTGCTTGCGCGCGAGGCCTAGCAAGACGCCCGGCTCGCCAACGTCGGCCTGCTCGTAAAGCACCCGCTTGCCGATCTCGTCAGCCAAGAAGCTGGGCGGGCGCCACGTCTCCCGATAGGTGGCGACGACGTCGACGCCAGCGTCGAGGAACGCACGTACCGTGTGCAAGCCGATGAACCCCATACCACCGGTGATAAGGACGGTCATGACTGCCTCCTCGTTATGCCGAGGGTGAGCGTGACGCCGTCGATCGCCTGCTCGTCCACGTGGGCGCCAGCCGGTGCGCTCGTTCGCGACAGCGACTCAGCGAGTGTCTCCTGCCCGATATACGCCCCTTGGGCGTCGAGCACCGCGGCGATGGCATCGTCGGCGCCGCCGACGTAGATCTCGATGCGGTCCTCGATGTCGAAGCCGGCGGAGCGCCGCATGTTCTGCACGACGTGCACGATCTCGCGAGCCGTGCCCTCGGCCTTCAGATCGGGTGTGAGCGTCGTATCGATGCCAACGATCAGGCCGCTGGCGCCCTCCATTGCCGTGACCAGGCCCGGCGTGTCCTGCACGTCGATGAGCAGGTCACTTGCGCTGAGGGTGAACCCGTCGAGGGTGACCGAGCCGCTCTGGCGAAGCTCGGCGACCAGCGCCGACGGGTCCGCCACCTCCAAGGCCGCCCTGAGCGCGCCGATGCGCTGGCCGTATTGCGGGCCGAGGAGCGGGAGGTTCGGCCGCACCGTGAAGTTGAACTCGTCGCCAGGCGCCGTCTCAAGCGCCTTCACGTTGAGCTCGTCGAGCACCTGCGCCTCGATGGTGGACAGCAGTGGAACATCGTCCGGACGCGCGCGTACCAAGACCCGAGCGAGGGGCTGGCGAACGCGCACCTTGCCTTTGCTGCGAGCGGCACGCCCGAGACTGGCGACGCGCATGGCGAGCCGGATGGCCCGGTCGAGGCCATCGTCAATCAGGGCTTCGTCGGCGACGGGGTAGTCGGCGAGGTGCACACTGTCCGGGGAGCCGGCAGCCGAAAGATTGCGGTAGAGAGCGTCGGCGACGAACGGCGTCAGCGGTGCCATCAGCTTGCTGAGGGTGGTCAAGCAGGAGTAGAGCACGGCGTGGGCCCATGTCTTGTCATCGTCGCTCTCCGAGCGCCAGAAACGCCTGCGGCTGCGGCGCACGTACCAGTTGGAGAGCAGGTCGACGAACTCCTCGATGCGCCGGCCAGCGTCGGTTGGGTTGTAGCCACCGAGGTGGCCTGTGACGGTGCGAACGAGGTCGTTCAGCTCGGAGATCACCCAGCGGTCGAGCTCGTTCGGCGGCGCCTCACTCATCGCGGGGCCGCCGACCTCGCCATCCCACATCGCGGCGTGTGCATCCGGGTCGAAACCGTCGATGTTGGCGTAGGTGACGAAGAAGCTGTAAGTGTTCCACAGCGTGAGCAGGAAGCGGCGAAGCGTCTCCTGGACCAGATCCTGCGAGAAACGGCGACCGACCCCGGCGGGTGCGGCGGTGTACAGGTACCACCGCAAGGCGTCTGCGCCCTGGGTGTTCATGACCTCCCACGGGTCGACGACGTTGCCCTTGGACTTGGACATCTTTTCGCCCTTGCCGTCGAGGATCAGGCCAAGCACGATGACGTTCTGGTACGACGGCTTGCCCGTGATGAGGGTGGCCAGCGCGATGAGGCTTTAGAACCAGCCGC
>CAZQVD010000170.1:0-1505 GCA_964596665.1 uncultured Dehalococcoidia bacterium
CGATGGATCGCTTCTACCATCCCCGAGAGTTCCGTGAGCTGGCGGATGCCGGGTACGCCATGGGCTTCCGGCACGTGGCCTCGGGCCCATTGGTGCGCTCGTCGTACCACGCGGACGAGCAGTACGCCGCCGCAAGCGACGTCACCGCGTAGGTGAGGATCGTCGAAGTCCGCGAGCAGACCGCCAGCATGCGGTCGAACCTGCGCAACGCCTTCATCGACTTCAGTCAGATGACCGCGTCTGTCGTCGCATTGGTCACTGACGTGGTCCGCGACGGCAAGCCGGTGATCGGCTACGGATTCAATTCCAACGGACGCTATGCGGTAGGTGGCCTGCTGCGCGACCGGTTCGTCCCGCGGCTCATGACGGCAGACCCCGCTTCGCTCACCGACCCCGGCGGCGAGAATCTCGATCCGCACCGCATCTGGGACGTGCTGATGACCGGCGAGAAGCCCGGCGGGCACGGGGAACGGTCGGTGGCGGTCGGGGTGCTGGACATGGCGCTGTGGGACGCAGTCGCGAAGATCGAGCGCGTGCCGCTCTACCGGCTGCTATCGGAGCGCTACGGCGACGGTAGGCCGCCCGAGGACGTGTTCGTGTACGCGGCTGGCGGCTACTACCAGCCGGACAAGGGGCTCGACGCTCTCCAGGACGAGATGCGGAGCTATCTGGACCTGGGCTACGACGTGGTGAAGATTAAGATCGGCGGCGCGCCGCTCGACGAGGACCTGCGGCGCATCGAGGCGACGCTCGAGGTCACGGGAACGGGCTCGTCTCTGGCGGTGGATGCCAACGGCCGGTTCGGGCTGGAGGAGGCTACGGCCTACGCGGACGCCATGGCGCCCTTTGGTCTGCGGTGGTACGAGGAGGCCGGCGACCCGCTGGACTACGACCTACAGGCGGAGCTTGGACGCCGTTACGAGCCGCCGCTGGCCACGGGTGAGAATCTGTTCTCCGTCCACGACGCACGCAACCTGATCCGCTATGGCGGCATGCGGCCGGACCGCGACATCCTGCAATTCGACCCGGCGCTGAGCTATGGGCTCGTCGAGTATCTGCGAACGTTGGAGATGCTGGAGGCGAGCGGCTGGTCGCGGCGCCAATGCATCCCGCACGGCGGGCACCTGTTCGCAGTGCACATCGCGGCTGGGCTCGGCACGGGCGGCAACGAGTCATACCCCGGAGTGTTCCAACCCTTCGGAGGCTTTCCCGACGGCACTCGCGTAGACTCGGGGCGCGTGCCGCTGCCCCAGGCGCCGGGCATCGGCTACGAGGGCAAGTCGGATCTGTACGCGGTGCTGAGCTCCCTCACAGACTGACAGACGCGCACTTGGCAGGGGCGCAGAAGAGGCTGACCATGGTGAAGATAGCGATCCTCGACGACTACGCGAACGTGGCCGAGAGCCTCGCCGACTGGTCGCAGATACCGGATGCGGAGGTGGTCACGTTCACGGATCACCTGAGCGATCCCGACGGCCTGGTGGAGCGGCTATGGGATTTCGACG
>CAZQVD010000170.1:1527-4956 GCA_964596665.1 uncultured Dehalococcoidia bacterium
TGATGCGCGAGCGCACGCGCCTGCCTGCCGAGGTGATCGACCGCCTGCCGAAGCTCAGGATGATCTCCAGCACCGGCGGGCGCCATCCGCACATCGACATGGACGCCGCCAATCGCAGGGGCATCCCGGTGACCGGAACGGATGGCGGGCCGGCGGGCAGCGGCGATTCCACGCCGGAGCTGGCGTGGGGCCTGATGATTGCGGTGATGCGCAACATACCGTGGGAGGACCGCGAGATGCGCCAGGGGCGCTGGCAGACGCGGCTGGGCTCCGCGCTCGGCGGCAAGACGCTGGGGATCCAGGGCATGGGGCGCATCGGCACGCGCATGGCGGGCATCGCCAAGGCGTTTGCCATGGAGGTGATTGCTTGGGGTCCGACGCTCACTCCGGAGCGCGCTGCTGGGAGCGGCGTCACCTACGTGAGCTGGGACGGTCTCTTCGAGCAGTCGGATGTGCTGACGATCCACGTGCCGCTCACGGATATGAGCCGCGGGTGGATCACCGCGCGTGAGCTGGGGTTGATGAAGCCGACCGCGTACCTGATTAATACCTCGCGTGGGCCGATCGTGCGCCAGGACGCGCTGGTCGCCGCGCTGCGTGAGCACAAGATCGCGGGCGCGGCGCTGGACGTGTACGACGAGGAGCCGCTGCCCAAGGATCACCCGCTGAATGCGCTGGACAACGTGGTTCTGGCGCCGCACCTGGGGTATGCGAGCCGTGAGGGGCTGCAGAATTTCTACGAGCGGTCGGTGGAGAATATCAAGGCGTTCCTGTCGGGCGAGCCGATCAACCTGGCGAACCCCGACGCGCTCGGCGGGCAGCACAAGTAGCGGCGGGGTTAGACCCGCCGGCGCGAGACGTAGTCCGTCAGTGCCTCGAGCGATTGGCGCTCGTGCGTGTTGGGAAGCGTGCTCAGCGAGGCGAGCGCACGGTCGCGGTAGCCGTTCATGACCGCGATTGCCCCGTCGATGATGGCCGAGCCGCGGATCAAGTCCACCAGCGCCTGGAGGTCGTCAGTCTCGCGCGATCCGTCTCGCAGACGGACCACGGCCGTTTCCTCGGGATGGCGGTCGGCGTAGAGCAATGCGGGCAGCGTTAGCGTGCCTTGGAGCAGGTCTCCACCGACGGGCTTGCCGAGCTCCTCCTCCGTCCCTTGGAAATCGAGCACATCGTCCATAATCTGGAAGGCCATGCCAAGGTTGTAGCCGTATCGGTAGAGCGCCTGGCACTCCTCCTCCGGGGCGCCGGAGAGCACGCCGCCAGACTCCGCCGCGGTGCAGAAGAGCGATGCGGTCTTGTCGTAGATCCGCAGGTTGTAGTCGTCGACAGTCTGGCGCCAGTCGTGGACGCTGAAGCGCTCGGCGAGCTCCCCCTTTGCCAGTTCCATGATGGTTTCGGAGAAGCGGCGCACGACCCGTATGTTGCCAGTGTCGCAGACGAAGGTGGCTGAGGTGGCGAAGACGTAGTCGCCGAGGAGCACTGCCACGTCGTTGCCCCAAAGCCGGCTGATGGTGGCTCGGCCGCGGCGCGTGTCGGCTTTGTCGACGGTGTCGTCGTGGATTAGCGATGCGATGTGCAGCAGCTCGACGGCGGTCGCCATGGTCACGAGGGCCTCGTCGTGTCCCGGATGGAACGCGCCCGTGAGCAGCGTGACCGCCGGGCGAACTTTCTTGCCGCCGCTCACCACGGCGTGCTCGAGCAGGTCGTCGTCGCCCGAGAGCTGCGCCTGCCCCGCGAGGCCGCGTAGGTTCTCGACGACCTGCTCCAGCAGGCCGGAGATCGGCTCGTAGATGGAGTCGATGCTGCCGTCGAGGGCGCTGCTGCTTGCCGTCTCGGTCATGGGTTCGAGTCTTTCGTGCGATGTTCCGGTACTAGTTTTCGGGGCTAGCCCAGGAGTCCGACCATCAATTCGACAACGGAGTCGTCAAGCTTGGCGAACAGGGGCGCGGGCTGGGGGATCGGCGTGCCCGGGACGGGCTTGGTGATGGCCCAACCGGCCTCCTCCACCCTACCAGACCCCCCAAGTGCCTCGTGCAGGCTCTGGGTGCTGAAGGGCAGGAAGGGGTGCAGCATGACACTCAGCGCCGAGATGGCGTGCAGAGACGTGTACAGGCTGCGGGCGGCAGCGGGACGATCATCTTTCACCTGCTTCCACGGGGCCTGCGCGTCGATGTAGCGGTTCGCCTCGCGAGCGAGTCCCATGGCGCCGTTCAGCGCTTCGCGGATGCGGACGGCGTCCAAGCTAGCACTGACCGAAACGAGTACGGCGCCCGCCTTGGCGATCAGGTCGTTGGCCGGCTCGTCCAGATCCCCGGGGTCCGGCACGGCCTGATCGAAGTTGCGATAGACCTGGGTGAGCACGCGATGAACGAGGTTGCCGAAGGTCGCGACGAGCTCGTCGTTGTTGCGCCTCACGTATTCGGCCCACGAGAAATCGGCGTCGCTGGTCTCGGGCATGCTCGCGGCGAGGTGGTAGCGCAACGGGTCGGGCGGAAAGCGGTCCAGGTAGTCGGGCACCCATACGGCCCAGTTGCGGCTGGTGGAGAGCTGCTTGCCCTCGAGTGTCAGGAACTCGTTGGCCGGTACGTCATAGGGTAGGTTGAGGCCGCCGTGGCCGAGCAACAACGCCGGCCAGATGACGGTGTGGAAGGGTATGTTGTCCTTACCGATGAAGTAGTAGGCGCGGGTAGTTGGGTCCTCCCAATAGGGGCGCCATGCTTCCGGGTCGCCGGTGCCCGCGGCCCACTCCTTGCTCGCGGACAGATAGCCGGTGACTGCTTCGATCCAGACGTAGATGCGCTTCTGCTCGTAGCCGGGGATCGGCACGGGGATGCCCCAGTCGATGTCCCGGCTGACGGCGCGGTCCTTCAGTCCTTCCTCGAGGAAGCCGCGCGTGAAGTTGCGAACGTTGGGGCGCCAGTGCTCTTGCGGCCGCACCCACTCCAGCAGTCGCTGCTCAAAGTCGCTGAGCTTGAAGAAGAGGTGCTCGGTGTCCTTGATCTCGACTGCGTAGTGCTGGCCCTCGTGACGATAAGCCGGCTCCATCAGGTCGATTGGGTCGAGGATGCGCCCACAATTGTCGCACTGGTCTCCGCGAGCGTCGGGGAATTGGCAATGGGGGCAAGTGCCCTGCACGTAGCGGTCGGGCAGGAAGCGGCTGAAGTCGGGCGAGTACGCCACTTTCATGGTGTCCGGGTAGATGAGACCCTTGGCGTGCAGATCCAGCAGCAGCTCGTGCACCACCTCCCGGTGGTTGTCGGTCATGGTGGTGGTGAACTGGTCGAAGGTGATGCCGAGGCGCGCCCACGAGTCGAGGAAGGTGGCGTGGTATTTCTCGACGATCTCGCGGGGGCTGACGCCCTCGGCTTCTGCGGTGCGCATGATGGGCGTGCCGTGGGAGTCGCTGCCGGAAACCATGAGCACGTCGTT
>CAZQVD010000171.1:0-607 GCA_964596665.1 uncultured Dehalococcoidia bacterium
TGTTCCCGTACCACGACTTCGTTAAGGCAGAGGGTATCCCGGTGCACGAGGCGTACGCCGTAGACTGCCACACGGTCCAGGTCGAGCCTTGGGAGCGCCTCGGAGGGCTCGGGGCGTACATCCATCTCGCCGGGCGCAGCGACTATCTGTCCGCGTACGTCGTGGAGATACCGGCGGGTGGCCAGCTCAATCCCGAGCAACACATGCACGACGAGCTGATGTACGTCGTCTCCGGACGCGGAGCCACGACGATAGAGGAGCCCAACGGCAAGCGCCACTCATTCGAATGGGGCCCCAACAGCATCGTCGGCATCCCCATGAACGCCAAGCACCAGATCTTCAACGGATCCGGCACCGAGCCGGCGCGCCTATCAGCCGTGACCGACCTGCCCATCATATTCAACATCTTTCACCGTCCCGACTTCATCTACGACAACCCGTTCACGTTCGGCGAGCGCTCGTCCACCGAGCGCTACTACGAGGGAGAGGGCGAGTTCCGCGAGGTCAAACCGGGGCGTCACCAGTGGGAGACCAACTTCGTGCCCGACGTGCAGTCCTTCGAGCTTCCCCCTTGGGCTGCGCGCGGGGCCGCCGGCAACAACATCCA
>CAZQVD010000171.1:617-4930 GCA_964596665.1 uncultured Dehalococcoidia bacterium
TGTTGGGCGACTCGTCGATGCACTGCCATCTGTCGGAGTTCCAGCAGGGCACGTACAAGAAGGCGCATTGTCACAACGCCGGCGCTCACATCTGGTGCGTCACGGGCGAGGGCTATTCGCTGCTGTGGCGCGAGGGTGAGGACCCGGTGGACACGGTGCGCGTGGACTGGAAGCCAGGCACGCTGTACGCGCCCCCGGACGGCCCGACGTACCACCAGCATTTCAACGTGGCCGACGGCCCCTCGCGCTATCTGGTATTCGGCTTCGGCGGTGCACGCTACCCGGTGCTCGACACGAAGATGACCAGCTACGAGAACATGGACAAGACGACGAAAGACGGCGGCAACCAGGTCGAGTACGTCGACGAAGACCCCGCCATCCTCGCGCTCTACGAGAAAGAGCTAAGGTCCCGCAACCTCAACTCCAAGATGGGCGAGTTCGTAGGACCAAGGAAGTAGCAGGTGCGACCACCCACCCACTCGCTGCTGCTCAGCGACGGCGCTCACACAAACAAAACCGCCGCTCGGCGGCTTTAGTCCGGAGCCTTCAGGCGCATAGTTCAACAAGGAGACATACAAGATGGGCGACGAGATCGAATTCAATCCGTATTACGGTGTATTCCCGTACCACGACTTCGTGAAGGCGGAGGGCATCCCGGTGCACGAGGCGTACGCCGTCGATTGCCACACCGTGCAGGTGGAGCCTTGGGAGCGCCTCGGCGGTCTCGGGGCCTACGTCCACCTGGTCGGGAGGAGTGACTATCTTTCGGCCTACGTGGTCGAGATCCCGCCGGGCGGTCAGCTAAATCCCGAGCAGCACATGCATGACGAGCTGATGCACGTGATATCGGGGCGCGGCGCGACGGTCATCGAGGACGCGGCGGGCAAGAAGCACAGCTTCGAGTGGGGGCCGTCCGCCATCTTCGGGATCCCCATGAACTCCAAGCACCAGATCTTCAACGGGTCGGGCACGGAGCCCGCGCGCCTCGCCGCAGTGACCGACCTGCCCATCATTCTCAACATCTTCCACCGCCCCGACTTCATCTACGACAACGACTTCTCGTTCCTGGAGCGCGCGAACGTTGAGCGCTACTACGAGGGCGAGGGCGAGTTCCGCGAGATCAAGCCCGGCAGGCATCAATGGGAGACCAACTTCGTCCCAGAGCTCGTCAACTTCGAGCTCCCGCCGTGGATCGCCCGGGGCGCGGCCGGCAACAACATCCAGTTCCTGCTCGGCGACTCGTCGCTGCACTGCCACATATCGCAGTTCTTCGAAGGCACGTACAAGAAGGCGCATCGCCACAACTCCGGAGCCCACATCTTCTGCGTCACCGGCGAGGGCTACTCGTTGCTGTGGCACGAGGGGGATAACCCCGTGGACACCGTGCGCGTGGATTGGAAGCCTGGCACGCTGTACGCGCCGCCCGACGGACCCACGTACCACCAGCACTTCAACGTGTCGGAGGGCCAGTCGCGTTACCTCGTTTTCGACTTCGGCGGCTCGCGCTATCCCGTGCTCGACTCCAAGATGTGGACGTACGAGAACATGGACGTCTCGGCCAAGGACGGCGGCATGCAGATCGAGTACGAGGACGAGGATCCACGCATCCTGTCGCTGTACGAAGACGAGCTCTCCACCCGCGGCCTCAAATCGCGCATGGAGGAGTTCATCAGGCCTCGCTAGCGACAGCGACTCGCTCGTCGGGGAGAGCCGCGAGCCCCTCAGTGGCGTAGAATGGAAACGCCGGGGAAGCGGCGGGGGGACAAACAACGTGCAGTACACACCGGCAGAGCTGCCGCAAGCGCAAGACGCCAGCACCGGGGTCGGCTCCGTGCTCACCCCGCGCCGCAAGTTGCTCTTCGTCGCAGCCGTGCTCATCGCCGCCTTTGGCTACTTCGGCTACACCGCTTTCCAGAGCGCCACGTCGTTCTACTTCACCGTCGACGAGCTTGTCCAGCGGGGCCCCGTCAGCAGCGAACGCAGCGTGCAAGTCAAAGGCACGCTCGAGCCGTTCACCTTCGAGCGAGCCGACACGACCACGACGCTCGCCACGTTCCGTCTGGAGGAGAACGGCGCGCGGATCGAGGCGGTATACGACGGCGTGCTGCCGGACCTGTTCTTCAACCCACACTCTGAGCTCGTCCTGAGCGGGACGTACGGGGAGGACGGTGTGTTCGTAACCGAGCGCGTGCTCGTCAAGTGCCCCTCCAAGTACGAAGCGCTGGACGTCGAGAACCCCTACGACGACGTGCCCGTGGCGGGCTGACCACTCGCACCTCTGGCCCTGGGAGGCAAAGAAAAAAACCCCTGAGCCTTCGAGCGGCCCGGGGCACCTGTCTGAGGACTTATTCCTCTGCGCGGCGACTTCCTTCTTCTGCGCGCGCTTCGTCATCGGCTCCGGCATCTTCGCGGCGGCAACCTTCGCACGGGCGTCGGGCAGGTCATACAGCCCACCGCGCTGGATGCATTGGTGGTAGCTCCTGTACATATCCTCCGCCCGAGAAGGTCCCCACCGCAGTGTCGGCACCCTTTCAACAACATCATCTGCTCATCTCCTACTCCAGCACCCAAACCTCTCCGCCTGGTGGTACGAGCATCGGCTGCTCGGCCCGTTTCATTCTGGCGATATATTAGATAGCGATCCCCGCCTGACGATGTCACGAACGTCATCCAATCTCGATGGGTGTTTTCTCCCAATCCTCTATTGCCATGGTATATGCCTTGACACGATTCGTATCAACTTGTAGAGTGGCGACAAGCGCCGGATGGCGCCACCAGCACATGGCAGCGAGTACCATGCAAGTCAACGAGCCACAGGACGCACGCAGTAAGATGCGAACGCTGTTCGAAGGATTCTTGGCGTCGGGCGCCCCGCCCTCGCGGCAGCGGCCGGGAGCCCGGAGCGCACAATCAGCGTCCGAGCCGATAGCCGCACCCGATGGTGGACTCTACATCATCAGCGTCGCCGCCCGCATCTTATCCATGCACCCACAGACGCTTCGCAAGTACGAGCGGGTGGGCCTGGTGCAGCCGTCGAGGACTGTGGGCATGCTGCGGCTGTACTCAGAAGAGGACATCGCCAAGCTGCGCATGATCAAGTACCTCGTCGACGAGATTCGCCTGAACCTCGCCGGTGTCGACATGGCCCTAGCCGTGTTCGACCTCCTCGCCCAGGCCCGCCATGAGATACACCGGGCGCCTTCCGCCGCCGCGCGAACGTTCGAGCGAGCCTACGTCGAAATCACCGAGCTGTTGCAGGGCAGGCAGGCCTAACCGCAGCGCTCACGAGCGAGATATGCAAACAGACGACACCGAAACGCAGGGCGCCGAGACGACGGAGAACGAGGCGCTCCAGAACGCTGATGCCGACGACGCACCCGAAGCGTCGGCGGCAATAATGGAGCAGGAGCGCGACCAGTTCAAGGCGCTCGCCCAGCGCACCCAGGCCGATTTCCAGAACTACAAACGGCGAATGGATGAGGAGCGGGGCATGATCTCCCGCAACGCATCGCAGCAGGTCGTTGCGCGCCTCCTACCCATCCTCGACGACCTGAAGCGAGGTGTGGACGCGTTACCGGAAGAGGCACCCGCTGCCTGGGGCGACGGGGTCAAGCTGATCATCCAGAACCTTCAAGCGCTGGTGGCAGCCGAGGGTGTGGAATCCTTCGAGCCGTTGCCGGGCGAGACGTTCGACCCGACCCAGCACGAGGCTGTGTACTATGAGCCAACCGCCGACCAGCCGGCCGGCGCGGTGCTCTCGACGGTGCGCCCGGGCTACCGTGGCGCCAACCGCATCCTGAGGCCGGCGCAAGTTGTCGTGGCGCGAGAACTTGAAACTACATCAGGTCAGTAGGCCCGCACTGGCCTGCGAACCTTCGAGCGAGGAGAAGAAATGGCGAAAGTGATCGGTATCGACCTAGGCACGACCAACTCGGCCGTGGCCGTGATGGAAGCGGGGGAGCCGGTGGTGCTCGAGAACACGGAAGGCGGGCGCACAACTCCGTCCGTCGTCGCGGTCAACCCCAAGTCGGGTGAGCGCTACGTCGGCATGGTCGCCAAACGCCAGGCAGTGACCAATCCGGAGAACACCGTCTACTCCGTCAAGCGCCTCATGGGGCGCAAGTTCGCCGAGGTGCAGGAGGAGGTCAAGACTCTCGGGTACACGGTGAACTCTGGCACCGGCGGCGACGCAGCCGTCCACATGGGCGACCGCGGCTACAACCCGCCCGAGATCGCGGCCATGGTGCTCCAGAAACTGAAGGCCGACGCCGAAGCCAAGCTCGGGGAGACGATCACCCAGGCCGTCATCACAG
>CAZQVD010000172.1:0-4914 GCA_964596665.1 uncultured Dehalococcoidia bacterium
AGCGCTCCTACCTCGCACTGGACCGCGGTGGCGTCGCGGAGGCGGGTCGCCCCGTCGATCCAACCAAGCGTCTCGTGGACATGGACCGTGACGGCGTCGAAGCCTCAGTCATGTTTCCGCCGATCCTGCCCATGCAGGTCGCGGACCCCGTGCTCCGCAATGCCGTCAACGTGGCCTACAACGACTGGGCGCTCGAGTTCGCCTCGCCGTCGCCCAAGCGCCTGTTGCCCGTCGCCCGCGTCGCGCCCGAGGACCCCGTTGCCGCCACCAACGAGCTGCTCCGCGTCGCCAAAACCGGCCGGCTCCAGGAAGTTAGCTTCCTCGTCAACGACGTCACCACATCCATGTACCTCGAGGATTGGGATCCCTTCTGGTCCGCCGCCGAAGAGACCGGCGTTATCGTCTCCTACCACGTCGGCGGCAGCGATCGCAACCGGAGCATCACCACTCTGGTCAAGGAGATGAAGGGCACCTCCCGCCCGCCCGCCTTCGACCTCGGCCTCAGCAACGGCGCAACCACCTTCTTGGAGCCTTTCGCCGGCTTATTCATCTTCGGCACCCTCGAGCGCCATCCCAAGCTCAAGGTCGTCCTCGCCGAGTCCGGCACCGGATGGATCCCTGCAGTGGTCCAGGAGATGGACTTGCGCTACAAGCGCCTGTTCGAAACCAAGTCGGCCTCGGACATCGGTTTGAAGGAGCTCCCTAGCGACCTGTTCAAGCGCCAGGTCTGGGCCACGTATCAGGCCGATTTCGTGGGCTTGCAGCTCATTCCCTTCTTCGGCGATGGCCACATGATGTGGGCCTCCGACTACCCGCACCCGGACAGCACCTGGCCCAACTCTCAGGCCGTCGTCGAGCAGGAAACCGCCCACCTGAGCCCGGACATGCAGCGCAAGATCGTGCGCGACAACGCGGTCGCGCTCTACGGCCTTGAGTAGTCTGTCAAGCCATCCGTGACAGCTAACTAAAACGAAAAGAGAGCGAAATGGCAACCGAGCGCAAGACCGCCGCGAAAGTGTTCACCTTCCTCGACGACGAGATCCTCGCGGGGACCGGGGACATCGTCCTACCGGGTTCTGACGGCCTCTCCGGTGTCGTGAAGCGCTACCAATCGGGCGGCGAGAACCTCATGCACTCGCACCCCACCGAGGATCACACCTTCTACATCCTCCAGGGCCAAGGCACCTTCCACCTCGAGGAGGACGACAACGTGGTCGTCGTCAACAAGCACGACGCCATCTTCCTACCCAGAGGCACCAGCTACTGGTTCCTTAGCTCCGGCGACGAGAAGCTCATCATCCTGCGCACCGGTACCGAGATCGGCTCCGATCGCATCATCGAAGACCGTATCGTCCGTAGCCGGCGCACCAAAGCGAACGCTGAGCACGTACGGCCGAAGGAGCTGCCCTTCTAGCGGCAGCTCGATCAGCCTCGGTTCATCAGGAACGTCGCGGTACCGTCGAAATAGGCGAGCAGCAGCACCGCGTCCTGCGGCGAGCAGCCCGAAGCAGCCACTGCTTCCGTCATGTGGTGCATCCAAGCGTCGCGCTCCACCTGCCCGATCGCGAATGGCGCATGTCGCCTCCGCAGCTGTGGGTGTCCGCGCTCCATGGAGTACTGCGGAGGCCCGCCCCAATACTGCGATAGGAATCCCGCTAGGTGCGCCTTGCCAGGCGCCAGATCGTCCGGGTACAGCGGGCGCAGCACGGGGTCCGTCGCGACCCCCTCGTAGAATCGCTCCACCAATGCCACGAAGAACGGGTGTCCGTCCACCCGCTCGTACAGCGTGCTTTCTTCTATCATCCCCATTAGGCTACCTTACATCGCCGAATCATCGGCCACCCATGCCCGCACCGGAGCTTGCCATGACAGCCCTACCCGCTACCATCAACGTCGTCGTCATGCGAGACGTGGCCCAGGCGGAGCTCGACCGAATCGTCTCTGTCGCACCGGGCCGCATCAAAATCACCGCCCTCTGGCGCGGTTACCGCGAGGAGCTCCAGAAACACTTCGCCGAGCCACGCATAGCGATGTTCGAGCGCATCCCTAATCCCGTGCCGGCCATCACGCGGGGCCAGGTCGACGAAGCCATTGCCGAGGCCCACGTCATGTACGGCGGCGCCGTGCACCCGCCAGCGATGTACGATGAGATGCCCAACCTCCGATGGGTTCACTTCACCTTCGCGGGCCTCTCCAGCATCCGGCGCTCCAACTTCTGGGGCGCCCTCATCGACGTCACCTACTCCCGGGGCCACTCCGGCGCACTCCCCATTGCTGAGATCGCGCTGACCGGCGGACTCATGATGGCGAAAGACTTCCCTGCGGCCGTCCGGCAGACGGACGCAGGAGCATTCAACCCGGCGGATTTCGCCGCGCTGCTGATCAGCGGAAAAACCATGGGCATCATCGGCCTCGGTGGCATAGGCATGAACCTGGCGCGCCTGGCCAGCGGCGTTGGCATGCGCGTCATCGGCAGTCGGCACTCCGTCACCACACGTCAGCCCGGCGAGGGTCCGGTCGCCGAGCTCTTTCCGCCCGCCGACCTGCATGCCATGCTCGGTGAGAGCGATTTCGTCGCCATCTGCGCGCCGTTGTCGCCCGATACCGAGGGTTTGTTTGACGCGGCCGCCTTCGAGGCCATGAAGCCGGGCACCATCTTCATGAATACTTCCCGCGGCGAGATCGTCGACGAGCCGTCGCTGATTGCCGCGCTCAAGGACGGCCGCCTTCGAGGTGCCTACCTCGATGTCTACGCCGGCGACGAAGAGGGCCGCGAGCGCCCTGTGGAACTCACGTCACTGCCCAACGTCGTCATGACGCCGCACTCATCGCCCCGCAGCGACGTCTCGCACATGTTCGCGCTCGATCTCTTCTGCGAGAACCTTGACCGCTTCCTCAAGGGCGAGCCGTTGGTGAATGTCGTCGACTGGGACCGCGGCTACTAGCTCTGCACTCCCCCTTAGGGCGCTTTCGCGCGAGGCGCCCCCGGTGGCACGAAGCCTCGCGTCCTGAGCGGCACCACGTACACCGACGTCCTCGCCGTGACCAGCATCGTGGAATAGTCGGCGCCGCCGAAGGCACAGTTCGTCGCCAGCTCCGGGATCGGAACCGTGCCGATGTGCGTCCCGTCCGGCTCCATCACCCAGAGCCCGGCCGGGCCGCTGCAGTACACGTGCCCGTCCACGTCCACCTTCATCCCGTCTGGATTTCCGTCGGCTGGGTCAGCTGACATGTCGATGAACGTGCGCCGGTTGCTCAGGTCCCCCACGGCATCGGCGTCGAACGCCTCGATCAGCTTCGGCTCGCGTGTGTTGATCACATAGAACGTCCGCTCGTCCGGGGAGAACGCCAGCCCGTTGATGGACGGTATATGGCGGAGCAGCGATTCCAGCGTGCCATCGGGACGCAGCCGGAACAGCATCGACGCGCCAAGCTCGCGCAGCGACTCGTCGACCAGGCCCTGCGGGTCCGTGAAATAGATCGACCCGTCCGACCGGCAAACGATGTCGTTGGGACGGTTGAGCCGCTTGCCTTCGAAGCTGTCCACTAACGTCACGATCGTGCCATCGTGCTCCCGCCGCGATACGCGCCGCCCAAACCCCTCGCACATAAGCAACCGTCCCTGTATATCGAACGTCAGTCCATTCGTGCGGTTCGTCTCCTCGCGATAGATCTGAGGCTCTCCCCCCGGCACCAGTTTGTGCACCAGGTTCGGGTGCGTATCCACGAACAGCCAGAACCCATCCGGATGCCACAGTGGCCCCTCCGTGAACGCGAACCCGGTCGCCAGCCGCTCCACCGGCCTCGCAACGATGTCAGAAAGTTGGGTCATGTCACATCCTCGGTGCTATCTGCGCGCGGCATCATTCGGGTTTCCTCCGGACCAACTACTTCTGAGCCATACGCGCGGTGGCTATCTCCCCATCCATCCCTCGCTCGAGCTATTGCTTGCGGCCTTGCTCTCTGGGGTCCGTGCGACGACGGGACGGCGGATCATTGTCGAGCCTGCAACGCGGTGACTCCCCGCCTGAGCGTCGAATGATCGGTAGAGCTCGGCCGCGACCGCATCACTGATAGCCAGCACCCTTCCATTCCCAACCAAGGCAACTCCATCAATCTTCCTTCGACGGTCAGTCAACGGACGGGGCCTGCGCCCCGAGCAGGTGAAACCGCCGATCGAAGAAAATGAGAGACGATCCCGCGGCCCAGTCCCCATCGATAGGATCCAACTCAATGATCCGGCCTAGGACGATCGAATGGTCACCCCCTGGAAACTCCGTCTCGAGCCGGCAGATCATCGACCTCAAGCAACCGGTGAGACAAGGCACTGTGTGCCCATCCTTGCGGTAGGAAACATCGGCGAACTTGTTTGTTGCGTCGCTGGCGAATCGGCTCGCGATCCCTGCCTGCCAGTCTCCCAGGAAATGGACACCGAAAACGCCCTGGGCTCTCATCGCGCCGAGGGTGCGCGACCGGTTGCTGATGCTGAGCCCCATCAAGGGCGGATCCAGGGAAACTCCGGCGAACGATCCCGCGGTCAACCCGGTCGCAGCGCCGTCACGGTCGATGGCGGTCATCACGGTGACCCCGGTGGGGAAGCTAGCGAAAAGGTCCTTCAGTTGCTCGGAGGTGACCATTGCACCAAAGAGAGTGGGGCTTCTACTTCGTCCCCGCCCATCCATGCTCGGAGAGATCGACCGTCACGCCATCCGGCCCCGAAAACTTCACCTCGACGTTCCCCCGCGCCTCCATCTCGTCCGTGCCGGGGTACGGCCGGTGCGTCGCCCCCGCCGCCTCGATCCTTGCTTGGGCAGACTCCATGTCGTCGACCTCGAGTCCGAAGTGATGCATCCCTGTCCATCGGGGCGCGCCCTCGGTGATCGCCGGCTCCTCCGATTTGAACCGCAGGATAGC
>CAZQVD010000173.1:0-4827 GCA_964596665.1 uncultured Dehalococcoidia bacterium
GGAGTGCGAGGCGTGCACACGCATCGACGCGGGCCTCCACGCCGACGCCCGCCTCATCGCCGTGGACCCGGAGGAGGAGGAGGGCCCGCACACGACCATCGGCATCAGATCCGTTCGCGATCTGATCAACTCCGCCCACCTGAAGCCCTTCGAGGGGCGCACGCGGGTGTTCATTATCGACGAGGCCGACCGCATGACCCACGATGCGGCCAACGCGCTGCTCAAGGTCCTCGAAGAGCCGCCCCCCAACAACCTCATGCTGCTGTTGTCGTCGGACGCGGAGGGCGTCTTGCCCACGATCCAATCGCGTTGCCAGCAGTTGGAGATGCGCCCGCTGCCCGTCGCGCAGGTCACCCAGTTCTTGGTCACGCATCATGGCGTCGGGGGCGAGCAGGCCGACATCATCGCGCGCCTCTCGCGCGGTTGCGTGGGGTGGGCTATCGAGGCCGCGCACGAGCCCGCAACGCTGGCTGGCGTGCACCAACGACTCGAACGCATCGCCGACGTGGTGGAGGATGGCCTGGAGGAGCGGTTTGGCTACGCCGAGGAGCTAGCCCGGCGCTTCCAGCGCGACCGCGCCACCGGTCGCGAGGAGTTGTACCTGTGGCTGCGCTGGCTGCGCGACATTTTGCTGATTCAGCAAGGACAGGACGGTGCCATCGTGAACGTGAGCTGGCGCGACACGTTGATCCGCCAGGCAGGCGCACTCACCTCGGCGGACGCCGTGCGCTGGCTGCACCTGGTCACCGAGTCCATCAACGTGCTGGACCGCAACGCCAACCCGAGGCTGGCGCTCGAGGTGATGCTGCTCGAAGCGCCAACCGTGCGCGCGGGCTAGGCGATCGCAAGCGCTCGGCGCCCGGGCTGCATCCAGGGCAAGTAGATATTCCACGCGTCCGGCAGCTGGCGATGCATCAGGTGGTAGTAGGGGTTTGCTTTCGGCGCCGCCGGCTCCATGAGCAAACGCATGCCGGCCTCGGAGGGCGAACGCCCCGCCTTTTTGTGGTTGCAAGGCACGCATGCCGTCACCACGTTCTCCCACGTATGTGCACCTTTGTGCACCCGCGGTTTTACGTGATCAAGCGTTAGGTCGTGCATCTGCCTACCGCAGTACTGGCAAGTGAATCCGTCGCGCCAGAACACTTCGCGGCGCGACAACCGGCGCGAGAAGATGGGGCGCTTCACCATGTGGAGCAAGCGGATCACCGAGGGGATTTGGAATTCTTCAATTGCCGCGTGCATGACCAGTTCGGTCGCCTCAAGCGACTGGGCCTTGCTACGCAGCAACAGCACCACCGCCCGGCGCGCGCCACACACATTTAGCGGCTCGTAGTTCTGATTGAGGACTAGGACGGATTCGCTCAGTGGACACCCCCGGCCTGCAGTGCTCTCGCGTAAGGAGGCGTTGCCTCGCGTCGGATCATAGAGGTGCCAACGCGAGGCTGCAACAGCACACGAGTAGTGTGCGTGCGATGTTCAGTTCGCTAAAAGCGGTCGCACAGGCCTTGACCGTGCCGGCTGCCCGCAGGCAAGTATTCCTGCCCCACCTCGAGCATGCCGGCTTGCAGCGGCATCGTCGCCTTGGCGTCGGCGGTGTTGGTGTCATCGCAGGTCCCGTTGTTGTTCCCGTCGATGTACCAGGTCATCTCGTGGGCGGAGTTACCGAGCCCGTCCACCGCCAGGACCGAAAGGCCGTTGGGCAGCACCGTCGCCGAGAGCACGCCTCCTACGACCGTGCCGTCCGGGTCCTCAAACACCGCATAGATAGTGTCCCGGTTGAACTCCTCAAGTCCCGTGAACCCAACCAGCACGCTGCCCTCCGAGTTCGTGAGCGCCGACGCCTGCTCGAGCTAGGCGTACACGCCACCGGCAGCTTCCAGTAACTCGGAGTTCTGTTCAATCAGGTCCTGGAGCTCGCCACTGTCTTCCAGCAGCGAGGCGCCCTTATCCAGCAGATTTTTGCCTGTGCTGAACAGGTCCTTCACATCGTCGAACTCCTCCGGCAGGAGCGCAAACACGATGTCCATATTCTCGATCAACGGCTCAGCAAGCGTAGACTCGTCCACCGCGTCCTGCACTGAGGCCGACGGCACAATGCCGGCCGCCGAAACCACCGCCGTCGCGGCGATTGCCCCCAGCAGCAAGCCGATGGCCAACCCGGCAAGGCCGTCGACCCAACCCAGGAAGACGATCTTGAGGATGGTTTTGATGATCTTGGCCGCGATGGCCGCTGCGATCATCATTACCGCCAGGATCAACACGAACGCCGCGATCTTGGCGACGCTCTCGTTGTCAATGGGCAGCACCGCGGCCACATCCGACCACAAGCGTCCGGCCAGAACCAGGCCGACGATCCCTCCGATCAGCGTGAACGCGATTTTGATCACACCGTTGCGCCAGCCCATGAAGCCCAGGCCCAGCACCAGTATCAAGATGACGATGTCTACCCCGTTTATATCGTGCCTCCGCCCCTAAGGGCGCCACCCAAAACATTGCGCGATCCGTGCTGCTGAAAATCAGCCTTTCTGAATATAAACGCTCGTGCGGGTATGCTCAATTGGACGAACGTGCACATCCACACCGTGCGCGTGCGCTCCCCAGCGCGTCCCAGCCGGACACGCCGAGCGATGCCGCAATGCTTAAACGGCGAAGAGGGGGTTCGCGTCAGTGATGACGCGTGTTTCCGCCGCGATGGCATCGCGCACGTACTTGGGCATCTGCAGCATGCCCGCGTGCGCCAATCCATCGTAGTACCGCAGCGAAGGCCCAACGCGATCCGCCAGCCGACGCTCCACGTCAACTGGCGTCAGCGCCGCGAGTGGCGGTGCGTCAGCCATGCCCGCGGCGACGAACACGCTGGCCATCGTCCGGTGGATCGCCGTGAACACCTCGGTCACGTCCAGCGGGCCGATGGGCCCAGCTTGCGTCACCAGCAGGCCGCCCGGCGCGAGGCGCGAGGCCGCAAGCCGGTAGAACTCCTGGGTGTACAGCAACACCGCCGGTCCACCCTCCAACGGGTCGGCGATGTCCACGATGAGCACGTCGTAGGTTGCGTCGTGCTCGCGCAGGTAGGCGACCGCGTCGGCGTAGTGGAGCGCCAGGCGGGGGTCGTCGAATGCGCCCTGATGATGGTCAGGCAAATGCTCGCGGCAGAGCGCAACGACCTGCTCGTCGAGGTCGACCATGACCACCTCAGCGACGCTGGCGTGGCGCAGCACCTCACGGGCAGTCGCTCCCTCGCCACCGCCGGCGATGAACACGCGCTGAGGGTGTTCATGGGCCATCATGACCATTTGCACGAGGCTCTCGTGGTAAACCCACTCGTCGGCCTCGGCGGACTGCATCTTGCCGTCGAGAACCAGCGACCGGCCGAACGGCCCCGTTTCGATGATCTGGACGCGCTGGAAAGGCGTTTGCACTTCGCAGATGATGCGACGCACCGCGGAGCTCTGGAGGAGCTCGGGCGTGATCTGCTCAACAAACCAGATTGTGGGGCTATCGCTGGATGAGAACTCGGCGTCCATCGGCCGCAATGGTTATGCGCCGCGAACTGCAGGCGTCGGCAGACCGCCCCTGATCACTTCTTTGAATTCGGGATCGCGGGATTCGAGTTGGCCGACGATGAGCCACGCGGCCTCGGTGGGGTCGAAGTTGATGCCGCAAGTGAAGATATCGACTGCGGCATAGCGGTGCTCGGGCCAAGTATGGATGCAAAGGTGGGATTCGGCGATGGCCACCACTCCCGTTACGCCCTGGGGAGCGAACTGGTGGAAGATCTCGCCGATGATCGTCGCGCCCGTCTCCTCGGCTGCGTGCAACATGGTGTCGCGCAGGAACGGGAGATCATCGAGCTTCCCCGCGTTACAGTCGCGGAGTTCGAGCAGTACATGTCGACCCAGTGCGTCCAATCAAGCACACCCCCATCAGCAATTACCGACCCAGACGGTTCTGTTGGCACACAAAAAATACCAGTGGCGCCCTGAAAACGGGCACAGACGGGAAGTCTATCAGAAGCGTTGCGCCGCCGCGCAGGCCTGTTGACCTCCGCGTGTCGCGGCTCGTAGCATTGGCCCAAGTCATGAACGATTACCTTCGGCAATATGGGCTCGTTTTCATCATGACCGGCGTCGCCATCGCGGTGCCGGTGGCCGTCCTGCTAATCTCCTGGCTCGGCACCAAGATCAACGCCCGGCCGTACCGGCCGAACCCCGTCAAGTACGACCCCTACGAGTGCGGCATGGAGACGGTGGGCGGCAACTGGGAGCGCTTTAACGTGCGCTACTACCGCTTCGCCTTGTTGTTCCTGCTGTTCGACGTTGAGGTTGTGTTCTTGTTCCCTTGGGCAACCCAGGCCGGCGTCCTGGGGTGGTCGGCGTTCGTGGCCGTCCTGTTCTTCATTGTGATCATGATGCTGGGCTACGCCTACGAATGGCGGCGCGGCGGCATGGAATGGGACGAGTCGGTGCCGCAACCATTGGCCCCGGTTGAAGGCGCCGAAGAGCCTGAGCTGGCTTCGGCCTGAGCGCGGGGCGTGCGGTGAGCAAGACCTACGCGCTGGAGACCGGCACCGCCGTCGTCCGCCTCACAGGCGAGGACACGGGCGGGCTGTACACCATCATCGAGTACACCGCCAAACCCGGCCATGCCCGCTCCCTGCACGTGCACCACCACATGGAAGAGGCGTTCCTCATGATCTCGGGCGAGGGAACGTTTCGGGTGGAAGAGCGCGTGTTCACCGCGGGCCCGGGCGAGTACGTTCTGGTCAAGCGCGGCGTGCCGCACAACATCTTCAACCGCAGCAACGCCGACGCCGTCTGGCTGGAGATC
>CAZQVD010000174.1:0-4800 GCA_964596665.1 uncultured Dehalococcoidia bacterium
GATCAGGAAATCGAAGAAAAGCGCGAACTCGTCAACCACTAGCGACCCGTTGAACGCCACCTCGGCGCCTTGTCGGTTCACGACGTCCCACAGATTGATGCTCGCAACCAGTGGGATCAGCAGCCCGAGCAGCGCGACCACCACGATCAGCGGCTTGCGCTTCACCAACAGGTCCAGCAGCACCACCGCCACCGCCACGGCGGCCATGCCCAGCTGGGGCGACAGGAGGAAGAGGTCGCGGACTTCGATGCCCATCCCTATCCCCCCAAACCCTGAACGATCGGGATGAGCCCCGCCTCGAACACGTCCGTGAGCACTCGGGGGTACAGGCCCACCACGAAGATCGGCACCACAAGGACCACCATGGCGCCGACGTCCACCGCGGCCGCATCGGTGAGTCCGTCCCAGCGCTCCACGCGGGGGCCGAACATGGTGCGCTGCGCGGCCCACAGGATGTATCCCGCCGCCAGCACCACGCCGAGGGCCGCCAGCACCGTCATGGGTCCGTATACCGGGAACGTACCCAGGAACACCAACAACTCGGCCGCGAACCCGCTGGTCGTCGGCAGCCCAAGCGAGGCCAGGCCCGCGATCATGAAGCCCAAGGCGATCAGCGGCATCTGTTTCGCCATGCCACCCATGTCTGGGATGTGCCGCGTATGCGTGCGGTCGTACACCAGGCCCACCACCACGAACAGCAATCCGGTGATCGTGCCGTGCGTGAACAGCTGGAGCGCCGCACCGTTCAACCCAACGCCGTTGAGCTGGCTCGCACCAGCACCGGCCGAAGCGAGGCCAAGCACCACGAAGCCCATATGGCTCACACTGCTGTAGGCCACCATCCGCTTCAGGTCCGTCTGACGCATGACGATGAACGCGCCGTACAGCACGTTGATCACCGCGAATACCACCAGAGCAGGCGCGACCGTGCGCAGGTCCTCGGGGAACAGGCCGGCGTTGATCCGCAGCAACCCGTAGCCGCCCATCTTCAGCAGCACGCCAGCCAGCATCACGCTCACCGCGGTCGGGGCGTCCGTGTGCGCGTCGGGCAGCCATGTGTGCAGAGGGAATATCGGCAGCTTCACCGCGAACGCGATCAGGAAGCCGGCGAACACCAGCGACGACGGCACCAGCAGGCTTGTCAGGTCGCGCTCGGCGAGCACCGTCATGTCGAAGGTGCGCTCGAGCCCGGCCGCGCCAGGCGCGGGAAACGAAAAGTACAGCGCCAGGATCGCGGCCAGCATGAACGCCGAGCCAGCCAGCGTGAACAGGACGAATTTCATCGCCGAGTAATCGCGTCGGCCCGTCCCCCATCGGGAGATCAGGAAGAACATGGGGATCAGCTCTAGCTCCCAGAAGACGAAGAAGAGGATCAGGTCGAGCGACACGAACACGCCCATGACCGCCGCCTCGAGGATCAGCAGCCACATGAAGTATTCGCCCACCCGCTCGTTAACGCGCCACGACACCAACACCGCCGCAAGGCCTAATATGCCGTTGAGCAGCACCAGCGGAACGCTCAGGCCGTCCACCCCCAGGTGGTACTCGATGCCGAACGCGCTCACCCACGCAACGCGAACTTCGAAGTCGTACCCGCCCGCGGTCGTGTCGAACAGCACGAACACGGCCAGCGCCAGCACCAGCTCCGCCACGGCAGCACCCAGCGCCACCCAGCGGGTGAGCCTCGCATCGCGCCTGAGCCCCACGGCAAGCGCCGCGCCGGCCAAAGGGACGAGGATGATCCCTGTCAGCACCTTCTGCTCCTACCGTTGCACGATGAACGCGATCAGCAGCGCCACGATGCCCGCCGACACGCCCACGCCATACGTCTGCACCTGACCCGTCTGCAGCTGAGCGAGGGCGCGGCCACTGTTCCTGCCCACCCAGCCGACCATGTCCACGAATCCGTCCACGATGCGCCGGTCCGCCCAGTCCGCGAACAGGAATACCCCCCGGTACAGCACCCGGCGCACGATCACCGTCTCGTAGACGTAGTCCATGTAGTAGCGCTCCTCCAGCACCCGGCGAGCAAAGTGCCACAGCTGCGGGAAGCGATCGAACGAGATCACCTTCGTGCCGTAGACCAGCACTGCAAGCACGATGCCCGCGACCGCTAGCGCCATAGACGCCGTAGCGATCACCGGTTCGAACGCGGGCGAATCCTCGCCCAGGAAATGGGAGAACCAGTGGGCCGGTATCGGGCCGATGCTCGAAACCGCGTTGAACACAGCTCCAGACAGCACCGCGAACACGGCGAGCACTACCATAGGCACCGTCATCTGCCACGGCGACTCGGCACGGTGCACATGGTGATGTGCCTCGTCGGGGATGCGCTCGTCCTCCGGCACGGCATCGATGCCGCCCCTGAACTGACCGTGGAACGTCATCACGATCAGCCGGAACACGTAGAACGCCGTCATGAACGCCGCAGCCAGTGCCAGCCAGAACACAAGTTGCGCGACGAATCCGTTGGCAGCATGCTCGCCACTGCGCGCCACCGCCAACACCTCGTCCTTGCTCCAGAAGCCGGAGAAGGGGAACACGCCGGCCAAGCTCAGGCCACCCAGCATCGTCGCCGCGTACGTGATCGGCATCCACGCCCGCAGGCCGCCCATGTGGCGCATATCGAACGTATGCACGGAGTGATGCACGCTCCCGGCACCAAGGAACAAGAGGCACTTGAAAAACGCATGGTTGAACAAGTGGAACATCGCCACCACCGGCGCTCCGACGCCAATAGCCAGGAACATGTAGCCGAGCTGGCTCACCGTCGAGAACGCGAGCACGCGCTTGATGTCGTTGCTCACCAGCCCCATGGCCGCGGCCAGGATCGCAGTGACGCCCCCGACGATCGCGACCGTGTTCATCGCCGCGTCGCTCTCCAAGAACAGCGGATACATGCGCACGACCAGGAACACCCCTGCCGCCACCATGGTCGCCGCGTGGATCAGCGAGCTCACGGGTGTCGGACCCTCCATAGCGTCCGGCAGCCACGTGTTCAACGGGAACTGCGCCGACTTACCCACCGCGCCTGCGAACAGGCCCAGCGCCACCAGCCCCGCCACGCCCCCACCCAATAGGGGCGCCATCTGCAGGATGTCCGGGATCTCGAACGGGTTTTGCCCACGCTCGATGAAACGGTCCCGGTAGAAGTACAGATACATCAGCGCCAGCAGGAAGCCAAAGTCGCCTATACGCGTCACGATGAACGCCTTCTTCGCGGCGGCCGCGGCAGCGGGACGATGAAACCAGAAGCCGATTAATAGGTATGACATGAGGCCGACCAGCTCCCAGAACACGAAGAGCTGGATCAGGTTGTAGGCAAGCACGAGACCAAGCATCGCCGCGGTGAACAGCGACATGTAGGTGAAGTAGCGGGGATAGTCCACCCACTGGCCGCCCTCGTCGTCCGCTCCCTTGCGCATGTAGCCGAGGGAGTACACCTGGACCAGCAGGCTTACTCCGGAGACCACCACCACCATGATCGCCGCCAGGGGATCGAGGAGAACGCCGACGGTGAGTGCGAACCCGTCGCTGGCTTCGGTCCGGCCCACGTCTAGCCACGGATGCGGTGCGAACCCGATCGCCTCCTCGTGGCCCAGCGTCGAGGTCAGCGCCCACATGCCCAGCGCGAAGGCACCACCGACGCCAGCGATTCCCACGTAGCCCGCGTATCGCCACGCCGACCTCACCCATGGCCGAACTACGGCTATGATGAGCAGCCCGGCGGCGAGCGGGATGGCGAAGATGGCCCAGACGGCGGCTTCGGGGATCATGTGCTACAGCTTCCTGATGATCTCGTCGGCCACGTGCTCTCTGCCACGCGGCACCATGATCCGGAAGACCGCCGTCTCGCTGTACTCCAGGATGCCCGCCTCCGGCAGCAAACGCACCGGCAGACCCTCACCTTCTAGGATCTCCTTCCACATCTCCGCCATCATCAGATTCGGCGCTTTCTTGTAATCGACCCACATGGCATCGCCCCGGCTACCGCCGCAACAGGCTCACCTCCGTGACGTCGGTGGTATCCCGGCGCCGCACCAGCGCGATGAGCAACGCCAGGCCCAGCGCCACCTCGGCGGCCGCCACCACGATGGCGAAGACTACGAACGTCTGACCCGCGAGCGCCAGCGGCGCCACGGCCTCGACGTCCAAGCCCACGCGCATCGCTCCCGGCACGGTGAAGCGCGAGAAGGCAACCAGCGCCACATTCACCGCGTTGAACATGATTTCGATCGAGATGAGCACCGCGATCAGGTGCCGGCGGGACAGCGCGCCGTACAGGCCGATGCAGAAGAGGACCGCCGAGAGGATAAGCAGGCGCTCCAGCATGCTCAGCGCTCCCGGACCAAGGCAAGCGCCCCAATCACCGCAGCCAGCAGCAGCACCCCGACGGCCTCGAAGGCCAGCACGAAGTCCCGGAGCAGCAGCCTGCCCAGTGCCGCCGGCGTGTCCACGAACACCTCGGCCAGAGGCCCGGGCAGGTGGTCGGGAAGCAACAGCCACTCCTCCTGCACGATCACGTAGATCAGCGCCGCCAGCAGCAGCACCGCGACCCCCAGTGCAGCGGGCTGCGTTGGCGTGCTCCGGTTCCCCTCTTCCACGTCCCTGGTGATCATCACGGCGAAGATCACGAGGATCGAGATGCCGCCGCCGTAGATCAGCACCTGCGCGACCGCGAGAAACTCGGCGTTCACCAGCGCGAAGATGCCTGCCACACCCAAGAAGCTGACCACCAGCGTCAGCGCGGCGCGGAACATGTCCCGCAGGTGCACCACCAGCAGCGCTGCGCCAACCGTC
>CAZQVD010000175.1:0-4795 GCA_964596665.1 uncultured Dehalococcoidia bacterium
CGAATGAAATCATCGCATACTTCAACACCGGCGCATACGCGGGCTTCGTGCCGTTGGGTTTCCTACCGGGGCCGCGTCACGCTGCCGGTCCTTACAAAATCCCGCATTCCCGCGTGACAGCGCACCATGTGTACTCCAATCGGGTCCCTGCGGGGCATATGCGTGGGCCAGGTGAGCCGCAGACGATCTTCGCCATGGAATCCCACCTGGACGTCGTGGCCCACAAGCTAGGGCTCGATCCGGTCGAGATGCGCCTCAAGAACGTAATTCGGGAGGGCGACGTAAACGGGCTTGGCGAGGAATACCACGACCTGCACGGTGCAGAGGCAATCGAACGCGCTCGATCGTCGTCGGCACATAGAACGCCTGGAAGCAAGCCCATGGCTTCAGGCGTTAAGCGCGGTTGGGGCATGAGCATCCCCGAGCGCGCGCCGGGTGGTGGGCTGAATAACGCCCAGATCTCGCTGAACGCGGATGGCACGGTCAGCGTGCAGACGCCGCTGTTCGACCAGGGTGCTGGCGCCACCACGGTCACTCAACAGGTGGTCGCGGAGACGATGGGATTGCCGGTGGACATGGTACACATCGAGGTGCACGCGACGGGCCTGTTCGACAACGACTCAGGCATCGGCGGAAGCCGCGTGACCAACCTGGGCAGCATCGCTGCGGACAACGCGGTGAAGGAGGCACAGAGCGAGGTCTTCAAGCTGGCGGCCGAGCTGCAGAACTGGCCCGAGGAGCAGCTGGTAATCCAGGGCGACAAGCTGACGCGGACGGACACCGGCGAGTCGCAGCCTTGGCACGAGCTGGTCGCGCGCACCAGCCAGCCGGTGATCGGTAGGGCCGGGGCGTCAGCTCGCGGCGCAGACGTGACCGGCTACACCGCGCAGGTCGCAGAGGTTGCCGTGGACATGGAGACGGGCCAGGTGACGCTGCTGAAACTGACGTCCGCCCACGACACCGGACGCATCGTGAACCCGATCGGCCACCAGGGCCAGATCAACGGTGGCGCCATGATGGGCGTGGGCTACGGCATGCTGGAGGAGCTCGTGCGCGAGGACGGTCACGTATCGACACTCTCGTTCGCCGACTACAAGGTGCTGTGCATGGCCGACATCCCCGAATTCCGGACCGTGATCCTCGGCACAGAGGGCAAGGGCGTCGGCCCGTACGGAATCAAGTCGATCGGCGAAAGCCCGAACGCTCCAACCGCCGCCGCCATCGCCAACGCGGTCGAGGACGCCGTAGGCATCCGCATCCGCGACCTGCCGGTGACGGCGCAGAAGGTGTACGAGGCGCTCCAGGCCGCGAAGTAGGGGCGCGCGGACGGCACGCGTGGACCCGATCCAGCCCATCTCGGCGCTGGTCCGTGAGCTCGGCATAGAGCCGAAGCACGCCATCCCCTACGGCCATCACACCGCGAAAATATCGCTCGATGCCATCGCTGCCGGCACACGCTCCGGCAAGCTCATCGTCGTCACCGCCGTCAATCCCACCCCCGCGGGCGAGGGCAAGACGACGGTCTCCATCGGCCTCACCGACGCGTTGGCCGCCGCTGGTCATCGCGCCGTCGTGACGCTGCGCGAGCCTTCCATGGGACCGATCTTCGGCATGAAGGGTAGCGGAAGCGGTGGCGGCCGATCGCGTGTGGTTCCCGAGGACGAGATCAACGTCCATTTCACCGGCGACGCTCACGCTGTGGCATCCGCGCACAACCTGCTAGCAGCGCTGACGGAGAACGCGGCGCGGCGCGGCCTGGTGCCGGGCTTCACCCCTGCCGACATCCTGTGGGGGCGTGTCACGGACATATCGGATCGCGCACTGCGGCGGGTGGTCACGGGCCTCGGCGGGAACGCGGTGCGCGAAACCGGCTTCGACATCGTCGCGGCCTCCGAGATCATGGCGGTTCTAGCGCTGGCCGAGGATCTGCCCGGCCTGCGCAGGCGCCTCGCTGCGATCACCGTCGGCTACGCGGCGAATGGCCATGCGGTGACAGCGGAGGATGTGGGAGTAACAGGCTCGCTTACGGCACTCCTGTCACGCGCGCTGCTGCCGAATATGGTGCAGACAGCCGAGGGGCAGCCTGCGCTGGTGCACACGGGGCCCGTCGCCAACATCGCGCACGGCGCCAGTTCCGTGGTGGCTGACAAGCTCGCCATGGGGCATGCGGACTTCGTCGTGACCGAAGCTGGGTTCGGGGCTGACCTCGGCTTCGAGAAGTTCATGCACATCAAGGCGCGCGGAGCAGGGCTTAGGCCCAGCGCCGTGGTTCTGGTGGCCACCGTCAGGGCTATGCGGTCCCACGGTGGCGTGCCTGCGAACTCGCTCGACCGCGTCGACCCGATCTCGGTCCGCATCGGATCGTCGAACCTGGAGCACCTGGTCGGCGTCGTGCGTTCCTTCGGGCTGCCGGTGGTCGTCGCGATCAATCGCTTTTCCACCGATACGCCGGAGGAGTTGGTGATCCTGCAGGACGTGGCGGTGGCCGCCGGGGCGGCGGCGGCGGTGATCTGCACGCCGTTCACCGACGGCAGCCCCGGTGCGGCGGATCTGGCGGAGGCAGTGCTGCGATTGACCCAAGACAAGGCCCCCGAGCCGCAGTATCTCTACCAGGAGGGAGCCCCCATACGCCAGAAGGTGCATGCGCTGGTAACGAAGGTCTACGCCGGCGCCGGTGTGAGGTGGAGCCGGGAGGCCGAGCGGGAGCTTGTGCGGATTGAGAGCCTGGGATTGGACAGGCTACCCGTCTGCATGGCCAAGACGCCACTCTCACTCTCGCACGATCCGGCGCTGAAGGGCCGGCCCTCCGGCTATACGTTCGAGATCGCTGGCGTCCGCGTCTCAACGGGCGCAGGCTACGTGTATCCGATCGCGGGCAACGTCATGACGCTGCCAGGTATGCCGCGCGAGCCGCGTGGTCTCGACGTGGACCCGGCGGGCAACATCACCGGCCTATAGCGGGGCCTAGGCTTTGCCGTTGAACTTCCCGGTCACGGCCTGCTGGCCGCTCGTCTCGCCATAGGCCTCCTCGCGGAAGAGGCCCAGCTTGGAGACCACGGGCGTGTCGTTGTATGAGAAGAGCACAGCGTCGGTCTCGGAGACGTGCTCGTGCCAGGACCAGCTGGGCACGACGAATGTGTCCTTGTCCCTCCAGTCGAACCGCATGCCACCGATGACGCTGTGACCCTTGCCTTCGATCACGTGGTAGATGGTGCCGCCGGTATGGCGATGGGCCTTGGTGTGCTGACCCTTGCCCAATAGCTGAGCGAAGCACGCCATGGTCGCGAACGCCGCTCCGCCGGTGTTCGGGTTTACGTATTCGAGGGTCACGCCGTCGAATGGGCTGCCCTCGGTCTCCTTAGCGAGCTGAAACAGCGTGTCCCTGGCTTGAGCGTACTTGTAGTTCACCATGGGGCTGTCGCGCTGATAGTCGATGAACGGTTTGTCGGAGTCCCTGTACTTCACCCAGGTCGGCCGCAGGCTGCCCGCTCCGTACATGCGCTGCGACAGGCCGTTCGCCTTGGAGAGCGGATAGGTCCCGTCTTCGTAGCCCTCCCAGAACAGCGCCTCGAACTTCTCGATCAGAGGCTGGTCGAGGCCGTCGAGCCAGATCATAGGGCCCTCGCCCTCGTGACCGTGGTCGTGCCAGGTCCAGTTGGGCGTGGTGACGAAGTCGCCGGGCTCCATGTAGGACTTCTCGCCCTGCACGGAGGTGAACGCGCCTTTGCCCTCGATCACGAAGCGGAGCGCTGAGGGAGAGTGACGGTGGGTCGGGGCGATCTCGCCTGGCTTGATGACCTGTAGGTTCGCCAGCAGTGTGGAGGTGGCGGATTTCTGCTCCTTCAGCCCGGGGTTGGCGAAGAACAGCGCGCGCCGGTTCGCCATCTCCATGGGCACGACCTCCATCGCCTTCATCAGCAATGGTCGGTAGTCGCTCCATTTCCACAGGAACGGCAGTACTTTGGGAGGATTGGGGTCGCGCACCCACAAGGGGTGACCGTTGGCCTGGCGCAACTCCTCGTAGAAGAGCTCAAGCTCCTCGAGCTTGGTCCCTGATACTTCGTTGGCCGCCATGGTTCCTCCCTCTGTCCGGCGCTTAGCAGGGGTGTGCGATTAGGCCACCGGCGCCTTGTCTCCCAGGAACAGCTGGGCCCCAGTCTCTTCGCCTTCCGCATAGCCCCACTTGTAGTCCCGGTCCGTGTAGGCGCCGTCCGGCATGAGGCTCTCGATGCCGCGTTTGGCGAGCTCGGTCTCGAAGCGCTCCCGGATCCACGGCGCCTCGTCGACATACTCGATCTGGTCCCGCATCTGGTCCTCGACGGTCTCGGACGGACGGGCCTGCCGCATGGGCGACAGGGCGAGGTAGCGAGAGGGGATCTTGCTCACGTTGAAGTGCTGGTGGAACCAGCGGTTGGGCGGGACGAACATGCTGGCCTCGTGCCACGGCACCAGCACCTGCTCCTGGCCCTCCTGCCACATGACGGAGAATCCCTCGCCCGACGGAATGATGATGACCACGCCGGGCCCGTGCCGGTGACCCTTTTTGTAGGTTCCCGTGGGGAACACGGACATGTGGCCGCCCATCTCGGAGCTCGGGAAGCTGATGTCCACCACGTGTCCGCCACCGCCGCGCTGGCGATGCGGCACGAGGCCATCCCACGCGGCAAGGTCCGTGAAGAAATTACCGTGCCAAGACGCACCGCGGCCCTCGCCCGGCGCCCGCTTGGCGACGGAATAGAGCTCACCCTCCTTGGCCTGGAGCAATCCGGGATCTTCGTAGGCATTGTTGAAGAAA
>CAZQVD010000176.1:0-4783 GCA_964596665.1 uncultured Dehalococcoidia bacterium
TTGTCGGGGTAGATCTCGGTCACCCCCGCGTCGTTAACATTGCAGTGCTCGGTCCAGTACTGGCTGATCACCGGCCCACCGAAGTGGTGGCGCATGGACGATGCGCGCGGCGAGAAGAAGCAGACGTCCGTCCCCCGCTCGCGCTGCTTCTTGAGCTGCCCGTTCTCCAGCGACTCGCGGATTTCGTCGTCGCTCACCTTCACCACGCCCTTCTTAGGCGTCGCCATGTCGGAGACCTGCAGGCCTCGGTAGGCGACCAGGGGTGCGGGGACCGTGGTGTAGTGCCCGTGCATGTCGATGATCATTGCTGCGTTCCTCTCATGTGGTTGGGCGAGGCCGTCATTCGGAGTTTGCTAGAGGCCCAGGGTGGCGATGTCGCCGTTGGATCGGTCCGGCAGCGATGCGCCGAGCGCCAGACCGTCCTCGTACATCTGCCGCAGCGCCCTCCGCAGGTGAGGCGGTGGAGCTGAGCCTTCGCCCAGATGCTGGATCAAATCGGCCAGCGTGTCGCTCGGCCGGTCGACGTGCCAGTAGAACGACAGCAGCCAGGCCAGCTCGCGCTCGTCGTTGGGCGGTGGGACGTCCGTCAGGTCGAGCAGCGCCTCCGTGACCTTCGTGTAGCGCAGGATGCCTGCCTTGTCGGCGCTGTCTTGGCCGTAGTACCGCCTGCGCCGCAGGCTGACCACACGCTCGCGGTAGTCGGCCTCGTCGTAGATTCGGCTCGGTAGCCACTCCTCCCGCAGGTCGACGACCTCGTTACCTTTGGCGTCGGTGATGGCCACGGCGACCTCGGCGCCCATGATGCTGTCGTACTCGAACTTCACAGCATTCCGCAGGATCGCTTCCTGCAACATCAGCGTCAGCTCGCGGGGAATCTTCTTGTAGCGAGGGCCGCTCGCCTCTGCGTTGACCTCCGCGCCAACGCCGCCCGTGTTGAACGCGTAGAACTCCTGACGAAGCCCGCCACGCTCCAGCTGCTGGAGGATGTAGCCCAGTACATTGGCGTTCTCGTCCTCCAGGCCGATGATGAACGGGTCCGAGAAATATTCCACGTACGGCCTGCCGATGGCGCCCGCGGCCGCACCCATCTGCACGGCCTCGCCGTACATCAGCACGCGCACGTACTGTTCCAGCCGCAGGCGGCGCAGCGGAGGCACCACCGTGTTCTGCCGCATCACGCCCTGCCACAACACGCGGTCCATGTCCTCCATCGGCACGTGGACGCCGTTGGTCTCACGGCCGTTGGTGATCTTCCCGAGCACCGATGCGGAGCCCTTGCGCTCCAGCAGCCGGTCGCGGGACAGGATCATGCGCATGTTGCGCGTCGGGTTCTGCATGAAGTCGGGCGTGCCAGTGGCGAAGGCCACCACCACGTTCTCCAGCGTCTCGTGGGTGTTAGGCGTTTCGTCGCTGCCGCGCAGGACGTCGTACGTAATCGGATCGTCCTCTCTCGTCAGGCCCGCCGGCACCGCGTAGAAGTTGTTCTCGGTTCCGTCGATCCCGTGGGAGATACGCAGCCTATGCCCGCTGCGAGTCGTCTCAATCGGCTGCGCCAGCGGCTGGATCAGCACGATGTCGTCGTTCATGGGGTAGACGCCCTCGTCGGGGTCCGCCGCGAGGCCAAGCACGCCGGCAAGTGCGCTGTCCTTCAGCTCAATCATGATCGTCAGCGTGCTCTTCCCGTGCAGGGAGGGCCCGGTCGTGATGATTGCAATGTTCTCCATGCGCCCATCCAGCGTCTTGGCGCGCGAGACACTCAGCGCTGCTTGCAGGGCCAGGCCGTTCGCCTCCTTCACCTTGGCCATGGCGATGCTGAGTGGACCCATCTTGTGCTCACCTGCGTAGTCGAACCCAAGATGCAGGGATAGGTTCTTGGTGGGCGCCTTGAATACGAGCTGGTTCAGCCCGGCCTCGCTCACCTTTGCCTTGAGCGCGTCGGGCAGGCCGATGTCTTCGAGCCAGCGGGGCACAGTCACTTCGAAGATGTCGGGTGTCCCTGTGCGGTCCGCGGGGTCCATGGTGAAGGTGAGCTGGCGCCACATGTAGGGAAGCTGCATGTAGCGCGTGCCGACCATGAGCTGGCGTGCGTGGAACGAGCGGCCCGGCACGTCGCCGACCCGTTGGTCGGACTGCACCACGCCCTCGCCCGACTTGAAGCTGCCAGTGAGGTGACGTGTGAGGTATGGCAGCACCTCGGCGAACAACGCCTGGCTCTCTTCGCTGAAGGCGATGCCGTCGCGGTTGCGCTGAAATCCGTCGATGAAGTACTGAGTGAGGTCCGGGCGGCGCGCCACGCCGAGTTGACTGTAGAAGCCCACGCCCCCGGAGCTGAGCTGAGGAACAATCTCGGGCCCCGACCGGTAGGCGGCCTTGCCCTGTGAGTTCGCCTCTTGCGCCTCCTGGCCGATCTGCTCCCGCTCGCTATCGATGATCGCGCGCTGCTCGGCTGGCCGATCCTGATAGAGGGGCATCTGCTCCAGCAGCCACTCGTCCGGCGGATTGAACAGTTTGCTGTTGGCATCGTGGCCCTGCTTCGCGGCCGCCACCAGATCGTCCAGCGCCTTGGCGAAAGCCGGATTGATCGGGGGGCCGGCAAGGCTATCTTCGTGTTGCTGCATGGAAACCTGCATCCCGGGAGCTTGGATTGCGTGGCCCGCAGGTCTCCGGTAGACGCGAACCAAAGCGCAGACTATCTTATCCGACGGCCGGACGATTTTGGAGGCTACCGAGGCCTCGTCCGCGCACTATGGTTCTGAGGAGACGCGATATGGCGGAACTGACCCTGAAGCTTGCCACCGGAGACTATGGCCACACCACGCCCCTGAAGGATGGAACCGTCAACTCCATGCGCGTCGCCTTCGACTCGGTCGACGTCCCGGTGATCATCAACGCCTTCCGCCGCATGATTCGCGGGCTGGAGTTCGACGTGTCGGAGATGGCGCTGTCCACCTACCTATGTGCCCGTGCGCATGGCATCCCCATCACGGCTATCCCGGTATTCCTCGTGCGCGCGTTCCACCATGGGGCGATCTCCTATGGCACGAACTCGGGCATCGCTGAGCCCAAGGACCTGGAGGGCCGCAAGGTGGGCCTGCGAGGCTACACGGTCACCACGGGCGTCTGGGCCAGAGGCATCGCGCAATCCGAGTACGGGGTCGACCTGAACAAGGTCACGTGGGTCGTTGCCGGCGATGAGCACGTGGAGGCCTACAAGGCGCCGTCGAACGTGGTCTCCGCACCTGGTGACGGCGATATCGCCCGCATGCTGGCGGAAGGCGAGGTCGACGCGGGCATCGGTGTTTTCAAGTCGCCCGACATCAAGCCGCTGATACCCGACGCAGCCGACGCGGCTTCGACGAGCTACAAGGAGACCGGTATCTACCCCATCAACCATACGCTGGTGATCAAGAACGAACTTCTCGACACGCACCCGTGGTTGGCGGCGGAGTTGTTCGGCATGTTCACCGCGGGCAAGCAACATTTCCTCGCGCAGCCCGCCGACGTTGAGCCGGAGGGAGCGTTCGAGGCGGGTATGTGGCGTGCCCGCAAGGTCGTTGGCGACGACCCGATGCCCTACGGCATCGAGGCCAACCGTAAGGCGCTGGAGACCTTCATCGATTACAACGTCGACCAGCAGGTGATCCCGGTGAAGGTGACGCCAGAAGAGGTGTTCCACCCTAGCACGCTCAAGCTCTAACGGAGGGCGCGGGCACCGTCGGCTTGGGACTGGACCGAGCAGGCGGGAATTCAGGGTGATATGCTGGCGCGCGACGACAAAGAACGTCGATGTGGGTCGGCGCTTGTCTTATTGAACCTGCAAAGTGGGAACCACGAGGAGAGCGATATGGCTACGCGGCAGAAGATACAGCTCGCGATTATGAATGCGATCCACGATTTACCGGTGCTGGTGGCGCGCGACGAGGGCTATTACGCCGACGAAGGGCTGGACATCGACTTCGTGACCACTCCCGGCATGGCTCAGGTGACCACGGGTCACACCGCGGGCTGGGATGCGATCTTCGACCGGCCGCTGGACGCGGTGTACAACGAGGGCGGCATCGATCAGTATCGCATGTGCGAGTGGGGGATCGTGAAACGCGCGGTCGAGTGCACCAATGAGGGGCTGCGTCCGCGCAAGATCGTGGCGCTCGGTGCGGCGATGTCCTCCTTCGCAATCGTCGTTGCGGGGGATTCGGAAGCGTATGAACCTGAGCAGCTCAAAGACCAGGCCATCGCGGTCACCCCATTCAACGGCTCCAACTTCACGACGCTGAAGATGATGGAAGGCTTCCTGACGCCGGAGCACATCAAGACTGTTGGCGCGGGCAGCATGCCGACCCGCCTCGAAGCCGTTCGCAAAGGCGAAGTCGCCGCCGCGAGCCTGATGGAGCCTTGGATCAGCGTAGCCCAGAAACAGGGTTTCCGGGTCCTCGTCGAGTCTCACTCCACTCGTGCCGAGGCGGCGGGCGACGAGCTTGACGGGCCAACGCTCGCAGCGATGTTCCGGGCCCAGGGGCGCGCCGTCGAGGCGCTCAAGAAGGACCCCTCTCCGTACATCAAGTACTTGGCTGCGGAGACTGGCGGTCTGTTGGAGATCGAGGAGTTCCAGACGTGGCGGCTGCTCAACGCCCCCCCGCAGCCCTACACCCGGGAGCGATGGGAGGACACGTATCAGTGGATGGAGAAGTGGGACATGGTTATCCCTGGCGCCACATTCGAGGGCGTCGTCGACAACCGCGCCTGGGAATAGCCGCGCCTACTTGGTGGGTGGCACAAATCCGCC
>CAZQVD010000177.1:0-2557 GCA_964596665.1 uncultured Dehalococcoidia bacterium
GCTCCAGGAGTTGGGTGGCGAGGGCCTGCTCCGTCATGAAGTTGTACTGGTAGTTGTGCGGCAGGATGGTGATACGCGGATCCTTGCTTATGGACGCGTGGATGATGAGCGGCGCCTTGAGGTTGATCGACGCTTCATAGATCGGGAACCAGTACGGGTCGTTCATCCCGGGCGCACGGCGGTCGCCGGCCGGGTCCGGATTGACGAGCGCGCCGATGAAGCCGAGCCCGTTCACCGAGCGCTCGAACTCGGCAACGCAGCCCTTGGTGTCGGTGGCATAGTCGACGCCTACCTGGGGGAGCTGCGCGATGCCGCGGAAGCGGTCGGGGTGCAGCTCGCAGGTCTGGTGGATGACGTCATTGGTGGTCATGGTCCAGTGCTCGACGAGGGCAGGCTGCTCCCAGTGCATCATGGCGACGGGGCGCGGCGAGATGAACTGAACGTCGATGCTGCGCTCGTCGAGCAGGCCGAGGTGGCGTTCCTGGGCCTGTTGCATGGGGCCTTCGGGGATCTCAAGGCCGCTGCCGACGGGGGTGCGGAGGGCAATGAGGTTGTAGGCGTAGGCTCGAAAGTTGGCGGGGGTCGAGTGGTGGCCGTGAACGTCTACGGTTTTTTCGCCTTCGTACATGGTGATCGGTCCTTTCGTTTCACTGTGCGCCTGCGCTTCGCTACGGCTCTGGGCTAAGGCGCCATGAGCGGTCGCTGATTGCGACGAGCGTAGGCGGGACGGCGCGGGCAATGGTACGCGTGGGGGGAACAGCTTGCGATAGCGACGCCGATCTCTCACCTTTCCACCCGCATGGCCTTTGGGAAGCGATGGGGTCGCCCCTCGTGTTCCTCCGTCGGGGAACCCAGGTTCCCTCTACACCTTCCTAGCAAGAGGGGTTCGTTGCACCGGCTTTAGCAAGGGTACAGGGCGGAGCCATGCTGAGATCACGGGGGTGTCCCCGTTGCGATACGTCACGCTTGCGGGTGGGTGGAACACGAGCGCCGCAGTTGCTCAGCGGCAATGCAACCCGGCGTTATCCGCCGAAACGCTGCAGCACACCGGGCATGACGTGCTCGGCGAACATGTCCATGGAGCGCATGGTGTCGGCGTGAGGGAGGTCGCCGAAGGTGAAGGAGCCCAGCAGGTAGTTGACGCCGGTGGCTTCGACGGTCGCGCTCATCTCTTCGGCGACGCGCTCGACCGAGCCGACGAGCATCGAACCGTTCTCGCGATGATGGTCGTAACCACCACGCGGCACGCGCTCGCCGATGCCGGCGCGGCGCTCGAGATAGGTGACATGCTCCTGCCAGGTGGCGAACGCTTGGCGGGCCAAGGCGTCCGCCTGCTGGTCGGTGGGCGCGACGACGACCTTCACCGCCCATCCAACCTTCGGCGCATCGACATTGGGGTTGAGACGGTTGGGGTCGTTACGGTGCTCGGTGAAGATTTCGGCATAGCGGTCGACGAGGGTTCGGGTTACCTCTCGAGAGAAGTAGTTGTTGAGCACGGTGTGCAGGCCGTTGCCCGCGGTGAATTGGATGCTGTCTTCGTTGCTGCTGGGGAACCAGAGCGGGGGGTAGGGCTGCTGGACGGGGTGCATCCACACAGGGATGTCTGAGTAGGAGTGGTATTTGCCTTCGAAGCTGAATGACTCCTCCGCGGTGAGGGCTGCGAGCAGGGCGTCGAAGTTCTCGCGATAGATAGCACGGGAGTCTTCGATCGAGGTGATGTGGAAGAAGGCCGCTTCGATGTTCGATATGCCTCTGCCGACGCCCAGGTCCAAGCGCCCTTTGGTGAGATGGTCGAGCATGTTGATCTCGGACGCGAGCCGCATAGGGTCGTAATAGGTCAGCGTGTGGACCAGCGACCCGAGGCGGATGCGCTCGGTCCGCTGGGAGGCGGCAGCGAGGATCAGGTTAAGCGAAGGCGTCAGCGAGAGCGGGCTGCCGTGGTGCTCGCTCAGGTAGTAGCCGTAGAAGCCTGCTGATTCGGCGAGGTCGATGAGCGCGAGGTGGTCGTCGAAGACCGCGGAGGCAGGGCGGTCCTCAGTCTCTATCTGATCGAAGAGGCCGATGGCGAGAGGGATGTTCAGGGCTGGTGCGCTCAAGGTGGCTCCTGTTTAGCTGTGCGCCTGACGGCTCCGGACTGAAACGCCCAAGGGCGGGCTTAATGGTACGCGAAGCAGCGACTGGCTACGTCTATTCGGCCGGCTGCGCCTCGATGGTCAGGTGGGGGAAGTGGTCACGCCAGTGGACGTTGGCAGGGATGACCTCGGCGAGGGTGTCGACGTGGCGCATGTTGTTGCGGGCGGGATCCGTGACCTGGTGGGGCGGCGTTCCGCCGTCGGCGAGCGACCGCACCTGGGCCAGCAGGTAGCGGCGGAGGGAGATGACGCCGCGGTCGCTGACGCCGAGGTGCTCGCGTGTGCGGTCGTAGATCGGGCCCATGGACTCGGTCGCCGCGGCATCTTCGTTCATGAAGTCTTCGATGCCGGTGAAGTCGCCCTTGCGCTGGATCTCGCGGTCCTGCAGATAGCGGTGCATGGCCAGCACCCGGTCGAGCTTGTCG
>CAZQVD010000177.1:2567-4775 GCA_964596665.1 uncultured Dehalococcoidia bacterium
TCCGGAAGCCCGGCCCGATCTGGCGCGCGCGCACGCGGTCCCGGTCTGTGGCCACGTGGTCGAGGATGCCGAGGTCGATGCGCCAGGTGCGGTGGTCGTCGATGGGGACGTAGATGTGCGGGGACTTGGAGCCGCTTCCGCTAATCCATGCGGTGACGGGCATGACGAAGCTGGAGACGCGGACGTATTGCTGGCCGTCGCTAGCATCACGGATCGCGACGAGACGCATGCCGAAGTCGGTCTCTTCTATCTCGTAGGCGGGTGCGATGTCCTGCTTGAAGAGGCTCTGGCGGTCGTCGAACTCGTAGTTGCCCCACTCGCGGTGCAGGAACGACAGGTGGGCTGAGGCGACCTCGCCCTCCATGCACGGGAGCCAGTTGCATTCGAGGATGGCTTTCGTCGTCCACGTGGTCTCGACGGGGACGTGGTTAAAAAGGTAGTCAGGAAAGAGCGGCTTGCTCGCCGGCGGGCCCATGTAGGTCCAAATGAGGCCGGCAACCTCGTGGCACGGATACGACGGCTGCTTCACCTTGGGCCCTAGTGTGTTGCCTTCGGGCTCGGCGGGGGTGTCGACGACGTTGCCTGCAACGTCGTACTTCCATCCGTGGTAGATGCAACGCAGGCCGCCCTCCTCGTTGCGTCCGTAGTAGAGGGAGGTGCCGCGGTGGGCGCAGTTCTCGGCGAGGATGCCGACGGCGCCGTTGGTGTCGCGGAAGGCGACGAGCCGTTCGCCAAGCAGGCTTACGCGCACCGGCGGGCTGTCGGGCTCCGCGATCTCGCGGCTCATGACGGCGGGGAGCCAGTAGCGGCGCATGAGGTTGCCCATGGGAGTGCCGGGACCTATCTGCGTGAGGAGGGTGTTGTCTTGGGTGCTTAGCATGGGGAGTTGGCTCTCATGCCACGAAGTGCGGGCTATGGTACGCCGTCAGAACCCACCGCGATAGCGACGTGGCTCTCCCATCCAGCCGCCCTCGAACCGCGTGGGGAACCTGGGTTGCCGGCCCCCTTTTGAGCGCGAGACCGGATGAACGAGGTCTGCCGTCGGGCCTCGTTCACGGCTTCGTCGGCGGTGAGGCCGTTGCGGTACGCCTGGTAGGCAGCGAGCGCGTGCGGCGTCGCACCCTGACTAGGGGATGAGGAGGACTTTACCGGTGGTTTCGCGGCCGGCGAGGGCTCGGTGAGCTTCGGCGGCCTCCGCCAGAGGGAGCTCGAGGCCTATGCGGACGTCGAGCTCGCCGGACGCGACCCAGCGGACGATGTCGCCGGACCGCCAATCGCGTTCCTCGGTGGTGCGGATGTAGTCACCCATGGTCGGGCGGGTGAGGAAGAGCGAGCCTTTGCGGTTCAGGAGCTGTGGGTCGACGGGCGGCACGGCACCGCTGGATTGGCCGTAGAGGACCATCACACCGCGGGGTGCCAGGCAGTCGATGCTGCCATCGAATGTGGACTTGCCAACGGAGTCGTAGACGACGGGAAGCTTCTCGCCGTCCATGATGCGGTCAACTTCGGCGACGAAGTCGTGCTGGGTATAGAGGATGACTTCGTCGGCTCCAGCAGCGCGGGAGAGCTCGGCCTTGGATTCGGTGGAGACGGTCGCGATAACGCGGGCTCCGCGCATCTTGGCCATCTGGGTGAGCAGGAGGCCGACGCCGCCGGCCCCGGCGTGGACCAGGCAGGTCTCGCTTGCCTGCAGCGGATAGGCGGAGTGGACAAGGAAGTGGGCGGTCATGCCCTGGAGCACAGCGGCAGCCGCTGTCTTGGTGGGCGTGCCGTCCGGAACCCGGAACAGGCGCGCGGCGGGGATGAGAGTGTACTCGGCGTAGGCGCCGCTCCCGGCGTTGAAGGCGACGCGGTCGCCGACGGCGAAGTCGCTCACGCCGGGGCCGAGCGCTGCGATCGCACCGGCGCCCTCGCCACCGGCGGTGTTGGGCAGCTCGACCTTGTAGGCGCCGGCTCGCTGGTAGGTGTCGATGAAGTTGACGCCGACGGCATCGAGCTTCACGCACACCTCTCCGTCGCCGGGCGTGGGGTCGGGGATGTCTTCGTAGCGCAGGACTTCGGGTCCGCCGGTCTCGTGAAAACGTACTGCCTTCAAGGAAGATCCTCCGGTTCAAGGGCGATGCGGGGATTGTAGTGCGCAGCGGGGGTTGGCGCACGGGAGGTTGCACGGCAGCCGTTATGCCCGATTTCTGGGCTAGCGCGGCTCTC
>CAZQVD010000178.1:0-2114 GCA_964596665.1 uncultured Dehalococcoidia bacterium
AGCGATCGTCAACGGGACCGGCGCCCCCGCGCTCGGCGCCGCACCGGGCATCGCCGCCTACGCCGCATCGAAGGCGGGCGGGGCGCTGCTCACGCGCAGCCTCCAAGAGGAGGTACGCGGCGACGGCGTGCGCGTGAACGCCATCGTGCCCGCCACGATCGACACCCCCGCGAACCGCGAAGCCATGCCCGACGCCGACTTCGCGACCTGGACGGCCCCCGCGCGCATCGCCGAGGTGATCCTGTGGCTCACCAGCGAGAGCGCCGCCAGCGTGCGCGGTGCCCTCGTCCCCGTCTGAAAGATCCCCTAGAATCCGCCCCAAGCCGACGTAGCTCAGCTGGTAGAGCAGCTCACTCGTAATGAGCAGGTCGTCCGTTCGAGTCGGATCGTCGGCTCCATTTTTCCTTCGGAACCATCGGCGCCGTTGCCGCGCTCGGGGTCCTCCAACCGACCGTGAACGAACGGCCGCCCGCGCAAGCGAATGCGGCCAGCCCGCACTCCGCTGGATCTGGCGGTCGCCGGTACACTCGCGACTGTCTTACAAGCCGCAAGGAAGGGGCCGGGGACGATGGAGTCGAACGACTGGGGCGATCGGCTGCCACGATGGTTTCACAGGGCCAATTGGGGCGGCGGCGCGCTGGCCTGCCTGGGGATTGGCCTGTACCCCCTCGTGGCCTGGAGCTACAGCATCCCGGTTGCACTATGGGCTCTGTTCTGGGTCGCGATGGGGGCCGGAGCTGCGAACAACGCGCGGCTCGCGGTCAATAGCATCCACGTTCCAGCCCGCTTCCGAAAGAAACCCAGGCGCGGGAAACCAGGCGGGTAGAAGGCATCAGCCGACCTCAGCCGTCGCACACCACGGCTAGGAAATATAAGCGTGGTTCTGCAGATAGGAAGAACAAGCCGCGTTTTGTCAGCGCGTCCGAGGATCGATGTGGTGCCGCGCTTCAATCGGCCCGGGCTTCGAACGCCATGAGCAGGTTCCCCGGCATCTGGGTGAACAGGCCGTAGCCGGAATTGACGAAGAGCCGCCCGTTGGCGACCGCGGGGCCCGGGCCGTCGATGGCGCCACCGCGGCCGTCGATGCCGTTGACGGTGCGAAAATCACGCGCCGTATCGAACTCCCAGAGAACTCGCCCGGTATCCACGGCATGCGCACGCATCCAACCGTCGAGACTGCCCGCGAAGACCACTCCGGTTATGGCGGTCGGCGCCGCCGAGTGTCCACGGAAACAGCCCTGTCTGTCGCCGCAGACGTTCGCCGGCGTCGCGCTCGACCAAATGATATCGCCGGTCATCAGGTCGAGGGCGTACACGCCGGGAGTTCTGCCCCGATCGGCGAATTGCGCCGGCAGACGAGAGCGCGGATGGTCGGAAATGGTCACGTAGGCGCGGCGTGAGTCCCCCGAGATACCCCAATGAACGCCGCCCAGCGTCGAGCCGCTGCCAACGCGTGTCGACCACATCAGCGCCCCGTCCCGGTCCGGGTTCAGGCCGAAAACCATGCCCGACTTCTGTCCAACCACCAGGATGTCCCGGTCGTCTTGCGCACGTCGAAGCAGGATCGGAGCCATGCCAAAGTCGAGGTCGGGGCCCGCAGGTGTCGGACAGCTCGGATGATCGCCGGGCAGGCTGCATGCGTAGTTGTAGGCATCTTCCCGGGTGCCTTGGAATGACCAGGCGAGGGCGCCGGTTCGAAGGTCCAGCGCGAGCACTGCATCGCTTTGCTTGGTTGCCGGGCGGGTGTAGTTCTCACCGGTACCGATATAGAGCCGCCCCCGTGTTGCGTCCACCGTGGGACTCGACCAGACCGGCGCGCCTGAGGGGGCGAAGATACCCGTGTCGACAGACGTGCTGCCGACTCGTTTCGCAGGCTCGGGAATCACCCGGTGGTACCAGAGCTCCGTTCCGTTCTGCGCGTCGAGGGCAACCGCGGCACCGGAACTGGTGCAGCACGGATAGGAGGGGTCACCTGCTGCTGCCACCTGCACCTGCTTCTGCTCCTGCTCAGCACTGCTCCTGCTGCCGTGATGACCCCCCAGCCGAAGAGAGCCCCGATGAGCTCTCTACCTGCACTGTTGATTGCGACACTGTATAATAGGCGTGCTGCCAGC
>CAZQVD010000178.1:2124-4649 GCA_964596665.1 uncultured Dehalococcoidia bacterium
TCCGTTCCATTCGACGCGTCGAGGGCAACCACAGCGCCGGAACTGGTGCAGCACGGATAGGCCGGGTCACCCGCTGCCGCCACCTCCATCGAGGTTAGAGGCACGTAGACTCGCCCAGCATGCACGCTCACACTGCCGGTAACGGCCGCATCCTTGTGGCGTCCAACCTTCGTCTTCCAGATCAGGCGCCCGTCGCTCGCATCCAGCGCATAGACGTTGGTCAGATAGTCGGCGAAATGAACAATCCGGCGCCCCCCTCCGGAATCGGTCACCGAGATCGCTCCGCGAACCGCGGCTCCAGCGCTAAAGGACCAGCGGATGCAACCCGTCGCCTGATCGAGAGCGTAGACCTCGCCCCACTGGCTGCCGGTGATCAAGCGATCGTCGACCAGCGCCGGTTGGGAGCGTGCCTGCGTGGCGTCGGGAAACGCAAAGGCCCACTTGAGTTTCAGCTGCTTCGCAGTCTTTGCAGTGAGCCCCGCCCGACCCGTGTCGCGGAAGCCGGCGCCCGTGATGTCGCCTCCCCAGCCACTCCAGTCAATGGTTCCACTGGACGACGGCGATCCATCCGCGGCGCAATGGGCCGATGCCGGCATGCTGGTATCCAGGAGCGGCCTGCCGGTGATCCATTCGGCAACCGCCCGCTGTTGCGCATCGCTCAGCCCCTCCGCCACGGCCTTCATCGGGCCCGTCTGAATGGCGGCCAGGATGCTGCGTGGTGACATGTACATCAGGCTCGGAACGCCCGGTGCGCGCCCACCCTCGACGCCACTGTGGCAGGCCGCGCAGTGGTCCTTGTAGACGACCGCGCCGTCCGCCTGCGCCGCGGCGTTGCTGCCGCTTCCGACTAGCAGGAGCGTGACGAGTCCTAATGAGCGGATCATACAGTGTACCGCCATCAGTACCCCACTGGCGTCGCAACCGTTGGTCGAGTCTCCGCCGCTCATCGCAGGTCTAGCGCTGCTTGACGCCCGCTGCGAGAAAACGCGTGGTGGGGCGAAGCCGCGGATCGGAAGCGTGAGCGGGGTTTCGTGAGTACGTCCGAGTATGGCTGTTATGACAAGTCCCCGATTGTACTTCCCATCCGCGACGACTTCGCCATGGGGAGCAGGAGCCACAGTAGGGTGGTCTCCATGATCATGCCGCGGGACACCGTGCCATCGAGGGGCGGAGCCACCCGTCGGAACTCGGGCGCGCGTTGCTCGAGCATGATTTCGTCGTTCTCCGGTCCGATGTCGCCGCTAGGCATCCATCTGGACGACCTCGTTGATGTGGCCCTCGGGATCCAGCACGAAGACGACGCGGACCCCAAACTCCTCGATGCGGCGAATTGGCCCTGCAATGCTCGCACCGGCCGCCTCCGCGCGTTGCACGAGCGCCTCGATGTCCGTCGTCGTAAAGCCCTGCACCGACTCCCCAGCTCGTGGTGCCGTGGAATCCAGGTAGTGAATCAGCGTGAACGAGCCGCCAGCCGGTGACGTTGCCCGGTAGGTGATCTCGTCGATCCGCCGGCCGAGCATCTCGTCTTGATGCCGGTTGAACGGTACCAGCCCGAAGACGTCTTCGTAGAACGCCGCCATAGCGTCGAGATCTTGCACGAAGACCTTACTGAAGCCGTACTGTGCGTCGCGTGTGGCTCCGTGCGGCCGAATTTCAGGCATGAGTCCGCCTTGCTCGCGTGAGCGCTACGTCGGTCTTTGCACCAACCAGTATGTCAGAACTCGATCGGTGAGCTCGCCTTCAGCTCGATGATCAACATTACCCGCACGGCGATCGCCGTCCCAGAACCTGCTCCGATTCGTTCCGTGCCAGACAGCCTCGAACCCCTCCGCATCTCTCGCCGTCGACCAAGGCGCTGTTGTAGATACCACTCCCGCTGACTGGCGCGGCGTTTGGTATTGTCTGGCAAGCGACCAGCGTGCTTCGGGTGCCCGCGAGCGTCCGCCCTGCAGTCGATCTGCCAATATGTTAGGCATCTGCTTGGGCGCGCTGGGATCCATTAGCTGCGTTCTGGGGTCATGTCCGAGCATGGATGTCAGGACGATCCCCCAAGGCAGGAGTGAGAGGGTTCGATGCGCCGCATTGCCATGAGTATCCTGCTCGCGGTCGGAGCGGCGTGGATTGCTGCCGGGGCCGGCAGGGGGGCATCCCAGCCTGGGGGCGGCGTTGGTACCGAAGCCAACTGGACCGCGCCGGGCGGTGCGGCGGATGAGAGCGGCTACAGTCGACTCACTGAGATCAACCCACGCAATATCGGGCGGCTTGGCCTTGCCTGGTCGCTCGACCTTCCCGATGAAGTCACGCTGGAATCGACGCCGCTCGCGATCGATGGCGTTGTCTATTTCTCGGGCGGTTATGCTGAGGTCTATGCGGTAGCGGCAGCCACGGGGAAGCTCCTGTGGAAGTTCGATCCGCAGACCTGGAAGCGTCGTCCGGACAAGTTCCACTACGGCGCCAATCGCGGCATCGCTTACGAAGACGGCCGGATCTTCACGGTCGAAATGGATGGCCGAGTCGTCGCACTC
>CAZQVD010000179.1:0-4637 GCA_964596665.1 uncultured Dehalococcoidia bacterium
AGTCGCTCCCGAACGTGGACTCCATGCCCCGGGCGTGGCCCGTGCCCACACCGAAGCGGAAGCGGCCTGGTGCAAGCTGGTCGATTACCTGCACCTGCTGCGTCGTGGTGATAGGGTGGCGCGGCAGGATTGTGATGATGCAGGTACCAAGCAGGATGCGCTCGGTCTGCGTGGCGGCTGCTGCGAAGAGCGCTAGCGCATCGAGCCCGCCGGCACCGCCGGTGAGCCACGCCGCCTTGATGCCGCGTTGCTCGAAATCCTTGATCGTTGCGAGTACCTGGTTGCTGTCGCCGCCCATGGCCGCGATACCTATCGTCCCTTCAGGCATGTCCTTGTACCTCATTCGTGGCTTGTAGCGCGATATGCGCGACATGATAGCGGTGCCGCGCCTTCGGTGAACCGCTGCGTCGTTAGCGTTCGGCGTCGCCGCCGGATACACGGGAGCGAACCATCGCCACGCCCTGGGCAGCGACCAGGAGCACGATTGCCGAGAGGACGATGGCTCCGCCGGCCGAAACGTCCGCGTAGAAGGCGATCGTGAGTCCAGCGATGGCGCTCGCGATGCCGATGGCGGCCGCCACGGCCAGCACGGAACGCAGGCCCGAAGCGAGCCGTTGGCCGGCGAGCACAGGCACCACCAACATCGCGCCAACTAGGAGCACGCCGACGACACGCATGGAGAGTGTGATTGTGGCTCCGGTGAGAACCGCGAGCCCGAGGTTGATCCAGCCCACCGGCACCCCGGTCACCCGCGCCAGGTCTGGGTCGAACGAGCTCTGCGAGAGTTCGGAGAAGAAGACGGTCACGTACAGGGCGACGGCCGCGGCGAGCCCCAGTAGGAGCCAGAGGTCTAAAGGGTCGATGCTGAGCACCGAGCCGAACAGGAACGCGAACAGGTCGACGTTCAGCCCGCGCGCACCGCTGATGATGACGACGGCGACGGCGAGCGCGGCGTAGAGCACCACGGCGAGGGCGACGTCCCCTGGGAGTCGTTGGTGCGCGCTGAGCCATTCGATGACCACGGCGCCGAGCGTTGCCGCCGCCAGAGCGACGATGGCCGGGTTTGAGCTGGTCGCGAGACCCACCGCCACTCCCATAAGCGCCACGTGCGAGAGCGTGTCCGCGATCAGGGAGAAGCGGCGGAGCACCAGGAACATGCCCAGCGATGGCGCGAGCACGCCGACGATCGCCCCGCCCAGCAGCGCGCGCACCATGAATTCGTAGTGCAGGATCGACGGCATGGCTACCGGTGCTCGTGCAGGGCGTCGTGGAGTAGAACCTCCACAGGGAAACCATAGAGTCGCGCCAGCTCGGCCTGAGTGAGATCATGGGGCGCTCCGTGGAACATGAGCCCCCGGTTGATGCAGGCGACGGTGCTTGCCTCCCGCATGACGGCGCCTATATCGTGAGAGACCATGAGCACGTTGATCCCGCGCTCGCGGTGCAGGTGCCGCAGGAGCTGGTAGAGCTGCTCCTCGCCGCTCGCGTCGATGCCTGCCGCGGGCTCGTCGAGCATGAGCAGCTCGGGTTCGCGGACCAGGGCACGGGCGAGAAGCACACGCTGCTGCTGGCCGACCGACAACGAGCCCACACGCCTGCCGCCGAGATCGGCCATGCCGGTGGCTTCCAGCGCCTCGAGCACCTCGGGCCGCGCACTCCGGCGCCAGAACTCCCATGCGGAGGGTCCGCGGTATAGGCCGTGACCCACGATCTCCCCCACCGTCGCGGGGAACCGTGCACCCATGCCTGGAGACACTTGGGGCACGTAGCCCACGCGCTCCCACTTGGTGAAGTGCCGTGGGTCCTCGCCGAACAAGCGCACCGATCCCGACGCGGGCTCTAGCAGGCCGAGCGCTAATTTCACCAGCGTGCTCTTGCCGCTGCCGTTGGGGCCGACGATGGCCGTGAAATCGCCGCGTAGGATGTCGAGATTGACCCGCTCGACGGCGAGTACGCCGCCATAGCGGTAGGACACGTCGTCGAACGCGAGCACCGAGTCACCGGTGTTGTGTGGCGCGGCCGTCATGCTGTGCACTCCAAGGCTGTGCTCAGGCTGTTGAGATTGTCGCGCATGAGGCCGAAGTAATCCGTGTGATTCTCGAGCTCGGCGGCCGTGACGCTTCCAAGCTGATGGATCGGGAGCACCGTGGCGCCCACCTCCCTGGCAACCGCTTCGACCGCGCCCGCGCTCAGGGTAGGCTCCCGCAGGACATGCTGCAGGCCCAGCGCGCGCATCAGATCGGCGATCGAAGCCAAGTCGCGCGCCGAGGGCTCGGCCTCGGGCGATAGCCCAGTCATCGCGACCTGCGTGATCCCGTAGCGGTCGGCGAGGTAACCGTACGCGCCGTGGGCAGTGACGAAGCTTTCGTGGCGGCACGTGGCCAGGGTTGCCGTGAAGGCCGCATGCAACGCGTGGAGATCGTCCACGAGGGAGGCTCGGTTGGCTTCCACCTCTCCTGCGAGGCTCGGCTCCAGCGCCGCGATCCCGGCGGCGATCCGCTCGGCCTGGCCAATCGCCAGCGACGGATCGAGCCAGACGTGGGGATCGAGATTGCCCAGGTGCACGCTGCCCTCCACTGAGGCTTCCACGGCCGGTGGTGAGTTCTCGAGGGAGTCGATTGCTCGGGGCATCCAGGGCTCGAGCCCCAGACCGTTGGTGACGACGAGGTCGGCCTCTGCGAGCGCGACCATGTCGCGGGCGGTTGGCGCGAAGCCGTGAGCCTCGGCGCCTATGGGCACCAGCGTGCGCACGACGGCATGATCTCCGCCGATCCGCTGGGCGAAATACTGAAGCGGGTAGATCGTCACGACGATGCTCATCCGCCGATCTGGCGCTCGTGGAGCGGTGGTGGTAGCGGAGCACGCCGACACGAAGAGCACGGATGCTGCCATGGCTGCGAGCGCGAGCCATGCTGCAGATTCATTAGTGAGATATTGTCTCAGTAAATTTCCTGCTTGACTACCATGCGCGCCCTTAGTTCTCATCTTCGCTCGCCAAGCAGGAGTCGCACGTCATGTAGAGCTCTAGCCGGTGCCCAACCAGCTCTCCGGGAACCTCGCTGCGCATGGCTTGCAGCATGCGCTCGACCGCAGAGTGGCGGAACTCGTCCACCCGTCCGCACCGGACGCACACGACGTGATGATGGTGATGGGTCTGACCGACGACGTAGCGCGGCGAGCCGTCCAGCAACGATGTCTTGCAAAGCGCGCCGGCGTCCAGCAGCAACTTGATTGTGCGGTACACCGTGGCGCGGCCCACGCCGGGCAGATCGGCGAGTATGTCGCCGGGCGCGAAAGCGTCATGACGCGCCTCGAGGATGGCGACGAGCTGGCGGCGAGGCCCGGTGACGCGGCAGCCGAGGTCCTCCAGCGTGGCGAGAAGGTCGGACGTAGGATGAGTGGTCATAAGATTACCGTACCGTAGTGGAGGGTCTGCTCTTAGTCAAGACTTAGTCTCAATATATATATATAGTCGGAGGTGGCTCGCGTGTAGGCCGAGTAAGTAGGATCACGGATAAGAGTCCCAGTATCAGCGTGACCACACAGCATGAATCGTGGGTAATAGGGGTAAAGTTTCGGCTGAACCAGGAGTCGACCAGCTAGCAAAGGTCATCGGAGTCTTGGAGACGGCGCATCGGGTGCAAGGGAAGCTCAATGATCGAGAGGCGGCCGTGAGGGCACTCACTCTGAACCAAGCGGTAGTGGTGTCTGAAGTGGGCCTCAGCAACGGACGGACCACGATGTCGACGCTGGCAGCCACGCTCGGCCGCGCCGTGCACACGCTGGCCTCGGTGATAAATGGACTCAAGCGTAAGGGGCTTGTGGCGCGGCACACCGTGGCCGGGGGGAAGATCGCCGGATCATCCGCATCAAGCCAACGTCGGCCGGTGACGATGCGCTGAAGGCCGTTCGAACGGCGTCGCCGGACGTCGTCGGGGCGGTCGCGGGCGACCCGTTCAGCGCTGCCGCCTGCCACGGAGACCAAGGGTGCGGTGGACGCTGCCCTTCGCCTGTTCGGCGTCTAGCGGCACGATTGCTAACGGCGAATTTGGCTCCCGGCTCAGCCGGGGGGCCTCTTTAATTGAGGATGGTGACGAGCATGTCGCGATGCTACAATCGAAGCGCTGTGGGCCACTAGCTCAGTCGGTTAGAGCGCAGTCCTGATAAGACTGAGGTCCCAAGTTCGATTCTTGGGTGGCCCACCAGTCGACGTACATTAGGGTCCCCCTGGCGCATCGCAGGGGGACTTTTTGCGTCCTGGGCGTTATGGTCGCCTGGAGCACACTGGCCGTGGACACGAAGAGGCCCGCCGATATCAGCGGGCCTCTCTCAGGCGCACCTTAGCGCAGTGAATAGTGGAAGGAAAGACGCGATTTGCCGCCAGGGTCCACCAAAATGGGCTACGGAATCGGTGCTCGGCGGACGAGGGAGCAAGACTCTACCAATCGTCCACGTTGCGCCGGTCCCCCTGAACGGACCGACCTAGGATTTCCCACCCGAAGGCGAGGAGCTCCCTAGAAAGGAGGTGATCCAGCCGCACCTTCCGGTACAGCTACCTTGTTACGACTTCGTCCCAGTCACTAGTCCCGCCCTCGGCGCAGGCCTCCTTACGGTTGGCTGTGCGACTTCAAGCGTTA
>CAZQVD010000180.1:0-416 GCA_964596665.1 uncultured Dehalococcoidia bacterium
GGGTGGTGGGGGTGGGGGTGGTGGGGGTGGATTTGGAGGGGGCGGCTTCCAGCGTACCGGAGACGGATGCGAGGCTGAAGTAGTTCACGCCGTTACGGAAGAGGAAGCGGCTCGCGAGGCGCGGGTATTTGGAAGCGACGCGCAGCTCGCGCCCCGTCTCGCGGAACTCGACGGCGAGGTCAGCGAGGTCGGCCATGGAGTCCACATCCACCCAGGAATCGGGTACGGCAACAACCAACTCGCATCTGCCGAATCCGAGCCCGGGCATGATCAGGAGCGTGTCGCCGCCCTCGATGCGGCTTTCCTGGAAGTTGTCGAACCCCACGAGGCCGATGTCGGCGTTGCCATCCTCGACCTTGGAGGTGATGTCGGACGTGCGCTGGTAGATGACCTCGATACCGTCTATGGCTGGAATC
>CAZQVD010000180.1:426-4624 GCA_964596665.1 uncultured Dehalococcoidia bacterium
CGCCTCGGGGATGGACGGTGCACGGGCATGCCGCACTCCTCGAGGAAGCGCATGGTCGGCTCGGACATCGCTCCGTCGCTGGGGATGGCCAGGCGAAGGCTGCCCCCCGACGCGCGGCTGGCACCGAATTCCTGGCTGCCGTTAGACTGCCCGTTCATCGATATCTCCATCCTTGCCTATCCGCATGACGGTCTGTATACCGCGAGCACGGGCGTATTTGGCTGCTGCTATGTCGCTCAGGCCCTGCAGATCGAGCTCGGCCGGGATGCCCCGGGCGCGGAGGCGCTCCGCTGTCGCGACGGCCTGGGCGATGCCGTCGCCGGGAGCCGTGACCAGCACGCGCACCGTGCCATCCACCTCTTCGAACCCGAAGTCGGCAGGAAGCAGCTCCGAGACGCGGTCCAAGGAGTAGGCGAAACCGAGGGCAGGGAGGTCGTCTGTCCCACCGAGCGCCTTGACCAGGCCATCGTACCGCCCGCCTCCACCGAGGTCGGGGCGATTCTTGATGCGTGCGTGGTCGATGTCGAAGACGACGCCGGTGTAGTAAGCGATGCCGCGGGCCATGCCGAGGTCCAGGACGACGGGTACGCCTCTCAGCTCGTACTGGGCGAGCGCCTCCAGAACGTCGTCGAGTGGCTTCAGCACCTCTTCGCCGAGCCCGAACCGCTTGACCAACGCGCCAAGCTTACCCCGAGTGCGGCTGGCGGAGCCGGATAGGGTGACGAGTTCGGCCGAGAGGCCCAGCGCCTTTTCCACGATTTCGGGAACGCCGACTTCGCGGATCTTTTTGAGGTACCGTTGGAACACCTCTTCAGGCGTGCGCTGTCCTGTGAGGCCGGCCACACCTTGAGCGAGGAATCCCTCGACCATGCCTTCTGCCTGCTCAGGCGGCATACGCCGGGTGAGCTCGGTGAGGCGATGGGTGCGCTCGTGCCCGAGGAGCCCTAGGCTCGTGGCGCGCGCACGGACGTCGTCCATGCCCGACTCGCCGCTGCGTAGCGCCGGGAAGCTGTTCAGGATGAAAACGCGGGCCCGCTCGGAGAGGCCGAGGCCGTCGAGCATGGCGTTGACCACGCCCATGTGCCCGATGCGCAGCTTGTGGCCCTTGACGCCCAGCGCTGTGAGCCCCTGGACAGCGAGCGCGATGACTTCGGCGTCGGCCTTGGGACCGGCGGCGCCGATGATCTCGGCACCGAGTTGCTGGAACTCGATGCTTCCGGAGGCCTCGACGGACCCGTTCGAGGAGGCGCGCTCCTGAGCACCCTCGTATCGGAAGACGGGACCGCAGTACTGGCATCGCATGGGCATCGGGGCATCGTAGGTGCCGTCTATGAAGGCGCGCACCACGGATGAAGTGAATTCGGGGCGCAGGCTGACGCGGTGACCGCTGGGGTCGATGAAGCTGAACATCCGGGCAGCAAGCTCGCCACCGGACTTCTTCAGGAAGAGGTCGGTTTGCTCAAGGATGGGGGTGGCCACAACGCCGTAGCCACGCCGATCGAGAAATCGCTCGAGCCTGTCGCTGATGATGGCGAGCCGCCGCCTGGCGGCTGGGGAATAGTCTTGGACGGACTGCAACGGGCTTCTCCGCACGGTCTGCACTGCTGCCGCAGGCAGCGGCCGGCGGCATACCATTCTACCGCAACGGCGCAACGACGAGCCAGCGGGCCCGCTAAGCTACTCAGCCCGCGAGCGTGACCTCGCCTTCGGCGAGCACGTGCAGGATGCCATTGCGGGTGCGCAGAAGCAGGTGACCATTGCTATCGACGTCTTCGGCCAACCCGGTGATCTCACCCTGGCGCCGATGGACCGTGACGTGCTGACCGAGTGTTGCCAAGGAGGCCCGCCACTCCGGGATGAGGTCGGCTCCACCGCGTAGCTCTTCGAGTGCGGCATCGATTGCGTCGAGCACCGCGTCAGCGGCGTCCACGGGACGAACCAGCACCCCACTCTCTCGCTCGACGCTGGTAGCGGTATCGCGCAGCAGATCGTGGACGGCGACGTCGAGACTGAGGTTGAGGCCCACGCCGATAACGGCGGTGACCTCTTGCCCGGTGGTGCGCAACTCGACCAGTATGCCGCCCAGCTTGCGACCGGAAGCGAGTACGTCGTTCGGCCACTTGAGGGCGCAGTCGATCGGCGCCAGGTGCGTGACGGCGGCCCGTACCCCTAGGCCCGCGGCAACCGTGCTGAGTGGGCCAAGCGGGACGGCTTCACCGCGCAGGATGACAGATAGGAGTAGGGAGGTGCCGGGATCGGCTACCCAGCGGCGCGAGAAGCGACCACGGCCTTGCGTCTGCACGTCGGCGAGCACAGCGGTGCCGTGTGCTGCGGACGACTCGACAAGCTCCCAGGCGACGTCCATGGTGGAGATGACTTCGGGGAAGCCGAGCAAATGGGATCCAATAGCTGGACGAGGCCTGAATCGCTCCCACGCGGGTTGTGGAACGCTCATGACGTGATTGTACCGGGGTCTCGCTATGCCCGTGTTACCATTCGCGAGATCTCACGCGTGGGTCTTGAGCGGTCGCGCGTTTCCGGTGCACGTATTGCCAAGCACTCCTCTTGAGCGTGCCACCCGCGGTCCAACCGCGTGAGAGAGCCGCCATCCCGCCCGAGCATCCGCCAGATACTGAGCCCCGAGACTTTGCCGGTGTTCCTGATGTTCTTCTTCTGGGCATTCGGGACGGGCGGTCTGTGGTTGGTGCGGCCCCTTTTCGGCTACCAGCTCGGTGGCACGTTCTTGCTGGTGGCGCTCATCTCGTCCATCAGTGCGGCGCCTCGGTTGGTGACCGGGCCGGTGACTGGGTATCTGGCGGACCGCTTTGGCCGGCGGCCGTTCGTGGTGATTGGCTCGATCCTCCACATCATCGCGATGGGGCTGGATTTCTTCGTACAGGACTACATCTACTTCTTTCTGCTGGAGATCGTGGGAGGTATCGGCATCGCGGTGTGGATGACGAGTGCGAACGCGCTCATGGCGGACGCGACAACGACCGAGAGCCGAGGCCGTGCGGTGGCTGTGCGTGAGGTATCCGCGCGCACCGGGCTGCTCGTTGGACCGCTGGTCTCCGGACTGATCGCCGGAACACTGGGTCTCCGGTACGTGTTCCTGTTCATCGCGGCTGCAAAGGTTGTGGTGATCGTCGTGACGGTGCTGTGGATGCGGGAGCTTCGCCATCCGCGAGCGCCAAAGCCTGTCCAGACCGGACCTCGCCGCGGGCTCCGAGTGCCGGATTTGACCATGTTCCGCAACCGGGATTTCGTGGCGCTTGGGGTGGGCACGATCGGATTCGGGCTGGTCGTCGGGGGAACGGGCGTGTTCAGGACTCTGTTCCCTGTGCAGACGGAGATCGTGGCCGGGCTGAGCAAGGTTCAGATCGGGAACCTGATCGCCATCGCGGGGTTCTTCGCGCTGGCCGGCTCCCTCCCCGCCGGGTTCGTGGCGGATCGCTGGGGCCGCAAGTGGCTGCTCTTTGTGGGGCTGCTGCTCACGGGGGTGGCCACGTACCTCATGGCGGGCACGACCGGGTTCGCGTCAGCGCTGATCGCGGTGATCGTATTCGGGGTAGCCGAGGCGATCGGTACGGGGACACTTCAGGTCTATGCGATGGACCTGGCGCCTGTCGATCGACGTGGCGCGTACCTGGGCGTGTGGTCGCTGTACACCAACGTGGGCCAGATCACCGGCCCGCTGTTGATCGGAGGCCTAGCCGATCTGTTCAGTTTCACGACCGCCTTCGTGACGGTGGCGGTGATTCTGAGTGTATCCGCGCTGCTGTTGGCCATGTTGGGCAAGGAAACGGCTAAGCGCGAGGAAGAGGATATGGGGGCGCCGCCATCCTGAGCGGGTCGCCCCGCTATAATGAACGGGCGCCTGAAGCCATCCCCACGAGGTATCTGATGTCACGTATCGAGGACAAACTGGCCGAACTTGGACTGGAGCTGCCAGAGCACGTCGCACCGGCGGGGAGCTATCTGGTCGCGTATCGTGCGGGTGATCTGGTGTTCACGTCGGCAGTAGGACCTCGGACGAACGAGAGCAACATCACGAGCGTGATGGGCAAGGACTGCACACTAGAGGACGGCTACGAGGCGGCCCGCCGTACTTGCCTGCGGATGCTGACGAACGTCAAGAGCGTCGTTGGTGACCTAGATAAGGTGAAGCACGTCGTGAAGGTGTTCGGCATGGTGCAGG
>CAZQVD010000181.1:0-4566 GCA_964596665.1 uncultured Dehalococcoidia bacterium
CCTCCCGCACCTCAGGCAAGTACCCGAGGAACCTGACCCGGTGAGCGATGTTGAGCTCAACATAGGGTGAACTAAAGACCAGGACTCGGGAGGGCACGGTGCTCGGCCAACCTGGTCGCCACCGGCAAAACGGCGTGAGCAAAGACCACCGTCAGCACCGCGGCGGCAGGGCCGGCACAATACAGGATCGATGCAGTCCCGGACAGCACCATCAACCCGTAGTAGAGCAGCGTCGTGCGCCGATGGGACCAGCCTCGACGAATCAGCCGCTGGTACCAGTGTTCGCGATGGGGCCGCCAGAATGCCTCGCCCGAGAGTACGCGCCGAAGCAGCGTGTAAGTCGCGTCAAGCACGAACGGTGCAAACGCCAGAACGGGCTGGAAGATGGGCACGCCGGAGCGTGCCAGGTGCACCGCGGCGCCGGCCGCCAGAAAACCGAGGGACACACTACCCGCGTCGCCAAGGAAGGCCCTGGCCGGCGGGAAGTTCACGGTGAGGAACCCCGCCGCCGCGGCCGAAGCCAAAAATGCCACAATGCTCACGGATATCACACCGGCTATGGCCGCTTCGATGCCGATCACGGCCAAACCGATGATGGCCATGCCACCAGCGAGCCCATCCGCTCCATCCATGAAGTTGTACAGATTCGCCATCCAGACAATAAGAAAACCGACACCTGCCACGGAGAGCCACACGGGCATCCACGGCAGGACGCTGATGTCATAGGCGCCGCTCCACCACAGATACAGACTGGCGGCCCCTCCATGGATCCCGAGTCGAACCGCTGGTGGAAGACCGCGAAAGTCCTCCCAGGCCGAACACATGAACACGATCCCCGTGGACACGAGTAACGGCGCAACTACGCCCAGCGTCGAACTGTGATCCACTGCCGCGACCGCCGCGAGCGACGCGGCGACACTGATGAAAATGGCGAGGCCACCCACCCGCGGAGTCGGTGTCACGTGCAGTGATCGCGGATTTGGCCGGTCGACCGGTCTCCACGAAACGCGAGCGAGCACACGAGTCAGCCACGCCGTCCCCACCACCCCGGCAAGACCGAGCACGACAAGCTCAACCATGGGACTCACGTCGATGCCAGGCCACGAAGCTCGGCAGCCCTCGCTCGAGGTCGATCATCGGCTTGAATCCGAGTTCTTCCTCGAGCCGGGCGTCCTCGTAGTAGGCAGAGGCCACTAGCTTCAGCAGAGCCGCAGAATCGAAGGGCCAGGCATATCTCGTGACGGCGATCAGATCACCCAGCCGCGCTGCCGCCAGGAGTGCCCACAGCGGGACTCGCCAGGCCGGAATCCGGCGGCCGAGCGCGCTGGCCAGAGACTCGTAGATCTCGGTGCCCGAATAGGCGTGCCCGTCGGTCACCGTGTAGGTCTTGCCAGGCGCTGCAGGATGGGACGCGGCACGCAGCGCTACCTGCACAACGTCGTCGACGTGGACGAGGCTCCGTTTGTTGCGCAGCGCCGGCAGCGGCGGAACACGTCCCCGGTCGATCGCGGCCAGCAGCCGATACAGGTTGCCACGATGACCGGGTCCCCAGACCGGCGATAGCCTGAGGCAGCAGACCACGAGCGGCGACAGCGCTTCGGCGTCCCCGACGAGCTGCTCGGCCTCGCGCTTCGACTTGCCATACGGAGACAGACTGGCCTGGCCGGCCGCGCCATCTGTCGTCTCCCCGAGGACCTTCACCGAGCTGAAGTGGACGAGCCGCTTCACCTCGGCCGCCCGCGCGGCATAAAGCACCTGCCGTGTCCCGTCCACATTCGTCTGCACCAACTCGTCGACGGTGTCGCCAGGTCGTTGCGCACCGTTCCAGGCGGCCAGGTGAAAGACGACCTCGACGTCCCGCATCGCTCGTGCCACCGCGGTCGGGTCCCTGACGTCGCCCAGCACGGTGACGACTGACGGGTCGCCCTTCGCCGCCGACTCGCTTCGGCAGAGGACCGTGACGGCACAGCCGGCCCGCCGGAGCTCGACAACCAGATGGCGTCCGATGAAGCCGGTGCCGCCGGTCACCAGAACGCGCGAATAGGGAAGCATCACGGTTCGAGACAATGTGTCGGCTCGCGTACCCACCGAATATGCCACCTACTCATGGTAGATCACACGCGAACCCGCACGATCCCAGCCGTAGTGCAGCTCGCGCAGCTGCAGTGCCTCACGGAGCCCGGCCTGCCGGTCCGGTTCACAGTAGAACAACATGAAGCCCCCACCACCTGCGCCAAGCAATTTACCCCCCGACGCGCCTGCCGCCCGCGCACGATCGTAGATCTCGTTGATCACCATGTTCGTGATGCCTTTGCTCAGTGTCTTCTTCAGGTTCCACCCTTCATGCAGGAGATCCCCGATCGCCTGCAGCTGACGGTCTCTGATCGCCCGGCGCATCGCGTCCGCCAAACCCACGAGACGACGCGCGGCCTCATACAGCGGGTGAACCATTTCATGATATGCCCCAACATGGGGCGTCCACTGATCGGGATCATGGGCTTGGGTAGCTCGGACATCCCTGCCAGGCTGGTCCCGTAACCGCCACAGTTAATTCGTAATCAACGGACCAGCGGTTCACATCCGCTCGCCGGCTCCAAATTCCTTAGAAAAACCGGCAGTTCGTGAGGGTCAGACAGGCCAGAAGATGGTTTTGACCTCCTAACTGACCCCCTAGCTAGCCGGACAGAATCTCGTCCATGTGGCGGGCGGGCGGCCGGAGGCTCGAGCACCAGGATCTTCATGAATGCCTCGATCCCACCAAATCCTGCAGCAGTGCCTCCAGATCCGCGGTAGTGACGTCAAGGGAGAAGTGCTCTACCGCGCGACGCCTGCCCGCCTGGCCCATCCGCGCTCGCATGTCCGGTGAGTCCATGAGACGCTGCACTGCGCCGGCTAGTTCGACGGCGTCGCCAGGCTTAACGAGAAACCCCGTGCGTCCGTCCTCGACGATCTCGGCAAGGCCACCCACCCGGCTCGCGACCACCGGCAAGCCCATCGCCATGGCCTCCACCGCGGCAATACCGAACGACTCGAAGTGCACGGTCGGCATGACCAGCAGCTGCATGCGGCCAAGCACCTCCCGCACCTCAGGCAAGTACCCGAGGAACCTGACCCGGTGAGCGATGTTGAGTTCAACGGCGAGTCGTTTCAGCTTAGCTTCCTCAGGGCCTGTTCCGATTACCCAGAGCTGAATCGCATCGTGTCCGTCCGCTTGAAGGTCTGCGAGCGCGTGCAGCAACACACGATGACCCTTGTTTTCTTCGATCACCCCGATGATACCGACGACGAAATCGGGCGACTCCTGCAGGGCTGCACCCTCCGCAGCCGGCGTGAAGTCGTTGGTGTCAACCCCATAGTTAATGAGGACGACCTTTCCCGCCCGTACGGACCGGCGCGGAAAAGAATCCGCGATCGTACGAGAGCCGACGATGACACGATCCAGCGAGCCGAGGTTCAGGGCCTTGAGGGTCAGGCCCAGCGGATCGCGGTGCAGGACATCATGACACCGGCCAACGGTGGGTGTCCCGCTACGTCGTGCGACGATACCCCCGATGAGCTTCGACACATTGTCGCCACAGAACAAGACGTCCGTTTTCCATAAGCCCGCTATCGCCGATACACTCCCGACCGTTCCATTCCACAGGAGGCGCGACACCACAGCGGCAGCTAGGAGCGGAGTGCACCACGATCGATCGCGCAGGTAGAGTTCAGCAGTTTTGGCATCCAGCGCGATCCGACGGCTTTCGACACAGGCCGATCGGATCCGAGAAACTAAAGGGGCCTCCCTGGCGAAGATCAAGCGTGGCACAAACCTCGAACGGTCCAGCCGCTCGATGGTCCTTGCCAGCATCATCTCTCCGCCACGTGGCGGCTTGGCACCGTTGACGAGGAAGGTTATATTGTACGGCATTGCCGATTCACGACATCCCCGACGTTCTGTGGCACGGTCTCCGGCAACTCGCGTTCACGCTGAGCGTTGTGGGGAACGAGCACGCCGAGTAGACTCGTGAGGCTGGAGGGACGATGAGCGATCAGATGACGATCAAGGTCAGGGAAAGCGGTCCCTATCTTGTCACGCATTGCCAAATGCTGAAGAGCCTTGACGGCAGCGTCTACAAGTCGGAAGGCACCGTGGCGCTCTGCCGGTGCGGCGGGTCGAAGAACAAGCCGTATTGCGACGGCACGCACACCACCAACGGCTTCAGCGGTGAAAAGGATCCCGATCGCGTGCCAGACAAACGAGTTGACTACGCGGGGCACGGCGGGATCCTCAGCGACAACCGCGGCATCTGCGCGCACTCTGGCCAGTGCGCGGACTCGCTGCCGAAGGTATTCAAGCTTGGGGCGGACGTCTGGATCGACGCCTCCGAGGAGAATCCGGAGTCGATTCAGGCGACAGTGCTCAAGTGCCCGTCCGGGGCCATCAGTTACTGGATCGACGGCATCGACTACCACGATACCGCACGGCAACCGGCGATACTCATCTCTCCCAACGGCCCATACACGATTCAAGGCGGCGCGAACCTGCCGGATGTGGAGTGGGGAGAAGGCGCGTCACGCGAGCAC
>CAZQVD010000182.1:0-4535 GCA_964596665.1 uncultured Dehalococcoidia bacterium
CTGGTCGCAACTTACCCCCGAAGTCATGAACTCGGCGCTTGGCCAGGCGCTGTTGATCGAGGCGGCGATCCCCAGACTCGAGGACGAGGCCAACTATCTGCTGAAGCAGCTGACGGACGGACGCATGACGCTGAAGCTCGAGACGCCGCGAGCTCGGCGGCCCGGTCCAGCGGCGGGAGGCGATACGGTCGAGACGCTAGAGGTGCTGATCGCCGACGAGCTAGGCACGCGCAACTACGAGATGTTCAGCGGCGGGGAGCGATTCAGGGTCGACTTCGCGCTGCGCATCGCCCTGAGCAAGCTGCTGGCGTGGCGTGCGGGTGCTCCACTGCCCACCCTGTTCATCGACGAGGGGTTCGGCACGCAGGATGCCGAAGGGCGGGACAAGATACTCGACGTGATCAAGGCGATCGAGGATCGATTCGAGCGGATCCTCGTGATCACGCATATGGACGAGGTGAAAGAGGCCTTTCCCGTGCGCATCGAGGTGTCGCGGACCTCGGCAGGCTCGACCTTCTCATTGTCGTAGTAAGCCGCCGCAAAAAATGACTGAGGGAGGACCGATGGACGTTACCGAAGAGAGTTTGGAGAAGGGGCGCGGCGTGCGGAAAGCCATGAGCGGCGATGCGAGCGCGCGAACGGCGGTGACGGAGGACGCATTCAATCTCGTGCCGGAGCTCGAGGAATGGCTGCTGGGCTACGTGTGGGGCGAAATCTGGTCGCGGCCAGCACTCGACCTGAAGACGCGCAGCGCGTTGACGCTGGCGTTGCAGGCGGTGGTGGGCGCCGAAGCGCCCATGCGCGCCCATCTCGCCTCCGCGCTGCGGCTCGGCTGGTCCAGCGAGGAAATCGCCGAAGTGTTCGTCCAGCAGTTGCCGTACGTGGGCGCTCCGAAGGCGCTGGCGGCGTTGCGGACGGCTCGCGACGTGTTCGCCGAGCAGGGTGTGGCATGACGATGCACATATCTGAAGCGGCGAAGGAGCACGGACGAGAGCTGCGGATCGCTCTGGGCGCGAGCCCCACGCCCAGGAGCTCGGTGACCGCGCCGCTCTACGACCTGCTCCCTGAGCTGGAGGACTTCTTCACGGGTGCCATCTTCGGCGACATTTGGTCGCGGCCGCAGCTCGATCTGAAGCTGCGCGTGGCGATCATCCTAGTGACCTTCGCCGCGCTCGGGCGCGATGACGAGATCAGACGGTACATCCCCTACGCGGTGCATCTCGGATGGACTCCCCAGGAGATAGGCGAGATATTCCTACATACGCTTCCGTACATTGGGGCCCCCGTTGCCCTCGGCGCCCTGCGGGTCGCGGTCAAAGAGATGACCGAGCGAAGTTTGGCATGAGCGGCGACATCTCGGAGGAGAGCAAAGCCAAAGGCCGGGAGGTGCGCGTGGCCATGGGAGACAGCCCTCGGCCACGGAGTCCGGCCAATGCAGCGGGGCTCGATCTCGTACCCGGTTTGGAGGAGTACGTCCTGGGGGTGAACTTCGGCGAGATCTGGAGCCGCCCCCACCTAAACCTGAAGCAGCGCTGCGGCCTGGTACTTGGCATGTTGACCGTCATGGGCCTTGATCCGCAGATCAGGCCGTACGTCGGCTATGCGCTGAAGTTGGGTTGGACGCCCGAAGAGATCTGCGAGATCTTCGTGCAGTCCATCTCCTACGCGGGGCTTCCCACGGCCTTCAACGCGCTTCGGGTCGCAGCGGAGGTTTTCGAGGAGCAGGGTGTGACCCCAAGGCCAACCGAAACGCCATGACGACGCACCAAGAGCTGACGGGGGGAAGCGATGAGGAGTTAAGGGACCGAATGCTCCGCACGCACGAGAGCCGCTTCAGCGACCGGTTTTGGGCGGTGGTCAATCGGCATGTGGTGCCGCGGCTCCCTACCACGCCGGCTATCGTGGACCTGGGATGCGGTCCCGGCCTGTTCCTGCGTGACGCCAGCCAGCGCATCCCTGGCGCGAAGCTATACGGCTTCGACCTCACGCCTGCCATGGTGGAGCATGCGCGCACGCTCGAGTACGCCGGCGACCCGCCGGAGCTTGGTTCCCTCGACGTGCTGAAGCAGCCGATACCGCTGCCGGAGTCCAGCATGGATGCGGTGTTCATGTCCGCGGTGCTTCATTTGTTCGACGGCCCTTTTACGTTCCTCCGTAGCCTGCGCGGTGTGATGAAGCCAAGAGGAACATTCGTGCTGTACGACTGGGTGCGCATCCCGCTCGCCGACTACCTGAACCGCCCCTTGCGGGAAGCGGCGGCGGACCCGATAGCCGAGCGGCGGAGGCAGATGAAGCTGTTCGCGGCCCACAATCGCTATACCGCCGAGGATTGGCGTTGGGTGCTCGCCGAAGCAGGGTTCGATATAGTGGCTGACGAAGCGCCGACCGCGAAGTGGTTCCGTGTCTTTGTGGCTACGCCGAAAAGGGCCCGGAGGTGACGGGGCCGGGCGACGGACCAGTGTTGCGCGATCAAGCCCTGAGGCGCCAGCTGGAGCGCTACGAGGTGCGCTACAACGAAGCGTTCTGGTCCTTCTTCGAGACGAGGGTACGCCCCGAGCTGCCGGAGGCTCCGGTGTTGGTGGACCTCGCCTGTGGGCCCGGGCTCTTCCTGCTCGACGTGAGCAAGGTGCTGCCGGCCGCTGTGCTGCACGGCTACGATGCGGGGCGGGACATGATCGAGAGCGCAGCAATGCTGCAATACGCGGGTGCGCCTCCCACGCTGGGCGTTCAGGACGTCGAGCGCAAGCGGCTGCCACTGAAAGACGGATCTGTGGACCTGCTCAGCATCGCTGCCGCCCTGCACACTTTCGACGACCCGTGGCCGCTTCTCGGCGAGGTCCGGCGCGTGCTGAAGCCGCTGACGGGCCGATTCCTGCTGTACGACTGGTTCCGCGTGCCGATGCGGGATTACATCGCCCAGCGCTTGGAGGAGCCTGGGGACGTGCCCGACGACCGCTATCCGCGAGCGCTACAGATGTTCGCGGCCCACAACCGCTTCACGGCCGATGACTGGCGCTGGATCCTGGCGCAGGGCCGCTACGACATCGTCGCTGCGGCGAGCACCCACGCCCGCGCCCGAGCATGGCTCGCGAAGCCGATCTAGTCGCTGACTGCGCCTTGCTGTGAGTCGATTACTCGGATGCCGAGGCGGTTGACGACGAACACGTTCACGCCGCCGGCGATGACGAACGGCATGATGACCCCCGCGTAACTGGTGACCAGCACCGCGGCCACGCCCAGGTAGGCCGGGTAGGCGGAGGTGATTGTGGCCTGGTTCAGCCGGCGGAGCAGGTCGTTGACGGACAGGTTTGGGGCGATCAGTCGCCGCAGGAACAAGATCGCCCAGGCGATGGCAACGGCGAAGGCCACGATCGCGAAGAGGACGCCCGGCAAGCGGGAGCCCTCGGCGCGCGAGAACGCGTTGGCGGCCGCCAACGCCAGCGGCAGGCTGACGAGTAGGCCCCCCAGATTGAACATATATAGGATGCGGAGCGCCTGCCGCTGCTGGCGTATCTTGTCGTCTTGGCGCACGGGCTTGCCTGCCGCTCCGCCTAGCCCTTCACGACGACGCTGACGAGGTAGCGGCCTGGCACGAAGACGATCTTGTCGACGCTCTTGCCGTCGGTGTAGGCGCGTACCTTTGCGGAGGCTAGGGCGGCCTGTTTCGCATCGTCTTCGGAGGTGTCGGCGGGCACGGCGATGCGGTCGCGGAGCTTGCCGTTCACCTGCACCACCAGAGTGGCCTCGTCGATGGCGGCCAGCGCCTCGTCCCACTCGGGCAGGGCCTGGGCGTGGATACTGCCGGTATTGCTGGTGCGCTCCCACATCTCCTCGGTGATGTGCGGCGCCATGGGTGCGAGCAGCAGCAGCAGGCTACTGACAACGTCGCTCCAGACCTGGCGCGAGACGGTGCCTGCGTCGTGGGCCGGGGCCATGTCGTTGGTCAATTCCATCAGCGCGGAGAGGGCGGTGTTGTACTTGAAGCGCTCCATGTCCTGGATCACGCGCCGTATGGTCTGGTGCGCTTGGCGCGTGAGGTCGCGGTCGCCCGCGCCATCGGTGGCGGGCAGCGTATCGTTGGCACGCAGGCAGAGATCCCACAGCCGATTGACCCAGCGGGCGACGCCGTTGATGCCCGAGTCGCTCCAGTCGCCACCGCCCTCCCACGGCCCCATGAACATTAGGTAGAGGCGGACGACGTCGGCGCCCAGGTCGTGGACGTAATCGTCGGGTGCGATGACGTTGCCGCGGGATTTGCTCATCTTCATGTGATCTGACAGCACGGTGCCCTGGTTGAACAGGCGCAGGAACGGTTCCCCGTGCTCGATGAGGCCCAAGTCGCGCACGACCTTGGTGAAGAAGCGGGCGTAGAGAAGATGCATGACGGCGTGCTCTGCGCCACCAGTGTACTGGTCGACAGGGCACCACTCGGCTGCCTTGGCGGCATCGAACGGCGCTCCGGACTCGTTGGCGCTCGGGTAGCGCAGGAAGTACCAGGACGAGTCCACGAACGTGTCCATGGTGTCCGTCTCGCG
>CAZQVD010000183.1:0-4510 GCA_964596665.1 uncultured Dehalococcoidia bacterium
CTTCGTGGCCTGCGCCATCGGGTCCTACTACGGGCCCGGCGCCCAGGCCGGCTATGTGCCACTGGGCCTCCTGCCGGGCCCGCGACATGCGGTCGGCCCATACCGCATCCCGGACTGCCGAGTGGTCGTGCATCAGGTCTACACAACCAAGGTGCCCTGCGGCCATATGCGCGGACCCGGTGAGCCGCAGACGATATTCGCGATGGAATCGCACATCGACGAGATCGCGCGTGCGCTGGAGATGGACCCCTTGGAGGTCCGGCTCAAGAATCTCATCACGGAAGGCGACACCAACGGACTCGGAGAAAAGTATATCGAGCTGCGCGGCGTGGAGACGGTCGAGGCGGCCGTAGCCGCATCGGGCTACAAATCGCCGAAGCCCGCCGGGGACGATCGCGTGCGATACGGCCGTGGAATGGCGCTCGGCGAGCGCTCTCTCGCAGGTGGCGAGACGCATGCCAGTGTCACGTTCCTGGACGACGGCACGGTTGTGGTGCATACATCGATCTTCGAGCAGGGCTCGGGTACCTACACGACCATCCGGCAGATGGTGGCCGACCTGCTGGAGGCCGACATGTATTCGGTCTCCGTTGCGGTGTGGGATCCCGACGACACTGGATTCGACAGCGGCGCAGGAGCGAGTCGCAATACCCGTATGGCCAGCGCCGCGGTGCACGACGCCGCAATCGCCGCCCGCAATCGCCTGCTGGGCCTCTGCGCAGCGCAAACCGGGTGGGCCGAGGGCGAGCTCTCGCTCGCCGGCGGGCTCGTTGCGCATGCGAGCAGCGGCGAATCGAAGAACAGCGCCGACGTAGTGCGTGAGGCGGGCGAGCCCGTGGTCGGCCATGCGGACTACAAGGAGTCCTCGCACGCTCCTAATACCGCATTCACCGTGCAGGTGGCCGAGGTGGCCGTGGACAAGGAGACAGGCGACATTCGCCTCACCAAGCTCACTTCGGTGCACGACGCCGGCATGGTGCTGAATCCCCAGGGTCACGACGGTCAGATCAACGGAGGCGTGATGCAGGGCATCGGCTATGCGCTTCTCGAAGAACTCGTCGTCGAGGAAGGCCGCGTCACGACGCCGACGTACGCGGATTTCAAGATACCCAACATCGCCGACATCCCCGACATGACCCGCGTAACGCTGGAGTCCGCATCGGGAATCGGGCCTTTCACCATCAAGGGCATCGGTGAGAATCCCATCGGGCCCGTCGCACCGGCGGTCGCCAACGCCGTGGCAGATGCCGTCGGCGTGCGGGTCCGCGACCTGCCCGTCACGGCCGAGAAGGTGTATTGCGCCCTGCGATTCCCTGCCTAGCTGAGCACGTAGAGCGCCTGAGCGTTCGTGCGCGTGATCTTCCCGCGCTGCTCCTCAGTCAAATCCTCTCTCGCCAACAGGTGCTGAATGTTCTCAGGGAACTCGGAATCCCAGTGTGGGAAGTCCGATGCGTAGACGAAATTGTTGTCGCCGAAGATGCGCAGCGTCTCAGGCAGCAAACGCTCCTCGGCCTCTATCGACAGGTAGATGTTGCCGTCCATGACGTATTCGCTGGGCGTCTTGGTGAGCAGGGGTGCGTCGATCTCGCCCCTGAATCCGTAGCGCTCGTCCATGCGATCAAGCATGTAGGCAAGCCAGCCGCAGCCGGCCTCCAGAAACGCGATGCGCACCTTGGGAAACTTGGCTGGCACGCCTTCGAAGATGATGCTCACGAACTGCTTCATCTGCACGAACGCGTGCCCAAGCGAGTGTACCTGGACGAACTTGTCGAACAGGTACTCATCTCCGGTGCCGCCCAGATGACCGCCGCCATGGATCGCAATCATCGTCCCCAGGCGCTCCGCCTCCTCGTAGACGGGGTGAAACTCCTTCTTCCCGTAGAGGCGAGGTCCTTCAGCGAACATGCCGCCGACCATCCCGAGCTCTGTCACGGCCCGGCGCAGCTCGATCACGGCCTCCGCTGGATCCTGCGCAGGCAGGAGCGCGACGCCCTTGAAGCGCGGGCTCACCTTCATGTACTCCTCGGAGAGGAAATTGTTGTAGGCGCGCGAGCGGGCAACGGCGAAGTCCGGTTCGCTCAGGAATCCGGAGCCAAGGCCGCCCGTGGGGTAGAGCACGGCGGTCTCGAGTCCGCCGCTATCCAGCGCGTCGAGCCAGATGTTAACGTCGACTTCCCTGGTGCCGAGTGTGCCCCCCACCGTATTGTCGTAGCCGTCACGCGAGCCGCCGCCGAGCCGCTCTCGCTTGTCGTAGGGAGCCTCAAGGTACTGGCGTATCTGCTCTTCTGAATCGCGCACGTGGCCGTCAGCGTCGATCACTCCATTCTGCTCTGCCATGGCCGCTCCTCCGCCTGCGAGATGTGGCGAGGATAGGCGCAGCGGGATGCTGGAGCAAGCGGAGCTTTCCCCATCAAGCCTCAAAGATGGCCTCGGGAAGCACGGCGGTCACCGTCATGTTCGGTGCGTCGACGATCTGGCTCACCTTGAGGTCGACGGCGACGCTGCAGATGACGTAGGCCTGCTCGCGGGTGAACCCACGCTCTTGTAGCAGATCCAGCATCTGCAGCAGAGCGTGGCGGCAGGCGGAGTTTAGATCCTCGGACACGTTCGTGCCGTCCTCCTGCAGCGAAAGGCCGATCGTGGCGGCGAACCGTCCCTGAAGTCGTGGGTCCGGGGCGTAGCGCTCGTGGATCAAACGCGGGACCCGGATGTTCTTACGCTTCGCCTCGCCCTCCAGCACGCGGAAGCGCACGCCCACGGTGCAGTCGGTCTCCACCGCATGGATGCATACCTCGCCGTCGCCCTGGGCGAAGTGGCCATCGCCCGTTGAGAACAGCGCACCCTCGATGAAGACCGGGAACAACAGCTTCGAGCCCACCGTCATCTGCTTCACGTCCATGTTGCCGCCGTTCTCGCGGGGTGGGATCGTGCGCAATCCTTCCTCGGCCGCGGGTCCCGTCGCCGGCACGGCGCTCTTGGCGTTGGGCGGCTGCGCGAGGCCGCCGCGCGCCGCTGCATCGGCTTCCCGTTTCGCCCACGCACGCACTTGCGCGTGCGAGGGAGCGACTGCGGAGATTCCCATGAACGGAGCGGAGGGGATGTGGACTCCAGGCACCTGTGGCGACGTGGCATAGCCATCCTGCAGGCTCCAGTGCGCAAGCAACGGAACGTCCATGATGTCGCGCAGCGACCCTCTTCCTGGAATCACGCCGGTGTAGGCCCAGGCCCCGGTTTCGATCTCCAGGAACTCGACCTCGAGCAGGTCGCCGGGCTTGGCGCCTTTCACGTATGCCGGTCCGGTGAGCGGATGCACACGAAGGCCGTCCATATGAGGGAAATCTGCCTCAGTGGTCTGCGGCGTGAACTGGTTGTCCATGCTGGTCCGGGTCTGGAAAATCACCTCTTCGCCCTCGTCCACCTCGATCACAGGGGGGATATCGGGGTGAAACCGGTTGTGGCCCTTTTCTGGCTCCTCGACGAGGGGTCTGCTGCGGTCTATCTCTATGCTTTTCACGTGTTGGGCCCGCTTCCGGTGGTTGGTTTGACGGATTGTGCCACAATGGGCCGCCGCCGACTCTAGCACGCGGTCGGCTGCAGGAAACGCCCGTAGTACACTACCGCGAAGCCACGCCATCGCGGCCCTGAAGCCATAGGAGGACCCCGCATGCTGTCGATGCGCGACAACGAGCTCGTAACCCGTGTGGGGCGGGACACCCCGATGGGAGAGGTGATGCGGCGCTACTGGGCGCCGGTCCTCTTGGCGTGGGAGCTGCCTGATCCTGATTGCGACCCCGTCCGAGTTCGCGTGCTCGGTGAGGACCTCGTTGCGTTCCGTGACACCAGCGGCCGGCTGGGTCTCCTGGCTGCAGCATGCCCTCATCGCAGGGTGTCTCTGTATTTCGGACGAAACGAGCAGAACGGACTGCGCTGCGTGTACCACGGCTGGAAGTTCGACGTGGACGGCAACTGCATCGAGATGCCCAACGAGCCAGAGGTCAGCAATTTCCAAGACAAGGTGAAGGCGCTCTCCTACGCCGTTGTGGAACAAGGGGGGGTGATCTGGGCGTACCTCGGCCCCAAGGAACTGCAGCCACCTCCGCCTAATTTCGAGTGGACGTTGGTCCCTGAGACCCACCGAAGCGTGTCGCGGGTCTGGCAGGAATGCAACTGGATGCAGGCGCTCGAGGGTGGTATCGACACCTCGCACTCGTCGTTCCTACACAACAACGACCTATCCGACCTGACGCTGCTGCGCTCGCGTTCTACCGCGCCGGTCCTCGAGGTCGAGCCCACCGACTACGGCTACACCTACAGTTCCACCAGGCCTCTGGAAGAGGGCAGTTACGTCCGCACTTATCACTACGTGATGCCCTACCACCAGATCCGCGCAGGGCAGGTAGGTCACAGCGGCAAGACACTAGACGTGCCTCGGATCAACGGGCACTGTTGGGTACCAATAGACGACCACAACACCATGGTATTCAACTGGACTTACACCTACGGCGACAAG
>CAZQVD010000184.1:0-4490 GCA_964596665.1 uncultured Dehalococcoidia bacterium
CTCCGGCTAATGGCCCGAGCGCCATGCCCAAGGAGTGGCTCACCTGCGCGGCTCCAAATGCCGCTCCTTGCTGTGCAGGTGGCGCACGCAACGCGATCAGGCCGTTTGCCAAACCCGCCAGCCCACCCTGAAACAGGCTCACGAATCCGACCGTAAAGGCCAGTGTCACGAGCGAGCCCGCGAACAGGGGGCCGATGCCCGCCAGCGCGGCCAGCGCCGCGCCCACGACGAAAACACGCTGCGGGCCGAACCTGCCCGCAACCCAGCCCATGCCCGCCGCCGACGCAGCAGCGGCAGCGCCCATGGCCATGAACACGTAACTGGTCTCCGTCGCGCTTGCCATGCCGCCCTGCACGGCGGCGGCGACCCCCGGGAGAGCAGGCGCCGTGAGTAGGAGTCCCCCGTGCACGAAGAAGAGCACCAGCAGCAGCGGCAGTAGTCCCCCCCCATCGTAAGTCTCCGCAGATCTGCGAAGGGCTTCAGTGGATGTCTCGAGCCGGACTCGGGCCGATGGAACTCTTCGCGGGCAAGCAACGCGACCAAGAGGCCGGCGCTTCCGAGCGCCCCCCCGGTGGCCCAGAACGCCGCTCGCATGCCGAAGTGATCGAAGATCAGGCCACCGAAGAGCGGTCCCATCGCCGTGCCGAGGAACAACGCCGACTGTGTCGCACCGGTGGCGAATGCCAGGCGCTCTCGCGGCGTGTGGCTCGCAACCAATGCCATTATCGCCGGGACGATGCCAGTTGCGGCGCCGGACATGAACCTCGCGAAGATGAGCTGCCCAGGTGTCTGCGCGTACCCCGTAGCGGCGAGTATGATCGCCGCCAACATCATGGCGCGAACGATGTTGATCTTGCGGCCGAACCGATCGCCGACGATCCCCCAGATCGGGGCGAACAACGCCATCCCGATCCCCAGCACCCACCCGCCGAAGCCGGCCCAGAACGCCGCGCGCTCGATCGGCTCGATCCCCAGCTCCTGAAAGAAGATGGGGAAGAAAGGAAAGGTGAACGAGAACCCCAGTGAGGTCGCGATCTGCGCCACCCACAGAACCGCGAGGTTGCGCTTCCAGGGGAACGTTGTGGATTGTGCGAGGGGTGGCCTTAAGCCGGTCACGCTGGACACCATAGCAGGCGAACGGCGAACGGCCGTGGGGCGTGCCAACCTGCGCCTTGAACTAGGTCTCGCACTCGCAGGTCCCCGGGCCCATCGCGGCCATGAACGCTTCGGGGACGTCGCTCTCGGTCATCACCGCAGCAGCAGACATCCATGGGTGTCTGCTGCTGCGCGGCCTGCTGCCGGACGATCCCATTTTTCTTCCGTATCTAGACCATGGCAGCCTTGTTGGACCCGCCGGCCGATATCTCCTTGTTGAACGCCTTCCGTGCGTCCAGCTGCACCGGCAAGATCGGCGCTGAGAAATCGAAGATCGCCATACTTACCTGCTCGCTTTATGACCGCGGCACGGATCGCTTTGCAGGGACCCTAGCAGCAACCCGGCCGTATTCCACCACTGTCGCGTTGACCCGTTTCGCGGCCAACCGTACACTGGCTCCGCCGCCACCGCGGAGCCATCCCTCGTCCACCGACCCCTCATCGCGGGTCCGCGAGCCGGACCCGAAGCGAAGCCCACTTGACGAATACGCCCGCACGCGAGCCGCTGTCCAAAGCCTACGAGGCAAGTGCCGTCGAGGAACGCCTCTACGCCTGGTGGGAATCCTCTGGGTTCTTCAAGGCCTCGCCCGACCCTGAAAAGAAGCCGTTCACGATCGTCATGCCGCCGCCCAACGTTACCGGCGAGCTGCACATCGGCCATGCGATGACCGCGACCATCCAGGACGCGCTCATCCGATACCACCGCATGCGAGGGGACTCCGCTCTGTGGATTCCTGGCACCGACCACGCGGGCATCGCCACGCAGATGGTGGTGGAGCGGTCGCTGGCGGAGCAGGGCCTCAGCCGCCACGACCTGGGCCGCGAGGAGTTCGTGCGCCGCACGTGGGAGTGGGTGGAACGGTACGGCGGCATCATCGACAACCAGCACCGTAGGCTCGGTGCGTCGTGCGACTGGTCGCGCAAGAGGTTCACGCTCGACCCTGGCCCGAGCAGGGCCGTCCGCACCACGTTCAAGCGCCTCTACGACAAGGGGTCGATCTATCGGGGCGAGCGCATGATCAACTGGTGCGTGGGTTGCCGCACAGCGCTGTCCGATCTCGAGGTAGACCACTTCGATGAAGAGGGCGCGCTCTATTACATCCGCTACAAGCTCGAGTCGGGCACTCTCGCCAACGGCGATGCTCATGTCACGGTCGCCACCACTCGGCCAGAGACGCTGCTCGGCGACACCGCCGTAGCGGTCAACCCGTCGGACGAGCGCTATGCGGGCCTCGCGGGCAAGAGCGTGCTGCTGCCCGTACTCGGGCGTTCGATTCCCGTGATCGAGGACGACGGTGTTTCCACCGAATTCGGCACCGGAGCGCTGAAGATCACGCCGGGGCACGACCCCAACGACTTCGAGACCAGCGAGCGGCACGGCCTGCCCATCATCAGCATCCTCAACGCAGACGGCACGCTCAACGTTGAAGCCGGGCCCTACGAGGGCTACGACCGTTTTGCGGCGAGGGAAGCAGTAGTGGCGCAGTTGGAAGCGGAAGGCTTGCTCGAAAAAGTCGAGACGCACATCCATTCAGTCGGCCACTGCCAACGCAGCCAGGACATCGTCGAGCCGATCGTGAGCGAGCAGTGGTTCGTACACGTCGAACCTCTGGCTGAACGCGCGCTCGAAGCGGTGCGCGACGGCCGGATCGAGATCGTGCCGGACCGCTTCGTCAAGGTGTACGAGAACTGGATGGAGAACATCCGCGACTGGTGCATCAGCCGCCAACTCTGGTGGGGTCACCGCATCCCCGTGTGGTATTGCGCGAGCTGTGCCCATCTCACCGTCGCGATTGACGATCCGGCATCCTGCGAGTCGTGCGGCTCCAACGACATCTCGCAGGACGAGGACGTGCTGGACACCTGGTTCTCCTCAGGGCTCTGGCCGCACTCCACCCTTGGGTGGCCGGAACAGAACGACGATCTCGCCTATTTCTACCCGACCGCCGTGCTGGAGACCGGGTACGACATTCTCTTTTTCTGGGTCGCGCGCATGATTATGCTTGGCCTGGAGAACATGGGCGACGTGCCCTTCAGGACCATCTACCTGCACGGCCTCGTGCGCGACGAGCACGGTGTGAAGATGAGCAAGACGAAGGGCAACGTGACCGACCCCTTGGAGGCAATAGCCGAGTACGGCACGGATGCCGTGCGCTTCGCGCTCACGGCTGGGACGACGCCCGGCAACGACACGCGCCTCAGCGCGGGAAAGCTGCAAGCCGCGCGCAACTTCGCCAACAAGATATGGAACGTGTCGCGCTTCGTGCTTAGCACCGTGGAGGGGGACGGCGTCGAACCGGCCTGGATGATCGGCTCCGATCGCCCGGAGCACGCCGAGGACCGATGGATCCTGGACCGTCTGCATCGCACCGCGGTCCAGGTCAACGAGCTGCTGGAGGAGTGGCAGATCGGCGAGGCCCAGCGGGTGCTACACGAGTTCATCTGGAGCGAGTTCGCCGACTGGTACATCGAGCTGGCGAAGGTCCGCATGCGCGCCGGCGACGACACGCCGCGCCGCGTGCTGCCGCACGTCCTAGAGCGCTCGCTGCGGCTGCTGCACCCCTTCATGCCATTCGTGACCGAGGAGCTGTGGCAGCACTTGATCGCGACCATGCCTGCGCTGGACCGGCTGCCTCTCTCGTTGATGCAGGCGCGCTTCCCAGACCCTCGCCTGCGGTACGGCGCCAGCGGCATCGATGAGCGTGCCGAGGAGTCGGCCGAGGCTGTCGCGCAGGTGGAGCTCATGGTCGACGTGGTGCGGGCGATCCGGAACGTGCGCGCTGAGTTCCACGTGGAGCAGCAGCGGCCAATTGACGCGACCATCACCCTCGCCCCTGGTGCCGAAGGCCTGGCGGATGCAGACGATGCCATCCGGCAGCTCGCCCGAGTGGGGAATCTCACGTTCGGACCGGCACCCTCCGGCTCAGACAGTGCGGTCAAGCTAGTGGTGGGCCAGGCCATCGTGACGTTGGACCTGGGAGGATCGGTGGACCTGGCGGCGGAGCGAGCGCGTCTCGAAGCCGAGGCGGCGGAGACCGACAAGTATCTTCGCGGCCTCGCCGCGAGGCTCGAAAACGAGCAGTTCACGAGCAAGGCACCCCCCGAGGTGGTCGAGCGGGAGCGAGAGCGCCTTGACGAAGGTCAAGAACGGCTCAGCCGAATCGGCCAGCTGCTCGACGAACTCAGCGCCTGACCGCCCCGATCACTAAGTCCAGATCGCCCTCCTTCGCGAAGGCCGTGTGATGGCAAACGACCAACCAGCCGCGAGCAACGGAGCCGAGCACTCTCGCCTGCGCCCTGAGTTGCTCATCCTCATCGGCGGGCTTGTGGCCACG
>CAZQVD010000185.1:0-4489 GCA_964596665.1 uncultured Dehalococcoidia bacterium
GGCGAGCATGAGTTGAAGTTGACCTACAACGACAGTGTCGGGAACAAGAAGACGGACCAGAAATATGGCTTCAGGGTGGATGAGCGGAGCGAGTACGAGGTCAAGCTCTCACCGGGCTGGAACCTGGTGTCCATCCCTGGCACTCCGGCTGCTCCCGCGATTGACGATGTGATCGGCTTGACGCATCCGGCCACCTCCGTACTGACCTACAAGTCAGGCGAATGGAAGGTTGCCACCCGCGGGGTGGGTAAGGCCTGGGAGGGCACGGTCACCCAGATCGACTCCGATCACGCATACTGGATCCAGACCAGCGCGTTCACGTCGATCAAGACTTTGCTCAACGAGCATGACCCGGCGACAAGTCTGCCGACGATCCCCGTGGTCGTAGGCTGGAACCTGGTCCCGATTGTCGATCTCCAACAGACCGCGGCACCGACGCAGGCGCAGCTTGCTGCGAAATCGCAGGGCTTCACTGCGGCGGCCTACTTCGCCAGCCTGACCTGGACCGTTGCCTACGGCTTCGACACCCTGGCCCCCACATGGCGGAAGATCACCAGCACCACTGGCGACAACCTTGGCCAAGGCAAGGGCTACTGGGTCTGGGCCACCAAGGCTGGTGAGTTGGTCCCGTAAGGGCAACTCCAGCATGAGCGATAGGTAAGATGAACACCTTCCAGGTGGCTGAGGCGTTTACAGGCACGGCAGAGCCAGATGCCTTACGGCTTGGTGCTGATCAGGTATTGAGGTGCTGGAACAGCTACGGAGCGAGCAGGCGACGAGCCAGGGGAGCGGTTAGGAAGAGGGTCTGCGCTTGGTGCGCCATCCGGTCAGCACCAGTTGGACCATGGCCAGGGCGATGCCTGCACCCAGCGCATCCCAGCCGACGTCCTCCCACGCGCCGGCGCGTCCGGGGATGAAGCGTTGCACGATCTCCATCGCGGTGCCATATGCTACGGCTCCGGCGAAAGATGCACCGAGGATGATCCACGATCGGCGGGTTCTTCCCCAGCTCAGGAGCAGGCCAGCCAGCACGACAGCCAATGCCGCGTACATCGTTAGGTGTGCGGTGATCGCGAACCAGGCACCGTACGCACCATCGCCGGACGCGCCCGAGCCAGGTGGGGTGCGCCACGTCGAGATGAAGAAGATCACGCCCAGCACAGCGGCGTTGGCCACCGTCCACAACCATGTCTGGCCCAGAAGCAACACCGCTCGGTTCCGTATTGTCGAATTCTTGATGCGCAAGGGATTGTCTCCAGCAGGGTACCATGCAGGCTGGCTCTTCCCGCCCGGTGACGCGCTGAGCGACATCGTCTACGGGGCTCGCCACCGCGAGCCGATCCGCGAGATACTGCGAGTACCGATCATGTGCGCTGCCGAGCCCCTCGGTACCTTTAGGGGTCCACGGCATCAAGCGCGCGGAGGAGAATCGTGAACATCCATCCCGTCCCTTCTAACTCGCTAGCCGTGGTCATCGACGCGGTCGGCACCCACGAGCTGCGCGAGACCCAAGTGCCGGTGCTGGCCGATGACGAAGTGATGGTCAAGGTGGCCTACGTCGGCGTCTGTGCCACCGACTTGGAGGTGATGGAGGGCGAGCTGACCTACTACCGCAACGGCACTGCCTTCTACCCGATCGTGCCGGGTCATGAATACTCCGGTGTGGCGGTGCCGGCGGGTCCGCATGTCACGGGTATCGCGGTTGGCGACCACGTCGTCGGCGAGTGCGCCATGGGCTGTGGCGCGTGCGAGTGGTGCGACCGGGGCGAGTACTTTCGCTGCGCGCGCCGCACCGAGGTGGGCGTCGTCAACAAGGACGGCGCCTACGCGCGTTACATGAGCCTTCCTGCCTCCTACGCACACAAGCTCCCCGATGGCTTGACGCTCAGGCGTGCTGCGGTGATCGAGCCGACCGCCGTCTGCGTGAAGGCCACCGGCAAGCTACGCGCCGAGCCAGGTAAGCGTGTGTGCATCTTCGGCGCGGGATCCATCGGCAACCTCTGCACTCAGATCCTGCGAGCGCAGGGGATCGAGGTCACCGTCGTCGACCGCGATCCGGCCCGCCTCGCTCTCCTCGATAGATACGGTGCCGCCACCGCCACCGTGCTTGACGACCTCTCCTCTTTCGACTACCTGCTGGAGGCCACGGGGAACGCCGCCCTGATCCCGCCGCTGATTGAGCGCTCCAAGCCATCCGTGCGTATCGTGCTCATGGGCATCCCATACCTCGATCCCGTCGAGGTGTCCTTCGCCTCGTTCCCCGCGAACGAGAAGGAGATGCTTGGCTCCATCGCCAGCCACTACGACGACTGGGAGGAGGCGATCCGCCTCGTCACCGAAGGCGTCATCAACCTCGACGATCACATCGGCGAGATACTGCCGCTGGAGTCGTATGCGCAAGCCTGGCAATGGCAGCGCGAGCGCGCCCACCTCAAGGTGCTGCTCAGCACGAACCAGGACCTTCGTGACGCTTAGCATCGGCGGCGTGTCACATGGCGGGCGTGAGGCCGAGCTTGGGCCTTTACACCTTTCCCGGGAGCGTGGAGAATAAGCCATAGAAGGGCGGTTAGCTCAGTTGGTTAGAGCGCTTGCTTCACACGCAAGAGGTCACAGGTTCAAGTCCTGTATCGCCCACCAGATGACATGCCGAGGTGGCGGAACGGTAGACGCGCTGTGTTCAGGGCGCAGTGTCCTTACGGGCGTGCGAGTTCGAATCTCGCCCTCGGCACCAGTCTCCTCTTTTATCGCAACCCGGTTCGCGAATACGCGCTAGTAGCTCAGATGGATAGAGTGCATCCCTGCGAAGGATGAGGTCGTGGGTTCAAGTCCCACCTAGCGCGCCATCGTCTCCGGACGCCACACCTAGTGGTGCACGAACCACGTCGGACGCGGTCGCATTTCGAGCTTGCTGAAATCGTAATCTGGCGACGTGTCAGCGTCGAACCGCCAAATCACCCGCCTGCGGTCCCAATCGCCACCTAGCGTGCTCGTCCAGAATGCGATCAGCGTCCGCCACGCGTCTGCGGCCTGACGCTCCTCGTACAGGTGTGGCTGCGTGGTGTCCAGCCAGCCATGTGGCGCGCTGCCGAGCACGCGCACCTGGTAGCTCTTCCGAGCCTGTTCCATCTCCCTACGGAAGCGCGCAACGTTTTCCATTGGCACCAATGCGTCCTCCTCGCCGAGCATGCCCAGCACCGGGCAGCCGATCTTGAGGATGAAGTCGGAGACCGACGTGGGGCGGTCCGGCACCGGCTCGAACTCTCTTTGGTAGACCCCTCCGTGTATGAACGCGATCGCTGACACGTCGCTCCGCTGTGACGCGTATAGCATCGGCTCGCGGCCCGACTGGCAACCGCCCATGATGCCGGTCTGATCGCCGATCACGTAGTCCTGGGTTCGCAGGAACGCCATCGCCTCGTCCAGGTCGGCCAGCGAATCCTCGTCCTTCAGGGTCACTCGCACCTCGGCCTGCGTCACCAGGTCTCGGTCGCCCTTGTAGCGATGGTGCATATCCGGCAAGCAACCGACGAAGCCATCCGCGGCTAGCCACTCCACCAGATCCTTATTATGTTGGATGGGGCCGTACCGCTCATGCATCGCGATGACGGCCGGCCGCGGCTCCGCCGTGTCCGGCCGCGCGACCCATACGCGCATACCGCTGGCGAGCACAGTCTCTGTCAGCATGGTTCGAAGGCTCCTGTGGACGGGCTAGGGGTGAAACACGGCGACAGGCGGCAGGATAGGGCGGGCCATCGAGGCCGTCAACGCGGACCCGCGCGCGCTGGAGGGCTCGCTTGACATGCGATTTGGGCCTGCCTACATTTGCTAGCATCCAAGCCTGAGCGGAACGTGGGGTGAGACATGGCCGTCATTGATGCGGACGCGCACGTCGTTGAGAGCGAGCGCACGTGGGAGTTCATGCCCGAGGAGGATCAGGCCCACAAGCCAGCCATCCTCGCCCCGAAGGAGGGCTTCAAAACACCCGCACCCGAATACTGGTTCATCGACGGTCGCGTGTTCGCCAAGGGCGTCAACGTGGGCCTCGACACCTCGGAAGAGACGCGCGAGCCCACCAACGTGCCCAAACGCCTCGCCCACATGGACGAGCTCGGCGTGGACACCCAGGTCCTGTATCCCACCATCTTCCTGCGCCCGCTGGCCACGCACCCCGAGGTCGACCTGGCGCTCGCCCGGGGTTACAACCGGTGGGTTGGCGACATCTGGTCCAAGAGCGAAGACCGGCTCCGCTGGGCTGTGGTCCTGCCACATATGTCCCAGGAAAAGGCGATCGAAGAGCTCAACTATGGCAAGGAGCATGGCGCGTGCGCCGTGTTCGCCCGCGGCATCGAGGGGCCGCACCGACCCAGCGACCCGTTCATGTTCCCCATCTACGAAGAGGCCCAGCGGCTCGACCTTCCCATCTGCTATCACGCCGCCACGGGCAACTTCGCCGTCTTCGACTACTTCGGCCGCGATGCCGGCTTCTCCC
>CAZQVD010000186.1:0-4459 GCA_964596665.1 uncultured Dehalococcoidia bacterium
ATGGTTTCTACCAGGTTGAGTTGGAGGGGCCTGGCGGAGAGCGCGTGGATGCGTCGCCGCAATACACGATTGACGTCCTCACCGATCAGCCACCCTCGGTTATGTTCGTCAAACCGGGCCGGGACACAACGGCGAACGCTATTGAGGAGGTGTTCCTTGAGGCGCGAGCCGACGACGACTTCGGGGTACGCACATTGAGCCTAACCTATTCGGTTAATGGCGGACCCGAAGAGACCGTGAGCCTTTTCAACTCGGACGAGGGCGGGTCGAAGGAAATTTCCGCCGGGCACACACTGTTCTTAGAAGAGTTCGAGTTGGAGCCTGGCGATTTCGTGTCCTACTACGGCACGGCCGGCGACAACCAGTTGGGTGCTGCTCGTGAGATCAAGAGTGACCTCTATTTCATCCAGGTCCGTGCGTTCCGCCGCGACTTCCGTGCTGCGCAGTCGCAGGGCGGCGGTGGCGGGGGCGGTGGTGGCGGTGGGGGTGATGCTCGCGCCCTGTCCGAGGCCCAACGGCAGGTGATTTCGGCGACGTTCAACGTGATCCGAGACCGTGACAGCTTCTCTGAGGACGAGTTTCGCGAGAACCTCGTTTTCTTGACTTTGTCCCAGGGTCGGTTGCGCGAGCAGGTGGAGACGTTGCTGCGAAGGATGAATAGCCGGGTAATGCCAGCCGACCCAGCGTTCCGCTCGATTCTCGCGATTCTCCCGCGGGCTGCGACGGAAATGGAAGCGGCGGAGACGGCGCTGCAGGGACAGGATGTCGACGCCGCGCTTCCCGCCGAACAGCGCGCATTGCAGCATTTGCAGCGGGCCGAGGAAGCCTACGACGAGGTTCGAGTCCAGCAAGGCGGTGGTGGTGGCGGTGGTGGCGGCGGTGGCCAGAACTCGGCCGAAGATTTGGCTGACTTGTTCGAACTCGAGCTCGACAAACTGCAGAACCAGTACGAGACGGTGCAGCGAGGGCAGCAGGAAAGTTCGGACAACCAAATCGACGAGATGATGGAGCGCCTCAAGGAACTGGCGCGCCGGCAGGAACAGGAAGCCGAGCGCCAGCGTCGTCGGTCGCGCGGAGGACAGACCGCGCGGGCGGGCGGGGGTGCCTCCCAGCGGGCTTTGGCGGAAGAAGCTGAAGAGGCGGCTCGCCGGCTCGAACGCCTCGCACGTGAGCAACAGTCGCCACAGATGATGCAAGCGGCTCGGCGGTTGCAAGAGGCGGCTGATGCCATGCGGGAGGCGGCGGCCAACGCGGACAACCAGGGTTTCGCTGAAGCGGGTGCCGCCCTAGACCGGTTGCGCGAGGTCCAGCGTGAGCTGCAAACCCAGCAGAGTGGTCGTCTTGCGAGAGATATCGAAGAGGCCCAGCGTCGAGCCGCTGACCTTGCTGCTGAAGGATCCGATATCGCCGATCAGGTGGCCGGTCTTGGTGAGCTGGCGGACGAGGCGCGAGTCGACCGGATTCGTCGGTTAATGGAACGCAAGGATGAGATGGAGACCCAGGTGGCCGATCTTGAGCGTGGGCTTGACTCCACCTCGGCTGAGTTCCGTCGAGACGAGCGTGATGCCTCTCGTGCGTTGCAGGAAGCGGCGAATGGAATCCGTGAAAACCAGCTAAAAGAGAAGATTCGATACTCGCGTGGTCTGGTGCGCGCGAGGTCGCCGGAATACGCGCAGCAGTTTGAAGAAGAAATCGGTGGCGATATCCAGGACTTGGAGCAGCAACTCGCCGAGGCGGCTGAGGCGGTGGGAAATTCGCGAGGTTCCGGTCTTGAGCAGGCGTTAGATCAGACACGAGATTTGATGCGGGGGCTCGAGTCGCTCGAACAGCGGATCCGGCAGGGTAGTCAGCAAGCGGCCAACGAGCAAGGCCAGCAAGGCCAGCAAGGCCAGCAAGGCCAGCAAGGCCAGCAAGGCCAACAAGGGCAACAGGGTGGCCGGGTTGGCGACGGTCGTGGCGGTGATGCTTTCGGTAGTCCGTTCGGTGGCGGCGGGCCGGGGAATCGGCGGGCCGGAGACTTTGACCCAAGAGATGTTCGACAGTGGCAGCGTGAGTTCCGGGAGCGGAGCGCTGATGCGCAGGAGTTACAGCGTCTATTGAACGGTGAGAACTTCGGCGACGTAGGCGATTTGAACGACGTTATCCAAGCGATGCGGCAGCTCGATGATCCACGTATCTATCAAGCAGCGGACGAGATCGCGCGGTTGCAGTCGTTCGTGCTGGAGGGATTGAAGCGATTTGAGTACCGGCTCCGCAGGGAGGTAGACGGTGACAGCGACGAACTCTTCCTGGCGGGGAGTGACGATGTGCCCTCGGAGTTCCGTGATCTTATCGAGGAATACTTCAAATCATTGGCTGAACAACAGTAACTTGGGCTCCGAACTCTGAAGGCGAGTGTGCCGAGACGCGGCGGGGTCATTACCCCGCCGCGTTTCTTTTTGCGTGAGCTTGGTCGTAATTTTCATGGGCACCGACAGATCGTGGCGCACCGGTCGTCAGGTCACCTCACGGCGGGTGGGTTTCGTCGTGCTGGTGCTGTTGCTCTGTGGTGTGACGCTGTCCGCACAGTGGTGGGGCCGTCGTCGAGTGCCACCGCGGTTTCCGGACGGGGCGCCGACTCACCGATTGTTTACGTTCAGCCGCGGGCTCTATCAGAGCACTCACCGCGAACAGGGCGGCCAAGGTTGGTTCACCGATTATCCCGACGCCGACATCAACTTTACGATCCGACTGTCCGAGCTGACGAACGCGCCGGTCGGTCTCACTGCGCACGATGACCCCGATCACGTCGTCGTCCAGCTGACCGATCCTCAGCTCTTCAGTTATCCGTTCCTGTTCATGTCCGATGTGGGCACCGCATTCTTCAATGCTGAGGAGGTTGAGCGGCTAGGCGAATACCTCCGTAAGGGCGGTTTTCTGTGGGTTGACGACTTCTGGGGTCCGTTCGCTTGGGAGCAGTGGGCGGGAGAGATCGGTAAGGTGTTGCCACCCGGCCAATACCCAATCGCAGATATTCCCATATCAGACCCCATCCACCACGGCATGTTCGATGTGTCTGAGGTGCCACAAGTCCCTTCGATTCAGCATTTTCGGCGAGTGGGGGGAAGCAGCACCTCTGAACGCGGTCGCGATAGCGACGAGGTACACGTGCGTGGCATTTACGACGAGCGCGGGCGGCTGATGGTGCTAATGACCCACAACACCGACATCGCCGACGGGTGGGAGCGTGAGGGAGAGGATTATGAATTTTTCTATCGCTTTTCGGTGACCTCGTATGCCGTCGGGATCAACTTCATACTCCACGCGATGACGCACTGAGGCGTCGATCCTACGCCCACAGACCGCCGTGACCTCCGCGAACCCCATTCTTGATACTGTCGAGCAGTCGCCGGACGGTACCGCACAAGCTTCCGTGATCTGGCTGCACGGGCTCGGTGCCGATGGTAATGACTTCGCATCATTGCCGCCGCAGCTCGGCGTGTCACCGGAACTGGCTGTTCGTTACGTGTTTCCGCATGCGCCCGTTATTCCGGTAACGATCAACATGGGTACGCCGATGCCGGCTTGGTATGACATTGCGAGTCTGGACGCTCGCGGTCAGGACGAGGCCGGCATCCGCCAATCGGCCGCTTCAATCGAGATGCTGATCGCACGGGAGATCGACCGTGGCGTGCCTGCGTCACGCATCGTGCTGGCCGGCTTCTCGCAGGGGGCAGCGATGGCGTTGTTTACGGGGTTACGGCACGAGTCGCCATTGGCCGGTCTCCTGGTGCTGTCCGGATACCTGCCTTTGCACGAGCGGCTACCAAAGGAAGCTGCTGAAGCGAATCAGCAGGTTCCGATTTTGCAAGCGCACGGGCGGCACGATGACGTGGTACCGCGTCAGTTGGGTTACGGCAGTGCGGAGTTACTGCGCGCGGCTGGGTACCAGGTTGAATGGCACGAGTACGAGATGGCGCACGAGGTCTGCTTCGAGGAAGTGCAGGAGATAGGCCGATGGTTGAACCGAGTGTTCGGAGAAGAGAGCGACTGACTGCGGGCGTGTTCTGGTCGCCGGTGTTAGCGATTGCGGCGTTGTCTGCCTGTGCCGCTGAAAATCCGCGAGGTAACGTACCGATGCCGCCGGAGACCCGCCGCGACGCGCTCGTCGAGATGTTGCACGGTGTCGCGGTCGACGACCCATATCGTTGGCTCGAAGACCAGCAGGCACCGGAGACGCGTGACTGGATCGACGCCCAGAACGGGTATGCCGACACTGTACTCGCTTCGCTCCCTGGACGCGATGCGCTGACTGCGTTAGCTGGCACGGTATTAGAGGTCGATTCCGTTGGAATGCCGAACGAGCGGGGCGGACGCTATTTCCACACCCGGCGCCAGGCCGATCAGGATTTGGCCGTGCTGTACGTCCGGGAGGGGCTTGACGGCGAGGATCGCGTCCTGATCGATCCGCATCCGATGA
>CAZQVD010000187.1:0-4441 GCA_964596665.1 uncultured Dehalococcoidia bacterium
CATCGCCTTCAACGGTGAGAGGGATTGGGATAAGCTGCACGCCCAGGTGAAAGTCGGCATGGTGAACCGACTGCCCGCGGTGCACGTGGATACGGCGCCCGTGAAGGATGTCGTCATCGGCAACGAGGACGTCGACCTTACGATGCTGCCCACGCCACTGTGGCACGAGCTGGACGGAGGACGCTACATCGCAACCACCGCGGGCGTGGTGACCATCGACCCCAAGACCGGGGCACACAACATGGGACAGTATCGGTCCATGATCATCGATAAGAACCACACCACGGTGAAGATCCAAGGAGATTTCAAAGTGGGCGCCAAGCCGCCACAGGGCTCGTCGTACGGGGGCGCGGGCGACCGCAACGGCGCGACACACGTGCTGGAGAACGAGGCGAAGGGCCTGAACACGCCATGCGCGGTGGTGCTGGGCATGGACCCGCTGCTGGTGCTGGCGGCGGGCACGGCGGTGCCAGAGGACGAACGGGGGCTTGCAGAGTACGACGCGGCGAGCGCATGGGCCGGCCGACCAGTGGAGCTGGTAAAGTGCGAGACCAGCGACATCATGGTGCCCGGAAATGCCGAGATCATCCTGGAGGGTGAGATCGTAGCAGGCGAGCGGCACTACGACGGTCCGCACGGCGAGTCGTCAGGGTTCTACAACAAGAACTACGAAGCGTTCGTGTTCCGAGTCGACACCATCACGCATCGCAAGGACCCCATCAGCTTCGGCCTCATCTGCGGGCGTATCGAAGACTACCCACGGCCGTTGATGCGCTCCGGGTCGATCTTCAACACGCTGGTGTCCAAGTCGGGGTTGACCAACATCCAGGAGGTCCACTTCCCGGATGCAGGGGCGGGCGGCTGCATCATCGTGCGAGCGAGGATCGAGTCGGCTGAGCAGCCGCAGCAGATCATCGACGCTGCCTACGAGCACCTACGCTACCGGTGGGTCATCGTGGTGGACGAGGATTGCGACGTGCGCGACTGGAACGACGTCATTTGGCGCGTCGTTTCGTTCGCGGAACCGTCGGAGCACATCGTCCTGGGCAAGGAGCTGCCGCGCCACCTGGGTAGGCCTGGGGAGATGGACTTCATTCAGCCACGCCAGGGCATGGGCGTGAACGCGACACGGGAGCACAAGAAATCCGAGTTCCCGATCCCGCCGGCCTCCAAGCCGACGATGGAGATTCTAAGCAAGGTAGCGCAGCGCTGGGACGAGTTCGGCCTTCCATGACGCAGGCCAGCCCGCGCAAGATCATTGTCGGCATCACCGGGTCCTCGGCTCCTATCTACGGCATCCGCACGCTGCAGGTGCTGCAGGGCATGCCAGATATCGAAACACACCTCATCCTTTCGGAGGGAGCGCACCTCTCGATCAAGTATGAGGCGCCGGATTGGGCGATCGACGACATAATCAAGCTCGCAGACGTGTATCACGACCCGCGGAATCTGGCGGCGAGCGTCTCCAGCGGGTCATTCAAGACGGGCGGCATGGTGGTGGTGCCTTGCTCCATGAAGACGCTGGCGTCGATCGCCCACTCGTACAACGTTGATCTGATCACACGTGCGGCCGACGTCTGTCTGAAGGAGCGGCGGCGTCTAGTCATCGTCGCCCGCGAGACGCCATTCCATCGCGGGCACCTGATGAACATGCTGGCGGTCACGGACATGGGGGGCGTGATCCTGCCGCCGATCCCAGGTTTCTACAGCCAGCCCAAGACCATCGACGACATCATCAACCACACCGTCGGCAAGATCCTCGACCTGCTGGACATCGAGAACGACCAGTTCAAGCGCTGGACCGGCGAGGAGCCCGACTAGCTAGCAGGGGTCGCGCATGTCAAAGGATATCGGCACGGAGCTGCCCGACGATCTGTTCGACGCGCTCTGGAACGAGGACGTCAGCGAGCAAACGGGGAAAGCCATTGTCATCATGACCGTGGACGGCGAGGGCTGGCCGCACCCGGCGCTGCTGAGCTTCCGCGAAGTGGGTGCGCGTGATCGGAGCACCGTACGGCTCGTGACATATGCGGACAGCAACACCACGGCCAACATGCGCGCCAACGGCCGCGTGACGGTGGTCTTCGCGGACGAGCGCATGACGTACTACGTGAAGGGATCGGCCAAGGAGGTTCCGGCGGCGCGCGCCGGAACGTCGAGCCACTTCGCCACGCTGGACGTGCGCATCACACAGATACTCGCCGATTTCGTCGGAGCCGACGAAGCGGGTGCCCGGATCACTTCCGGCATCACTTTCGCGGGCCGACCCTATTAAGTGGCGCCCAGCTATGAGGAGCAAGGCATGAAGATCACCGAGTTGACCGCGGCCACCATGGTTATCCCTCTGCGTAACGTCACCTCATTCTCGACCCGGACGGTGAGCGAGCGGCATTACACGCTGGTGAAGGTGCGCACAGAGGAGAGGGTCGAGGGGCTCGGGTTCTGCTACTGCGGCAATCGCGCAGGTTGGATTGTCACTCAGATCGTACGCGATCTGCTCGCCTCGCACGTGGTCGGCGCCGACTCGAACGATACGGAATCGATTTGGGACGCCATGTATCGCGATGCGCTTCTCATGGGCCGCCGTGGCGCTGTGCTGCGGGCCGTCAGCGCTATCGACATCGCGCTGTGGGATGCGAACGCCAAGGCCGTTGATCTGCCGCTTTACCGGTACTTGGGCGCGTATTACAGGGACATCGCGCCTGCGTATGCCAGCGGTGGATACTACCTGGACGGCAAGGCGCCCGCCGATCTGGCCAAGGAGTGCGCGGGGTACGTCGACCTCGGGCTTGAAGCCGTAAAGATCAAGGTTGGGCGTGTCAGCGGGCGGGAGGATGCGGTGCGTATCGCCGCCGTACGCGATGCCGTCGGCGACGACGTGGAGTTCTTCGTTGACGCCAACAACGCCTGGAACGACGCTACATCGGCGATCCGGGCCATCAGGCTCTGGGAGGACTACGACCTCGGATGGGTGGAGGAGCCGACGATGCCCGACGACATGGAGGCGAGCGCCGCCATCGCCGCGGCCGTGGCGCCGCCCATCGCCACGGGTGAGATCCACCAGACGCGGTGGGATTTCGTCGACATGATCGAGCGTGGCGCCGCCGCCATCATCCAACCGGACGCGGGCGTGATCGGCGGCATCACCGAGTTCCGCAAGGTCGCCGCCTACGCCGCGGCCAAGGGCATCACCATCGCACCGCACTGGCTCGCCGACGTGCACGTGCATCTGGTCGCGGCCACGCCGAACGCCACTCACGTGGAGTTTTTCACCGACACCGAGGTGCTCAACCTGATGGAGGTATTCAAGACGCGCCTCCAGATCAAAGGCAACGGACTGGTGATCCCTCAAGAGCCGGGCATCGGCGTGGTGCTCGACGAGGAGGCGGTCGAGCGCTACTCCCACGACGGCTGGCGCTGAGCCGAAAGCGCGGATGCGGCAACGGCCCATCTCCTCGTGGAAGCACTCCTGTTCTATGTAGTACACCTCGCCACCCTTCGAGAACGAGACCGATGGGTCGTTCCGGGTCGTCAGCTCGACGGCCACGCCACCACCCATCGAGCGGCCAAAGCAGGCGACTTTCTCGGCCTGGACACCGGGTCGTGAGCGTACGTATGCGAGTGCCCTGGCCGGACCCAAGTGGACCAAGAACTTCAGCCGTCACGTAATGGGCTACAGCGAGATATTCTCCGGCGGCGTTCCCCGCAACGTCATCGCGGTCATGGTCTGTCCGCCGTGCAACTCGGCGGTGGTCGGCTCGCGCGGACCGATTTGACAACGACCCTGCGCTCGGCTAAAAGCTTATTGCAATTAATTGCAATAAGCCCTTGTTCGATTCTCCAGACACCATAAGGACCATACGGAATTCCGGGCACCGCCTGACTCCACAGCGGGTCATGGTGCTGACCGCGATCGCCGAGACAGCAGGCCACATTAGCGTGGAGGACATCCAGCGTCGACTCGCCGAGAAAAATCCAGCGATAGACAAGGCGACGGTCTATCGAACGGTGACGTTGCTGAAGCGCCTGCACCTCCTGAACGAAGTGGTCCGCAGCGGGATCAGTCACTACGAAATCGCCGATCCGCATCACCGGCACGATCACATGGTATGCGAGCACTGCGGGACGGCTATCCACGTTCCTCCAGCCTACCTCGACGAGCTTCACGACCGGCTGCTGGGGGAGACGGGCTTCGAGCTGCACATGGAACACTCCACGATCAGTGGTCTCTGCGCCGATTGCCGCGCCGACACGGCGCACTCCCATCGCGGTAACGCGCATCAGCATCCGCACACGCATGCGGGCGCGGCGGGATAGCCATGGACGTTAACTCAGGCGCAATCATGGCCATGTCGCTCGGGTTCCTGCTGGGACTCAAGCATGCGACCGACGCGGATCACGTAGTGGCCGTCTCAACCATTGCCAGCGAATTTGGCAACGC
>CAZQVD010000188.1:0-4386 GCA_964596665.1 uncultured Dehalococcoidia bacterium
ATGTACGGCGGCCTGAATCATCAGATCGAACATCACCTCTTCCCGTCCATGCCGCGCAACAAGCTTGGCGAAGCGGGAAAGATCGTCAAGGCGTTCTGCGAGACGCATGGCATCTCCTACCACGAGACCGGCACGTGGCGGTCTTACCGGGAGATTCTGGCCTCTTTGCACGCGGCCGGGGCGCCGCTCAGGAGACGGGCCTCGTCGGGCTAGCCTTGCGAGCGTTCGGTCTCGGCTGACGTAATCATCTCGAGCAGCGCGGGGCGGCCCTCTTCGTGGTTGACCTTGCGGGCCCGCAGCAGCGCAGGGCCGATCTCCGCCGGGTCCTCTACACGCTCCGACCATCCGCCGAGCGAGCGTGCCAAGTCGGCGTAGTTGCCGCCCACGTCGCGCGTGGAATAAGCCTCGTGCGAGTGCGTCATATGCGACGTCTCAATCGCCATGGTGGAGTTGTTGGAGACGATCGTCGTGATGGGGATCTTGGCTCGTACGGCGGTCTCGAAGTCGAGACCCGTCATGCCGAAAGCCGCATCCCCCATCCAGTTGATGCACATCTTGTCAGGTGCCGCCAGCTTGGCGCCCATGGCGAAGCCGAGGCCTGTGCCCAGCGCGTGCGATTTACCCCAGCCGATGTAGCTGCGCGGACCAGCCGCACGATAGAAGGGAACCATCTGGTCGCGGGGGCTGCCGGAGTCGTGCGTCACGATGGCCTCCGACGCCGGGATGGTCCGGTTCAGCTCCCAGATGACGCGGTACGGGTTGATCGGCACGTCCTTGGACTCGAGCTTGGCCATCCACACGGCGAGCCACTCATCGCGCACCGCACCGATCTCGGCAGCGACGGCGCCATCGGACGCCTTGGCGTTGGCGCCCTGCACGTCGCGCACCGCTTCGATGATCTGACGCAACACGAGCTTGGCATCGCCCAGGATCGGGTGCTCCACAGTGTAGTTGCGGTTGAGGTCTGCCTCGTCGTTGGTGATCTGGATGAATGTCTTGCTACCGGGGATCGTCGCCGACATGGCGTGTTTCGCCAGGCTTGCACCAGCCGCGAGGACCACGTCGGCCTTGCGTAGGAAGTGCGATGCGGGGCCCGTCATGGCGCCGGCCGCCGTCCCCAGGGCCAGCGGATGGTCCTCCGGGAACCCGCTCTTGCCCAGCAGCGTTGTCACGACGGGCGCATCGAGCATCTCGGCGAGCTCGATCAGCTCTGGCGTCGCCTCCGCGTACAACACGCCCTGGCCTGCGTGGATCAGGGGCACCGCGGCGCCGACCAGCGCGCGCGCAGCCCGCTCCACATCGGCGGGATCGCCCGAGGATCGCGTCACGCGCACGGGCTCGTAGGTCAGCGATGCGAGCTCCTCCTCGGCCAGGTCGGCGGGCACCTCGATCATCACGGGGCCCGGGCGGCCCATACGCATACGAGAGAAAGCACGGCGCATAGCCTCCTCCACCTGCGAGGCGTCGTTCACCTGCTCCAGCCACTTGGTGATGCCGGCATAGCCGCGCGGCGCCGTGAAGTAGCGTGGCCACCCCTCGCGCTCCCGCGGGTAGCCGGAGGGAAGCAGCAGCACGGGAGTCGAGTCGGAAAAGGCAGTCGCCACTCCGGGGAAGGCGTTCTCGGCGCCGGGGCCTCCCTGCATGGCGAAAGCGCCGATCCGCTTGCCGTTGTTTATGCGGCTGTAGGCATCGGCCATGCCGAGGCCAACGCGCTCCTGACGGCAGACGATGGGCCGGATGCCCACATGGGCCACCGCTTCGATGATGGGTGTCGTGGGATAGCAGAAGAGGTATTCCACGCCTTCCCTTTTCAGTATCTCGGCAACGGCTTCGAGCGCTTTCATGGGTTCCTCTCTCGTCTAGGAGTCAGTATCTTCCAGCGGGATGACGACCTCCCGGCCGGTCCTTGACGATTCGCGCACCGCGTGCAGCACTTGCTGGCAGCGGTAGCCGTCGTAGAAGCTCGGGCTAGGCGAGGTGCCGGATTCGACGCCGCGTACGAACTCACGTGCCAGCATCCGCATCGGCATGAGGCCCTCGTGGCCCTCGTCGTGATAGGGGTCCAGCCACTCGGGGATGGGGATCTCGGCCAACTCCGGGTGGCCGACACGAGCGCCGAGTAGCTTGCCGTGGGGCGGCGGGTTGGGCGAATCCACGTTGGGCTGCGGTGTTACCAAGGTGCCATCGGTGCCGTAGACCTCGACGCGCACGCCGGGGCCATGGGCCGACGCGTAGCTCGCGGTCATGGTCGCCCAGCCGCCATCTTCGAATTCCAGCGTGAAGGTGAAGGCGTCGTCGGCTGTGGGCAGCGCCGTCTGGCCACTGTCGTCGACAACCCTTGGAGGCGCGTGGGTGAACACCTTGCCGGATACGGTGGTGACCTCGCCGAACCAATGGCGAAGACAGTCGACGTAGTGCGAGCCCTGGCTCCACAACAATCCGTTGCCGGTGGCCGCGTCGTCCGCGTCGGACCACAGCGCGTCCTCGAACAGTCGGTCGTTGCGGCGCATCACAGACACCGTTGCCATCTGGAGCTTGCCAATGTAACCGTCATGGATGAACTCCCGCGCCAGGGCCCGCGCGGGGGCGAATCGGAACTCGTGCGCGACCATGGACGTGACGTCAGCGTGGCGCGAGGCCTCCCACATCTGACGGGCCTGGTGGAGCTGGGTGGCGAAGGGCTTCTCACAGATCACGTGCTTGCCCGCCTCCAGCGCGTCCATGGTCATCTCATAGTGCAGGGGGCGAGGGCTGGCGACCGTGACGGCGTCCAACCCAGGCATCTTCAGCATCTCCCGGTGGTCGGTGAACACGTTGGGGACGCCGAAGCGGTCAGCGGCATCGGCGCCACGCTCGGCTCGGCGGGCGCACACGGCCACGACCTCCAGGCCCTCAGCCTGGTAGGCGGGTATATGCACCTTCGCACCGAAACCGACCCCAATCACGCCGATCCGAACCGCCATGGGACCCCTCCCTATCTTGCTCCGCAGCGCGCGTAGTGTAGCGGCTCGCGGGACGTGAGGCACTTCCGCGCTGCGGGGCGCTTTGACAGCGCCCAACCCCGGTGCTAGCGTCCTCCGAAAGAAACAGCAGGCGTACGCTCTGGAGGCATGCCATGACCGTCATCGACTCGGACGCTCACGTCATCGAAGGACCGAACACTTGGGAGTTCATGCTCCCGTCGGACGCTCAGTACCGGCCCGAGATCGTGAACAGGGACGGGGTCGATTACTGGGTGATCGAGGGCAAGGAGCGCGGGAGGGCCCGCGGCCCCGTGAACGCGAAGGGTATCTCCGACAAGGTGGAGCGCAAGATGCAGGTTAACGACAGCATGCGCTACATGGAGGACATACCCGGACGCGTCGCCCACATGGACGAGCTGGGGATCGACGTGCAAGTGCTCTACCCCACGATGTACATCAGCCGCATGTGCGATTCGCCCGACGCGGAGATCGCAATCTCCAAGGGGTACAACCGCTGGCTCGCGAACATCTGGGAGCGCAGCGCGGGCCGTCTGCGCTATACCGCCATGTTGCCCATGTCGACAATCGAGGCGGCGATCGAGGAGTTGCACTACGCAATGGAGAACGGGGCCTGCGGAATCACCATGCGCAGTCTCGAGGACGAGCGCATAGTGGTGGATCCGCACTTCTTCCCGCTGTACGAGGAGGCCGCGCGCCTGAACGTGCCGGTGACGGTGCACATCGGCAGCTCGAACGACTACATCAACGACCTCTACTTCGGCGACGGCGTGGGGGGTACGTTCGGCAGGCTGCGGCTGATGTCTGTGGCAGCGTGCCACATGCTGTTTACGAACGAGATTCCGAAGCAGTTCCCTGGCCTGAAGTTCGGGTTCATCGAGGCGAGCGCGCAGTGGGTGCCTTACATGCTGCACGACCTGAAGCGCCGCTTGGAGACGCGCGGGCGCAAGCTGGACGACGACCCGATGAAGACGAACAACATCTGGGTGACGTGCCAGACCGACGACGACCTGCCCTACGTGCTGAAGTACGCGGGGGAGGACAACATCGTGGTGGGCACGGACTACGGGCACCAGGACCAATCGTCGGAGATCGAAGCGATGCGGCTGATGCGGGAGAAGGGCGAGGTGGAACCGCGCATCATCGACACGATCATGGGTGAGAACGCGGTCGCGCTGTACGGCCTGTAGGCCGACCCGACCTATAGGAGCCAGCCATGGAAGTCACCATGCAGGCGTTCTCCAACAACTTCGCCAAGATCCTTGGCATCTTGGGGGTAGGCCTGCGCGACCGGCGGCCGCAGGACAAGTTCAAGGTGTGGGCGACGCATATCGAGAACCCAGCCGAGGCGCTGCATACCGGCGAGGTGCAGGTGGCGTTCTACACGCCGCCGTGGGGCGGACTG
>CAZQVD010000189.1:0-4065 GCA_964596665.1 uncultured Dehalococcoidia bacterium
CGCCGCCGAGCGTCTCTAGCAGCGGCCTCGCGTGCTCGAATACCGCCTCGTCGCTGCCCACCATCACGGCAAGCGTGCCCGACTGCGCGCCCATCGGCCCGCCGCTGACGGGAGCATCGAGCAGATGTGCACCTGCCGCCTCGATGCGTTCGGCGATGCGCCGGATCGCGGTAGGCGACCCGGTGGAGAGATCGACGTAGATCGCGCCCGCAGCAAGACCTTCGATGAGGCCATCCTCGCCAAGCGCAACCTCCTCAACCTCTGCAGGTCCTGGAAGCGAAGTAAACACGACGTCGCTCCCCTTCGCGACGTCCCTGGGAACAACGGCCCACGTTGCACCGCGCTCGAGGTGCTCAGCGGCCACGGCTGGATGGATGTCATTCACTGTAAGGGTGTGGCCCGCGGCGAGAAGGTTGAGCGCCATGGGGCCACCCATATTGCCGAGGCCGACGAAGCCAACACGCATTGTTACTTCCTCTTGCTACGTTTTGTAGTTGAATCCTGGGATTGACGAGGCTACGCCTTGGGCTCGACGAGCCATTTCTGCTCGCGTGCGGGACCGCTCAACCACTCGAGGGCGGCCTTGGCCGTCTCCTCTCGGGGCTCCACGCCCAGGCCGTCGGCAAGGCGGGTCATGAAATTGAACGTGCAGGTGATCAGGACGACGGAGAGTATCTGCTGGTCCGTCAGGCCGATGTCCTTGAGTTTCTGGAAGTCGTCGTGGTGGACGTCGGATGGGGTTTTGGTGAGCTTGTTGGCGTAGTCGAGCATGGCGTGGGTCTCCGTGTCGAGATCCGCGCTACGGTAGTCGTGCATGATGCGGCTCGCGAGCTCGGGGTCGCCTGAGTGCTGGCGGAGGAACCCTCCGTGGGCGGTCGTTCAGTACCGGCAGGAGTTGGCCACGGAGACGGTGGTCGCGATGGCCTCCTCCTGCACGCGTGTCAGCGCCGATGCGCCGAAGGTGATGTGGCGATTCATGTCCCGCACGCCGGCCATGGCCTCCGGGTTGATGGACATGACCTTCATGATGGGAGACACCTCGACGTCTTCTTCACTGATCCACGACATGGCCGTTCTCCTTCGTCTCGCTGGATGCGGGGAGTCTAGGCAGTATGGCCGGGCGCATGCAACTGCGCTATGGTGCTCGCCTCGTAAGACAACGGAGGTGGCCATCATGGCCGACAAGCTACGTGTGGGGATCATCGGAGCAAACCCGAACCTTGGGTGGGCCTCGCGGGCGCACCTACCTGGTTTTGCCGCAGGCCTGCCGGGGCTGGAACTCGTCGCCGTGAGCACCACACGCCAGGAATCAGCCGATGAGTCCGCGACAAAATTCGGCGCGCAACAGGCCTTCGCGGACCACCGCGAAATGCTGGAAAAGGCCGACATCGACATCGCGGCAGTAGCAGTGAAGCTACCGCATCACCTGGCGCTCACCTCCGACATTCTCAGCGCAGGCAAGCACGTGTACACCGAATGGCCCCTAGGCGCCACCACGGCGGAGGCCGAGCAGCTCACCGCATTGGCCAAGCGGAAGGGCGTTCGTACCGCCATCGGATTGCAGGCTCGCCGCTCCGCCGAATACGCACACGTGCGCCGCCTCATCGACGAGGGCTACATAGGAGACATGCTATCGGTAAGCATGACCCAACTGACGCCGGGTTCGCTCTCGCCTCCCGCAGCCCGAACGTGGATGAAGGACGCATCGCAAGGCGCTAACACACTCTCCATCGCCTTCGGGCATGCCATCGACGGCCTTATGGCCGCGGTCGGTCCCATCGACTCGATCGCGGCGGTCGTTAGCTGCCAGGTCGGCGAGTGGACGGCCTCCGACACGGGGGAAAAGTACGCCGTCGACGCACCAGACAACGTGTTGGTAAGCGGGCGCCTGAAGAACGGTGCCACGATCTCGGCCCACGTGGCCGCGGTGGCAGGGGCCGGGACAGGGCATCGGCTGGAGGTCGAGGGGACTAAGGGGACGCTGCTGATCGTAGCGAGCAACTCGCCCCATGTGAACGCGCCCACCAAGCTGTTCGGTGCGACGGGTGGCACCACAGAACTCGCTGAGATTGAAGTGCCGCAGGACCCGTGGGTCGATGCGCTTGGGCTGACCGGCTCCGCCATCAACATCGGCAAGCTGTGGAAGAGCTTCGCCGACTCCTTCGCGAGCGACGATTCGTTCGACCCCGACTTCGACTCGGCGGTCGCGCACCATCGGTTCATCGACGCCGTTCAGCGAGCATCCGACACCGGCCAGACGCAGCGCCTTTAGCGCCGGAGCCCCTTGCGCGCAACCCGCTACTTCTACGGCTGGGCCGTCGTCGCGGCGCTCAGCGTCGTGGGCGGGCTCAGCATGGGCATGGGCGTCGGCAACTTCGGCTTCTTCATCGCTCCGATGTCCGAGGAGCTCGGCATGGGCCTCACGCCCTTCGGCCTGGCGGCGACCGCGAGGCTGATCGGGTTCGCCGTCTCCGCCCCGCTCATCGGCCGCGTCCTAGACCACCGAGGCACGCGGGGGCCGCTGGCCATCGCGGTCGCGCTCATGGGCGGCAGCGTCGCGAGCATGGCGCTGGTCGACGCGGGTTGGCAGATGATCGGGTTGCTGTTTTTCATGGGCCTGCTCGGCTTCTGGGGCAGTAGCACGCTATACATCACCGTCCCGGTGGCGAAATGGTTCGTCCGCAAGCGCGGCAAGGCAATGTCCCTGGTGTTCCTGGGTGTGCCCATGGGAATAGCGCTCTCCGGTCCCATAACCCAGGCGATGTTGGAGACACTCGGCTGGCGCGCCACCTGGGTGACTCTGGGCCTCACGGGCAGCATGTCGATTCTGCTGCTGACTTGGCTCGTTCTGCGCAACGCGCCGGAAGATATGGGACTGGAGCCCGACGGCGACCCCACTCCCAATCCGGTCGGCCAGTCCGCGACCACGCCTCCGGCCGGGAGCGAGTATCCGTGGCCCGTGCGGGACGCATTCCGGTCCTCGACGTTCTGGCGGCTATCTCTCGCATTCGGCACGGTCATGTTGGCCATGGGTTCGATCGGCCTGTACTGGGTTCCCTACTACGCGGCGCTGGGATTCGGGGCGCAGGCAGTGGCCTGGGCCTTCGGCGCGCAGGCCTTCAGCCAGGTGATCGTGGGGGCCGGTCTAGCAACCGTGATCGACCGCTTCCAGCCGCGCTTTCTGGCCGCCGCGGGGTTCGCCGCAGTGATCGGCGCGCTCATCATCACCATGAACGCGACGAGCGAGTGGCAGATGTTGGTCGCGGGGGCGCTGTCCGGGGGCGGGGTGGGCGCGGCAATGCTGCTTCAGGCCCACGTCTGGCCGCATTACTTCGGACGCAACCACATCGGCGCGATCCGCGGGTTGGCCCTGCCGCTGACGCTCAGCTTCAGCGCCGCCGGAAGCGCAGCTCCCGGCCTTATCTTCGATACGTTCGGGAGCTATTCGCCCGCCTGGCTGTTGGCGATCGGCTTCCTGGCCGCGGGCATCGTATTGTTGGCCGTCACACCCCGCCCACTGCACGGCACGACGGCACGCGCAGATCGGCCCGCATGACGACTGCCGGGCGTTGAAGGTCCGAGTGAGCGTCCGCTAGTCTTAGCAACGTGACGACCAAGCCATCACAGGGCAGCCGGCATCTGCGCGCGCTGCGCAACATACTCAGCATGGAGGCCGCGAGCGGCTTCGCCAACCGCGCCGTGGCGGGAGGCCTCGACGGCTTCCTGCGTACGCTCCTGGCCGAGTCTGCCCGCGAGTCCGGGCTGCGCCCCCTGGCGGACCATGGCCTGCTCTCCGCCGCCTACGGCGATCTGAGCTTGGCGCAGCGCGAGCGTTGGACCCAGCAGGTGCTTCGGGTGCTCCCCGACGTCCCGCACGCACGCACGCACGCGCCCACGCCTGCCCCGCCGCAGCCCGTCACCAAGCCGGAGGCGCCGGCGCTCACACTGAACTCGCCGGTGGAACTGCTGCGTAGCGTGAACCGACCCAGCGCCGCGAAGCTCACCGTCCACAACGTCACGACCGTCCGCGACCTCGTGCTGTTGTTCCCCAATCGGCACCTTGAC
>CAZQVD010000189.1:4075-4382 GCA_964596665.1 uncultured Dehalococcoidia bacterium
GAAAAAACGGCTTCGACTTTCCGTTCGCATCTCCCGCATCGCGCCGCTCCAGCCCGGCGAGGAGCAGACCATCATCGCCTCCGTTTGGGAGATGCGGGAGCGCAGGATGGGGCGCGGCGGCAGGATGCGGAACACCGAGGGCGTCGTGGGCGACGAGACGGGGAACCTCCGCGTCATGTGGTGGAACCAGCCATGGGTCGCCACGAACGTGCGGAAGGCGCTCGCGGCAGCCTCGGCGACCGGCGCTCCCGCTCCGCTGATCGCGCTCAGCGGCAGGGTGACGGCGTACAACGGCAATCCGCAGATG
>CAZQVD010000190.1:0-4344 GCA_964596665.1 uncultured Dehalococcoidia bacterium
GTGGTGTGCCCTGTTGCTGTGGCGTTCCCATGCCCTGTTGGGGCGTGCCCATGCCCTGTTGCTGTGGCGTGTCGGCACCATTCACATTGCCCTGTTGCTGCTCGTGTCCTCCGTAAGTTCCTGTGTTCGTGGGTGACGGAATCTGCCCCGGCAAACCGCCGAACTGTACGTCGTCTACGTCGGCGCCATCGCCGTGCTGTTCGCACTCCTCGTGGCGGGCACGTCGATGCCGCGCGAAGTGAGGCTCGTGGTGACCAGGAGCTTCACCCTGCCGTCGCGGAATGCTTGCATGACCGCGTTGCGCTCGGACTGCCGCAGGCCGCCGTGAATCGCGTCGACGGCGATGCCCTTGCGCTTCAGCATGCGCACCAGCCAATCGACGTCCTCCTGCGTGCGGCGGAAGAGCAGCGTCTGCTCACCGTCCTCGTTGCGCAGTATCTCGAGTAAGGCGTCGAGCTTGTCGCGGCGCGCCACCTCGCAGTACATCTGGCGGATGGACTCGACCGGCGTGGACTCCTCGCCGACGCGGAACCACTGTGGCTCATTGAGATAGGAGTAGATCAGCCGGCGGATCTGAGTGGGTACGGTGGCGGTGAACAGCGCCGTCTGGCGGGACCGTGGCGTCGATCGGAGGATGCGACGGATGTCGGGGAGGAAGCCGATGTCGAGCATCTGGTCGGCCTCGTCCAAGATGACGGTGCGCACCCGTTCGATCTTGAGGACACCTCGATCGAGCAGGTCGATGACCCGCCCGGGTGTGCCCACGACGATCTGCGCTCCGGCGTCGAGGTCAGCGATCTGGCGTCCCATAGGCGCTCCGCCATAGACGGCGGCAACGCGGATGCCGCGGTACTTGACGATGCGGGTGACTTCGGCGGCTACCTGGCGAGCGAGCTCGCGGGTGGGCACGAGAGCGATGGCCTGCACGTAGAGCTCGGCGCCGTCGACGACCTCGGCAAGCGGGATGCCAAAGCCCGCGGTCTTGCCAGTGCCGGTTTGGGCCTGCCCCACCAGGTCCAGGCCCTCAAGCATGGGCGCCACCACAAGCTCTTGGATAGGCGTGGGCGCCTCGTAGTTCATGTCGCCGAGGGCCTTGGCTACGGGGGCGGAGACGTGGACGCTGCCGAAGGGGATATCACGTGGCTGCCGGCCGGTGACCGCTTCGCGTCGCGCCGGGGCGGCGCTCGTGGACTCGGTTCCAGGACCGGCCGGCTTGCGGCGGCGACGCCGTCGGGGGGGCCGGTCTTGTGCCGCCGCTGTGGGCGGTGCTGATGCGGTAGGCTGTGGGGCCGCAGGGGGGCGTGGCCCGCGCCGGCGCTCGCGCTGCGGCTTCACGTCGCTCGGGGCGGCGCGCTGCTCGGGCTGCGGCTTGGGCGGGGAATCGGTGGCTTCGGGACTGGGTCGAGAGCGAAAACGGGAGAGGAACTTCTTGAGCATATTGCCTTATTGTAGCACGGAGAGGCATGCTGACATGGCCCGTGTGGCCCATCGGGGAGCAAAGGTGCGGTTGCCATGGCAGGCGATGTGAAACCAACGGTGAGTCGAGCGTATGCGCAGATCGCGCTGGCCGATCCGAACGATCTGAGCATGCTGTGCTGCGGCGCTGCGTCACCCGAGATGGCGAGTGCCGCGATCGGCTACAGCGCCGAGCAGATGGCGTGCGTTCCGGACGGCGCGAACCTCGGCTTGGGGTGCGGTAATCCTCTAGCCATGGTCGACGTGCCTGAAGGGGCGGTCGTGCTCGACCTCGGCTCGGGCGCCGGGTTCGACTCGTTCCTGGCGGCGCAGCAGGTGGGGCCAGTGGGCCGCGCGATCGGCGTGGACATGACGCCGGAGATGCTTGCGAGGGCTCGCGCCAATGCTGAGGCGGGCGGCTACGCGAACGTGGAGTTCCGCGAGGGTGAGATCGAGTCGCTGCCAGTGTCCGATGCGTCGGTGGACTTGGTGATCTCGAACTGCGTGATCAACCTGTCTTCGGACCAGGCGCAGGTATTTCGCGAGGCGTTCCGCGCGCTCAAGCCTGGCGGGCGCATCGCTATCTCCGACACGATCCAGACGGTGGAGCTGCCGGATGCAGTGCTGGACTCGCCCGCGGCGAAGATGGCCTGCCTGTCGGGGGCGATCACAGTGGAGGACTACGTGTCGACGATCGCTGCGGCGGGATTCGTGAACGTGACGATCAACCACCGGAATGCGTACCCGGTGGAGCTGGGCTTCGAGGAGGCGCTGGCGTCCGCTATAACGGAGGACCTTGACGTGCCGCGAGCGGTGATAGAGGCGGCCGCGCGGTCCATGGTGAGCCTCGGCGTGGTGGCGGTGAAGCCGTTGGTGTAAGGGATTTCGCTGCCGCGCTGCGATAACTGGTGCCACGCCCGGCGCGTTTGGCGAGAGGGGACATCCTCTTGTTCCCGGCAGGGCGGATGGCCTGCACCTGCTGCTGCTGCTCAGCATAGAGAGGGCCAACAAAACCGCCGTCCCGCGGCTTCAGCCCGGAGCCGCTAGGCGGATGTTCAGACCAATCAGGCGCACAGGGCTAGGCCTGTGCTAGCTCGGCCGAAACGGTGCGCACCTCTTCCATCAAGGACGTAAGCATCTCGGCGGCGTCTACGATGCGGGCCTTCTTGCCCCTGCGGAAGATGACGGCCCGTCCGTTGCCGGCTGCTATGCCCACGTCGGCGTCCTTGGCCTCGCCTGGGCCGTTGACCTCGCAGCCCATCACGGCGACCTTCACCGGCGTGTCCATGTCCTTCAGCAGGGCTTCCACGTCGTTGGCGAGCTTGCGGATGTCGACATCGGCGCGCCCGCATGATGGGCAGGCGACGATCTGCACTCCCTTCTTGCGCAGGTCGAGCGCCTTGAGTATCTCGTAGCCGACCTCGACCTCCTCGAGCGATTCGTCGGCGAGCGACACACGGATCGTGTCGCCGATGCCGTCGTAGAGGAGTAGGCCGAGGCCGATGGCGCTGCGAATGGAGCCAGAGCGGGCAGTGCCGGCTTCGGTGATGCCGAGGGGGAATGGGTACTCCACCAGCGCCGCGAGCTTGCGGTAGGCCTCTATCGTGGTGTCTATGTCGTAGGCCTTCAGCGATATCTTGATGAGGTCGAAGTCGAGCTCCTCGAGGAGCTTGATCTCCCAGAGGCCCGTTGCAACCATGTGATCGACCACGGAGATGCCGGCACCCTCGCCGCTCGCCTCGGAGCCCTTCACGAGCATGTTGACGCCGTCGGCGGATCGATGCTGGCCCTTGGTGACGCCGATGGCGCCCACGGGCGGGAGGCTGCCGAAGTTCACGCCGATACGTATCGGCACCTGGCGGGCCTTGGCCTCGTAGACGATATCTTGCACGCGGGCGGGGTCCCGAATGTTGCCGGGGTTGAGGCGCAGGCAGTCGACGCCCTGCTTGAGGGCTTCGAGCGCAAGCTGGTAGTGGAAGTGGATGTCGGCGACCAGCGGGATGCTGATTTGTTTCTTAATCGCCCCGAGCGCCTTCGCAGCTTCCATGTCTGGAACGGCGGACCGGATGATCTCGCAGCCGGCGTCTTCGAGCTCGTGGATCTGGCGTACGGTGGCGTCCACGTCGCGGGTGTCCGTCTTAGTCATGGACTGGACGGTGATGGGCGCGTCGCCGCCGACCTTCACGTCGCCGACGTAGATGGGCTTGGTGACCCGGCGTGGGGGCATGGTGGGCCTCGATGCTGTCTAGCCGAAGGGCTCGGCGCCCCCCAGGATGCGCTGAATGTCGTTGACGCTGATCACGATGATCATCGCTATCAGCACGGCGAAGCCGATGATGTGGACGACCCGTTCTTTGCTGGGCGCCAGGCGTCGGCCGCCGCGAGCTAATTCTACCAATATGAAGGTGATGCGGCCACCGTCGAGTGCCGGAATGGGCAGCAGGTTGACGATGGCCAGGTTGATGCTGAGCAGCGCGGTCCACGTGATCAGCGGGCTGAGGCCGGCGCTGGCTACTTCTCCGGTGATACGGGCGATGCCGACGGGGCCGGAGAACTGGACCTCCCCGGAACCGGCGATCCACTTGGAGATTTCGTTGCGGAACATGACGAGTATATCCACGATTTGCTGGATGCTTGCGGGAACGGCGCGCCACACCGGCTCGGAGCGGGTGGACTCGGGACGGACGTCGGCGGTGTAGCCGGTGAGCTCGCCGGCCTCCGGCGGCACAAGGAGGCGCACGATGGTAGCAGCCCGGAGCACGTCGACCGCCACGGGGTCGTTCGGCGACTCGGCGAAGGCTACCGCGGCGGCCTCCTCGGCTCCCTGCGCTCTCAGCACGCGAGACGCCTGCTGGTCAATAGTGGGTGCGTTGGCGATGCGCAGGAACA
>CAZQVD010000191.1:0-1290 GCA_964596665.1 uncultured Dehalococcoidia bacterium
GGGGCTGTGCATGGCGACGGCCCCGGGGCCCGACGGCATGATGCCCTTGGTGGCCTCGAGCATTTGATCGAAGGACGCGCGCGACCCCTCGGGGACGGCGTCACGGCTGGGTTCGGGGATGCGCGTCATGGTTGATCTCCCGGTTGGCTAGCGCCGCGCGCCGCCGTTGGCGTTGATGACGGTGCCGGTGATGTAGCCTGCGTAGTCCGAGGCGAGCCACACGACGGTGCCCGCGTGCTCTTCCTGGGTGCCGAGGCGGCCCATCGCCGAACCTCCGCCGGGCGTGTAGGCAGCGGCTACGCCCTCGCTCCACTTGGGACGGTGGGGGGTATCGATGCCGCCGACGGCGACGACGTTGACTCGGACTTCGGGACCCCACGCGGCGGCCATGGAGAGCGTCATGTTAATGACCCCGGCCTTGGCCGCGCCATAGGCGGGGGAATCGACGCTGGGCGATTGGCCAGCGACGGACGCGATGTTGACGATGGAGCCGCGGCCCTGTTTTTGCATGATGGGCTGGATGGCGGTGCTGCATTGGAACATGGTCACCACGTTGACCCGGTAGGCCTCGAGCAGGTCGTGCTCGGTAAGCTCCATCATGGGCCCGGCCCGGAAGGTCTCGCCCCAACTGCCGCCGACCACGTTGACCAGGATGTCGATGCGACCGAATTCGGTCATGGCCTGCTCGACCATGGATTCCACCTGGGCCTGATCGCGGACGTCGGCGGTGACGCCGATGGCGCGGGGGCCGAGTGCGCGGACCTGGTCGACCACGGGGTTCACGGGTTCGTGGGGCCGCGAGCGCCCGCTGGTCACGTCCTCGGGCTCGCGGGCGACGACGACGATGTCGGCGCCGGCCTTGGCGAGCTCGATGGCGGAGGTCTTGCCTAGGCCCTGGGATGCGCCGGTGACGACGGCGACGCGGTTGGTGAGGTCGAAGTCCATGGGGCCTCCGCTGGGGGTTATTTCGCGCCGGTCTTGCCGGCCTTTGCGAGTTTGGCGACGATGCGGTCGATCTGCGCTTCGTCGACCTTCATGGCCCCGCCGGGGCGGTCGTGGCGAAAGGCGACGATCTCGGCCATGACGCTGACGGCGATCTCCTCGGGGGAGCGTCCGCCCAGGTCCAGGCCGATGGGAGAGTGGACCTCTTTGAGTCGCTCCGGTGAGATGCCGCGTTTGAGGAGCGCCTCATAGATCATTACGGTCTTGCGTTTGGAGCCGAGCAGGCCCACGTAGGTCGCCGGCGTGCGCACCGCGGCCTCGGTGGCGAGGTCGTCGAAGTGGTGGCCG
>CAZQVD010000191.1:1300-4337 GCA_964596665.1 uncultured Dehalococcoidia bacterium
GTGTGTGCCGTGGCCGTCGGCATCTTTCCAAAAAATTCATCATTTAAAGCCGCTAGTTGGATCTTGCCGGCCGAAGGCCGCCACCACGTGCTACTGTCGTTTGCCGCTCCCGTCGAAGTGGTGGCCGCGCGAGCCGATGACGATGGCGGTGTTCTTGGTGATCTGGAAGGCATCGAGACCCTTGTCGTAGGGAGCGACGCTGGTCTGCTGGGCCATAGCGAAGCGCTCGCGGTTGGCGAATTCGGGGCGGTCGTCGGTGACGAAGACGCGGAAGCCGAGCATCTGGGCGATCTTGGCGACCTGCAGATTTACGTGGCCGCCGCCAACGAGGACGAGAGTGGCCGGAGACGTGAAGCCTGCGATGTACAGCTCATCGCCGTCGGCTGTCACCACGTGGTCGGCTTTGCCCAGCGGCATGACTCGGTTCGCAGTCTTGACGGCCAGGGCGTCGGCCGCTGGGCTGCCGAGGCTGCCGGTGACGACGCCGTCCTCGGCGACGGTGAGGCGCGCGCCGAGCCCCAGAGTTTTGGGGTTGACCACGGTGGCGACGGCGATGGACTCGCCGCCGTTGAACGCGGATTCGATGTCCTCGGAGAGGCTGCTGACCTCGGCGGAGTGCTCGAAGGGCTCGATGTAAAAGTACATGGAGCCACCGCAGACCAGGCCGTCGCGAGCGGCGATGTCCTCGTTGAGGTAGTAGTCCTTGAAGACGGGGCCGGTGCGCTCGCGCAGGGCTTCTTTCGCGGCGAACCAAATGTCTCCTTCGACGCAGCCACCGCCCAGCGTGCCCACGGTAGAGCCATCGGCGCGGACGAGGAGGGTCGCGCCGGGCTTCTGCGGGGTGGAGCCCTTGGTGTTGACGACGGTGGCGAGTACGAACTCGCGGTTCTGTCGCGCCAGGTTCGCGGCTTCGGTGTAGACGGGTTTCACGGGCCTAGTTTACGCCTGTTTGGGCCGTTCGGGCTGCTTGATGGGCGCAAAACGGCTCGTTTTGGGTGGATTGGTAGGGGCGAACTAGGAAAGTTCACGCCTGGGTGAGTGAAAAAGTGCCGCATTTCGTCTCAAAGTGGCTCATCCCATCGACGGACTGCACGCGGACTGCTGAACTGATAATCATCATGGAGCTTCCCACGATCACTGCGCTGAAACCGACAATCAGGAACACCACCCCTGCCCGGGCGTAGTGAAATCCCAGTCCCTCCGCCATCTCATCCTTGATGATGCTGATCGCTGCGATCATGAATAACAAACCGAGAGTACCCATTTCTATGGAATACTTGGCCGCTATTAGGTCCAGTGCATCAGGTGAGAGAAGCGCCCAGAATACGATCATCACTACAGGGCTAGCGATCGTTAGCAGGCCGGTCAAAGGGAACCTGAGTGAAACGGAAGGGAGGGATTTCTCAGTAGCCGACATGGCAAACAGATACTTCGTTTACATCATGAGCAGCCAGTCCCGGACGTTGTACGTCGGCATGACGAATGACCTACAGCGGCGCGTGGTCGAGCACAACCGACACGCGATTGGCGGCTTTACCGACCGCTACAATGTGACCCAGCTGGTGCATTTCGAGGAGACCTCGGACATGCATGTTGCGCTGGTGCGAGAGAAGGAGATTAAACGCTGGCACCGGCAGAAGAAGAAGTCGGTTGGAGCGGGGAATCCCTGTTGGGATGATTTGGCGGGTTATTTGGACGATTGGGGAGCTGTGTGGGGACGTGAGAGAACTCTCGCGGCCTATGGCTCGTGTCGAAATGACAGGTGGGGCCTAAGGGACTCGTGGCGGGATGGCAAATACCAGAAGGGTGAGACTGAGGGACGATGCCAGTTAAAGAGAAGTCGGTGGCTGAGATTGAACTGGAGGCGTTGCGGTTCCGGATCAGGCATTCGGCGGCACATGTGTTGGCGGAGGCGGTGCTGGGGCTGTTCCCGGGGGCCAAGTTCGCGGTGGGACCGGCCATCGATGATGGCTGTTATTACGACTTCAGCGTCGGCCGGCCGTCTGCGCCGGCGGACACGGAGCTGTCCCGCGACGACGCCAAGGCCCGGTTTTCCGAGCAGATGTTCAAGCTGGAGATTATCGATGGCATTCCCGAGGGGGAGGCGGTGACGACGTATGGGCATCGTGATTTTGTTGACCTGTGCCGGGGGCCGCACGTGGAGTCGACCGGCGCAATCGCCGCGGTCAAGCTGATGCACGTTGCCGGCGCGTACTGGCGGGGCGATGAACGCAACGAGATGCTCCAGCGCATCTACGGCACGGCTTGGGAATCGCAGGCATCGCTGGACGCGCACCTCGAGCGCTTGGAGCAAGCGGCGCTACGTGACCATCGCAAGCTGGGGCGTGAGCTGGACCTGTTCTCGACTTCGGAACAAGTTGGGCCAGGATTGGTAATTTGGCACCCGAAGGGGGGGCGAATCCGGGCGCTGATGGAACAGGAGTGGCGGGAGCAGCACGACCGTCGTGGCTACGAGTTCGTGTACTCGCCGCACATCGGCAAATCGTCGTTGTGGGAGACGTCGGGGCACCTCGATTTCTACCGCGAGAGCATGTACGACTCCATGGATGTCGACGGGCAGGAGTATTTCGCCAAGCCGATGAACTGCCCGTTCCACATCCAGGTCTACACCGGCGCTTTGCGGTCGTACCGTGAGCTGCCGATGCGGCTGACGGAATTGGGCACGGTCTATCGCTACGAGCGCTCGGGCGTGCTGCAAGGGTTGTTGCGCGTGCGGGGTTTCACCCAGGACGACGCGCACATCTTCTGCCGGCCGGACCAGGTGGAGGACGAGGTGGTCGGGGTGCTGGACTTCGCGTTCGATCTGCTGGGGACGTTCGGGTTCGAGGACTATGACGTGTTCCTGAGCACCAAGCCGGAGAAGGCGGTGGGCGCCGATGAGGACTGGGCGCATGCGACGGAGTCGTTGCGCAAAGCGCTGGACCGCTTGAACGTTGATTATGAGGTCGACGAAGGCGGCGGCGCGTTTTACGGGCCGAAGCTGGACATCAAGGTGCGGGATGCCATTGGCCGGAGC
>CAZQVD010000192.1:0-4307 GCA_964596665.1 uncultured Dehalococcoidia bacterium
TCGACCGGGGCAGGCCACATTGATGCCAGCTCTGGAGAACAGTGCGACAGTCGAAGGCACGTTCGTCGCGCGCCGGAACCGATTCGCCGCCGACGTGTTAGTCAACGGACGCGAGGCCGTCGCCCATGTCGCGAACTCCGGCCGCATGGCCGAGCTTCTCGTGCAGGGCGCTCCGGTGCTGCTGCGGCGCGCGCCCGCCGGGTCGGATCGCCGAACGGCCTACGACCTGCTCCTGATCCGCCATGTCGGGCGTTGGGTCGGTCTCGACGCGCGCATGCCTCCGCGAGCCGTGATCGATGCGTGGCGGGATGGGCTGCTCCCCTCCTTCGCTGCCTACGACCTCGTCACTGCGGAGGTGCGCTACGGGGCCAGCAGGCTTGATCTGCTGTTCGAGGGTCCGCCCGGCAAGCTCTACGTCGAGGCCAAGTCCTGCAATCTCGTCGTCGACGGCACCGCGCTCTTCCCCGACGCCCCCACGGTACGCGGTGCGAAGCACATGGCGGAGCTCGCGTCTGCGGTTCGCCAGGGACATCGCGCGGCTGCGGTCTTCGTCGTGCAGCGCGACGACGCCCTGCGGCTCATGCCGTTCGCCGCGGCAGACCCGGTCTTCGCCGATGCGCTGCGTGGTGCGGCGGCCGGTGGCGTCGAGGCTCATGCCGTCGTATGCGAGGCGGGCCCGGCCGGTCTTCGCCCGCTGCGCACCGTGCCGGTGGTGCTGGAAGGGGCGATGGTTTGAGCGAGCCAACCCCGCTTCCCCAGCTCCTTCCCCAACTCCTGACGGAGGTCTACGACCGTCTACTCGCCGCCCACGGGCCACAGGGTTGGTGGCCGGGCGACGGACCCTTCGAGACGATCGTCGGTGCGATCCTCACCCAGAACACTGCGTGGGCCAACGTGGACAAGGCGATGGCCAATCTTCGCAAGGCCGGTGTGCTGTCTCCCCAGCGCATGCGCGAGCTGCCGGATGCCGAGCTGGCGGCGCTGATCCGCCCCAGCGGCTACTTCAACGCGAAGGTCCTCAAGCTGAAGGCCATGCTGGCATATTTGGCGCGTTACGCAGACGACTTCGCCTCCTGGCGTGCGCGGGAAGCCAAGGAGCTGCGTGCCGAGCTGTTGGCGGTCCACGGGATCGGGCCCGAGACCGCCGACGACATCGTCCTGTACGTGGCGGGCTTGCCGTCGTTCGTCATGGATTCCTATACGCAACGGCTTGTGGACCGGCTTGGCATCGCGCCCGAGCGCCGGCGCTACGACGACTATCAGGCGCTGTTCGAAGACAACCTTCCGCCTGATGCCTCGCTCTACAACGAGTACCATGCGCTTCTCGACGCGCATGCGAAGGCGGTGTGCCTCAAGCGAGCCCCGCGGTGCGATGCCTGCGTGCTGCGCGATCTCTGTCCTGCGATCGGCACCGGCAATGAAACGAGTTAGGTCTTGACCAAAGTAACCGGTGCTGTAGCTGCCCGGGCAAGGCCCGTGATCATGTGCGATGAGACGTACACATTCAATTCCGACAAATGGTTCGCCATCTTCCGCTCCGCCTCGCGCCCCGAGTCGTGCAACTCGAAAGCCCCCTCCGCGAGGAGGGGGCTTTCTCTGCCTTGGTCTGAACGCGGGCGTCTAGGTGTTGCGCTCGCTCGTCACTGAGGCATCACCCGTGCAATACGGGATGAACGAGCCCATGTGGCACTCCGCACCGTTCTTCTTAAGCTCCGACTCGAACAGCTCGTGGATGTAGCGGTCCTCGTCCTCGTACTCGATCTGCATCCCGCCATCCTTGATGCTCACGTTCGACTCGCCCCATTGGGTGGGCTGGCCATCGTCGCCACGGAGCGCCAGGTAGCGCGCGGGCTCGGGGCCCGTGTTGAAATGTTGGTGATACGTGGCTTCGGCCGGGACAATTACCATGCCTCCCTTCTTCCAGGGGGCAATCTCGTAGTTCTTCTTGTCGTTGTCCCACCACAGTGCGGAGAAACCCACGCCGCCCAGGATGACCAGGTGCGCGCCGGGGCCGTGGCGGTGGCCCTTCTTGTACGTGCCCACGGGGAACTCGGAGATGTGCGATTTGGTCACGTTGCCGGCCAGGTCGAAGTGCGTGTTGATGCCCCCGGCGCCGCGGTCGCGGTAGGCCCACAGCTTCATGACGTCGGCATTCGGAACGAAGTTCGTGCGCCAAATCGTACCGAACTTGGTGCCCTTGCGCTGAAGGAGCGTGCCCTGGCCGTTGAAGTAGTCTTCGTCGTCGCCGGCGAAGCGATCCCTGAAGCTGTACGTGTTGTTGAAGACGAAGTCAGTGCTCCGGAACATGCGCAGTACCGGAGGGGCGTTGGTCATCGAAACGTATCGTACCGGCTCCGTGCCGGATCCGTTGAAGTGCTGGTACGACGTGTTCAGCGGGATGGTCAGTAGGCTGCCCGCGGCCCATTCGAATGTCGACTTCTGGCCCTCTTCAAGCCAGCAGCTCGTTGCGCCACGGCCGGAGACCACATACATCGTCTCCTCGTACATGTGGTGCTCGGGCTCCGACTTGCCACCAGGCTTGATTTCCACCAGATGTGCGTCATTGGGCAGAGCACCGTTCGGGATGTTGATGATGGCGCCCTTACCACCCTTGCGCTCCCAATCGCCAAGCTCAACGTCGTTGAGGTCCGGGAACTTGTAGTCGACGATGCGCTTCACTCCTTCTGCCTCGATCCAATCCAGGTAAGGATCCCCGGCCTCCCACATATCCATCTTGTCGGGGATCGCTGCTTCTCTCAGCTCTGATGACATCGGTATCTCCTTGTGGCTTGTTCGGCGGCTTGCGTTGGCTAGGCGTCCCGCTCCTTCGTGGGCCCCACCTCACCCGTGCAATACGGGATGAACGCCTTCATGCGGCAGGTGGCGCCGCTCTTCGCCAGTTCCGCCTCGAATATGTCGTGGATCTGCCTCGCCTCGTCCTCGTACTCCACCTGACGCCCACCGTCTTTCATGCTGACGTCCGCACCCGGCCGGATGCCGCCGTACGGAGGCGCCAGCCCGTGCTCGCCCTGCTTCAGCGCGAGGTATCGAGCGCGCTTGGTCCCGGAGTTGAAGTGCTGGTGATACGTCCCCTCGCCGGGAACGATCACCATCGACCCTTCCTTCCAATCCGCCTTGCGCATGTCGGAGCGATCGTCCTCGTTCCACAGCAGCGAGAAGCCGGCGTCTCCGCTGAGCAGCAGCAGGTGGGCACCGGGCCCATGGCGATGGCCTTTTTTGTACGTGCCCACGGGGAATTCCGAGATGTGGGCGTTGATGGAGTTGTGAGCCATCTCCAGCGCCGCGTTGATGCCGCCTGCACCGCGGGATGCCCAGCCGTACAGGGGCATGGTCGCTGCGTTGGGGATGAAGTTCGATTCCCAGATCCGGCCGTTGTACAGTTTGCCGTTGCCGCTGACGAAATCTTCCTGGCCGCTGTATCGGCCGCTGAACACGTAGGGCAGATTGAACATGAAATCGTCGTCGCGGAACAGGCGCATCATCGGCGGGGCGCTGGTCACGGCGACGTATCTGGCGGGCTCGGTCCCGCTCGCGTTGAAATGCTGATAGGAGGCGTTCAAGGGCACCGAGAAGAGGCTGCCCTTGTGCCATTCGAACGTTTTCTTCTTGTTCTCGTCGATCCAGATGCTGGTGGCACCCCGTCCGGAGAGCACGTAGAACATCGCCTCGTACATGTGGTGCACGGGCTCTGACTTCGCACCCGGCTTGATCTCCACGACCTGTGCATCGTTGGGAACCAAGCGATTTGGGATGTTGATGATGGCGCCGCTGCCGCCCTTACGCTCCCACGGTGCCAGCTCGAGTGTGTTCAGATCGTCGAAAGCGAAGTCGACGATCAGTGGCACACCCTCTCGCTCGATCCAGCGCAGGTAAGGGTCATTCACCACCATGTCGTCCAAGGGCTCATCCGGCGTCTTTGCCTGGATGATCTCTCGGTCATCGGTGCCGATCATCATGCACCAGCTCCTTTTTGTCTGTGGTCCCGATTCGTTCCGACTTAGGTCTCCCGCTCGCTAGTGACGCCGGCGACGCCCGTGCAGCCGCCATCCTTGATGCTCACGTCGGCGGTCGCCGGCGCGTTGGGTGCGTTGAAGCCGCCGTCCCCGGTGCGCAGCGCCATGTAGCGCGCGCGCTTGGTGCCGGAGTTGAAGTGCTGGTGGAAGGTGTCGTCAGTCGGCACGACCACGAGCGACCCGACCTGCCAGTCACACTTGATCATGTCGGAGCGATCCTCTTTGGTCCAGAGCAGCGAGTAGCCTGAGTCGCCGCTGAGGAGGAACAAGTGG
>CAZQVD010000193.1:0-4301 GCA_964596665.1 uncultured Dehalococcoidia bacterium
CTCCCCTGGCGCGCGCGGCCCGTGCCCTTCTGCGCGAACGGCTTGCGCCCACCACCAGACACCTTGGCGCGCGTCAGCGTGCTGCTCGAGCCCTGGCGTTGGTTCGACTGGTAGTACACCAGCGCCTGGTGCAGCAGATCCGGGCCGGCCTCAACCGAAAACACGGCATCGCTCGCATCCGTCGTGCCGGTCGACTCGCCCTTGAGGTTGTACAGGGGAAGCTTCATGGCTACTTCTGTTCCTCCGCGGGCTCGTCGGCCTTTGGCTCGTCCGCAGCGGACTCCTCGGCCCCCCCGACGCCGGCCTCTCCGTCCGGAGCTGCTTCCTCTTCGGGGCCAGGCTCGGGCTCGGCATCCGCAGCCTCTTCGGCAGCCGCCTCTGGCTCGGCATCCGCAGACGCTTCATCGGCTGGTACCTCTTCGGCTTCCGTCACCGAGGTGCCCTCCGCCACGACCTCGTCCACGGCCGCCGTTGGCTCCTCGGCCACCTCCGGTGTCTCCGGAACCGCGGACTCGGGGGGCGAGAGACGCTCCGCGACCTGCTCGCCCTTGGCATAGCGCACCGTGACCAGCACGTTGCGCGGACCCGGCACGGAGCCGAGCACCATAATCAGATTCCGCTCTGGATCGACCCGCTCCACGCGAAGCTTGCGCTGTGTGACGTGCCGGTTGCCCATGTGCCCTGGCATGCGCTTACCCTTGGTCACCCGGCCCGGGTAGGTACCCGCACCGATGGACCCTGGCGCACGGCCGCGGTCGCTCTGGCCGTGGGTCTTCTTCCCACCGCCGAATCCGTGGCGCTTCATCACGCCCTGGAAGCCGCGTCCCTTAGTCGTGGACCCGATGTCGACCAGGTCGCCTTCCTGGAACTGCGCCGCGCTCAGCGTCTGGCCCACGTGAAACTCCGTGAGGTCCGTCGCACCGAACTCATGCAGATGCTTGACCTCGGCACCGGACGCCCTGAGATGCCCGCGTGCAGGATTGCTCAGCTGCCTGACGCGGCCGTACCCAATCTGCACCGCCTCGTAGCCGTCCTTGGCCTGCGTGCGGAGCTGTGTCACCACGCACGGGCCCACCTCGAGCACCGTGACGGGCACGACGCGGCTCTCCGCACCGAACAGGTGCGTCATGCCAATCTTCTTACCGATCAAACCGTCAATCATGCGGTGCGCTCGAAGCTCCTACAGCTTGATGGCAATGTCGACGCCGGCTGGCATCTGCAGCCTGGTCAGCGCGTCGATCGTTTTCGGATTCGGCTCGAGGATGTCCACGAGACGCTTGTGCGTGCGCAGTTCGAAGTGCTCGCGAGAGTCCTTGTCGATGTGCGGCGAGCGGATCACGCAGAACCGCTTGATGCGGGTCGGCAGTGGCACCGGACCGGCAACCGCCGCGCCCGTGCGCTCGGCCGCTTCCACGATCTGCACCGCAGACTGGTCCAGCAAGCGATGGTCGAAGGCCCGCAACACGATGCGAATCTTCTCCGACCCACCGGCTCTAGGACGTGCTGCCGCTTGTGCTACCAAGGCTCTCTCCTCTCACTCAATTCTTACGCGCTCCGGGCCACCGCTTGCACGGTGGACGCCGGGGCCTGCTCGTAACGCCCGAATTCCATGGAATACGTCGCTCGTCCCTGAGAGCTCGAGCGGAGATCGGTCGCGTAGCCGAACATCTCCACGAGGGGAACGTCCGCCTCGACCACCTGCGTATCGCCGTGGCCCTCCATGGTCTTGATGCGCCCTCGCCTACTGCTCAGATCGGCTAGCACGTCACCCAGGTATTGGCCCGGGGTAATCACCTGCAGCTCCATCACCGGCTCCAGCAGAATCGATCCCGCGCGGTGAAGCCCTTCTTTGATAGCCATGGACGCGGCGATCTTGAAAGCGATCTCCGACGAGTCCACCGCGTGGTAAGAGCCGTCCACTAGCTTCACCTTCACATCCATCACCGGATAGCCCGCGATGACGCCCGTCTGCAGCGCCTCCTCGGCCCCCTTGTTGATGGCTGGAACAAACTCTCTCGGCACCGATCCGCCCACGATCTTGTTCTCGAACGTGTAGCCGGTGCCCGCGACCTGTGGCTCCAGCTCCAGCTCGCAGTCGCCGAACTGCCCACGGCCACCGGTTTGGCGCACGAACCGCCCGTGCGCCTTGGCAATCTTCGTGATCGCCTCGCGGTACGCGACCTGCGGCTTGCCCACTGACGCCTCTACCCTGAATTCGCGGCGCAGACGGTCCACCAGAATCTCCAGGTGCAACTCGCCCATGCCGGACATGATGGTCTGTCCCGTCTCCTTGTCGTAGCGGACTAGGAATGTCGGGTCCTCCTCCGCCAGCTTGATCAAAGAATCCGTTAGCCTGTCCTGTTCGGCTCGCGACTTTGGCTCAATCGCGACCGAAATCACCGGGGCCGCGAAACGGATCGTCTCGAGAACAATCGGATCTCGCTCGTCACATACCGTCTCTCCCGTGAACGTGTTCTTCAGCCCGACCGCCGCCGCGATCTGCCCCGCGTGGATGCTCTCCACGTCCTCGCGGTGGTTGGCGTGCATCAGCAGGATGCGGCCCATACGCTCGCGGACGCCCTTGGTGGCGTTGTACACCGTCATGCCGGCCTTGATCGTGCCCGAATACACCCGGAAGTACACGAGTCGCCCCACGTGCGGGTCCGTGACCACCTTGAACGCCAGCGCAGCGAACGGAGCCTCTTCATCGGCGGGGCGCTCAATCGCGGCGTTGGTCTGCGGGTGGGTCCCCGTCACCGCCGGCACGTCGTTGGGTGAAGGCAGGTAGTCGATCACGGCGTCGAGCATCAGCTGCACGCCGAGGCTCTGAAGCGCCGACCCGCAGATCACCGGCACAGCCCGGTTGGCGATCGTCACCCGACGCATGCCCGCCTTAAGCTCCTCTGGGGTGGGCACCTCGCCCGCCAGGTACTGCTCTAGCAGCGCATCGTCGTTCTCGGAGATACGCTCAACCATCTCCTCTCGAACGCCGGCGACCCTCTCTAGCATCGACTCCGGAATCGGCCCCTCGCGCAACTCGCCGGGAGCATCCGTGCGCTCGAAGAACCAGGCACGCTCCTCGATGAGGTCAACGACGCCGGCGAACTGATCCTCGGCGCCGATGGGCAGCTGCACCGGGATCGGCACGGCGCCGAGCCGATGGCGGATCGAATCGATCGTGCGCTCGAAGTCAGCGCCAATCCGATCCATCTTGTTCACGAAACAGATGCGCGGCACGTGGTAACGGTCGGCCTGACGCCAGACCGTCTCCGACTGCGGCTGGACGCCCGCCACTGCATCAAACACAACAACGCCTCCGTCAAGTACGCGGAGGCTTCGTTCCACCTCGGCCGTGAAGTCCACATGGCCGGGGGTATCGATGATATTGACCTGATAGCCCTTCCATTCCGCCTGCGTCGCGGCCGCGGTGATCGTGATGCCCCGCTCTCGCTCCTGGGCCATCCAGTCCATGACGGCAGTGCCCTCATGAACCTCGCCGATCTTGTACGTGCGGCCCGTGAAGAACAGCACCCGCTCGGTGACCGTCGTCTTGCCGGCATCGATGTGGGCGATGAACCCGGTATTTCGAGTCTGATCTAGACTCTTTGTTCCCGCTGCTGCCATCTTGTTTCGTTCGTCCTATCCGCTCTTCGCGACTACCACCGGTAATGCACGAAGGCTCGGTTGGCCTCCGCCATCCGGTACAACTCCTCACGACGGCGCACCGCGGCACCCTGCCCACGGGACGCTTCCATCAGCTCCTGCGCCAGGCGAGATCGTATCGGCTGTCCGCTGCGCGCACGCGCGGCCCTGATCAACCAACGCATCGCTAGCGCCACCCGGCGAGACGGCCGTACCTCGACCGGCACCTGGTAGGTTGCTCCACCCACCCTTCGCGGTTTGACTTCCACGTTGGGCGTCGCATTACGCATCGCCTGCTCGAAGACCTCCATCGGGTCTCGGTGCGTCTCTTCCTGCACGATGTCCAGCGCCTGATACACGGCCCGCTGCGCAACCGTCTTCTTGCCGTTCAGCATGACCCGGTTGATGAACGTAGCCAGCTCAGCACTGTTGTGCTTGGGGTCTGGCACCGGAACCCGGACTTCCGCTCTTCGCCGCCTCGACATCCTGCCTCTTTTCTCTTCCTGCTTCTCGGTTCCCCCTGGCTCTTGCCGAGGCGCGAAACCCCATAACCGCGTGGCGGTGGTATACACGCCACGCATGCCCGATGCCCGTTGCAAAGGGCTGCCCACGCCGCTGGTCGCTCAGGCTCCAGCGGGCTGGGAGGCAAGCGAGGAATC
>CAZQVD010000194.1:0-4286 GCA_964596665.1 uncultured Dehalococcoidia bacterium
GCGCCCATGCCGGCCACATCGCCCACGTTGTCGCCCACGTTGTCGGCGATGACCGCTGCGTTGCGCGGGTCGTCCTCGGGGATGCCGGCCTCGACCTTGCCCGCCAGGTCGCCGCCAACGTCAGCGGCCTTGGTGTAGATGCCGCCGCCTACGCGGGCGAACAGCGCGATGGAGGAGGCGCCGAAGCTGAATCCGGCGACGATGCTGGGGTCTTCGAAAATGATCCACAATACCGTGGCGCCGATGATGCCGATGCCCACCACGCTGATGCCCATGACGCCGCCGCTGGAGAATGCGACCTGCAATGCCTTGTTCAGGCCCGTGCGGGCCGCCGCCGCCGTGCGCATGTTGGACTTGACCGCGATGCGCATGCCGACGAAGCCGGTGATCGCGGACGCCAGTGCGCCCACAAGGTAGGCGTAGGCGACCTCGGGATCCTGGGCATCTCGGAGGAAGCCGAGTGTGAGCAATATCGCGAACATGCCGATGACGAATCCGCCGAGCATGGTGTACTCGCGCTTCAAGAACGCGTTTGCGCCCTCCTGGATCGCCGCGCCAATCTCCTGCATGAGGGGGGTGCCCTCCTCTGCAGCGAGCACTCGCCTGGCCAAAAATGCAGCGAACAAGAGCGCGAGAGCGCCGGCTCCAAGGGCCGCGTACAGGCCTTCCATTCCGTCCTCCTGAATCGAACCCCACGCCGGGTGGAGCACATGTACCGCGATACGGTGTGGTCACGAACAAGCAACGCTACCATCGCTCGAAAGCGATGGTCAACGAGGTAGGCGTGCGGGGTTACGTCGTCGCCCCTGGACCGGGGTGCGGCTAGCTCCCGCGGTCGGCGAGCAGGCGTTCGAGGCGGCGCTGGCGCTGCGTCATCGTGAGGTCGCCGCGTGTGCGCTCAAGGACCCCCCGGAGCTGGTCGGTGGTTCGCCGCAAACCGCCGGTGAGTGCATCGGGGAAGTCCATGACGACCAAGATGTTGTAGACGTCGTCCATCTGGCGCATGAGCTCCTCGCATCGAGAGTCGTCGTCGCGCCGCAGCGAGTCGAGAATGTAGCGGCGGAGCTCGCTCGCCGCCTCGGCCATGCCATTGAGATAGGAGGAGACCTCCACGCCGATGTCGGCGGGCATGGGGACGTCGGTCTGCGCGATGAATGCGTACACGCAGCTTGCCTCCGCAAACTCCTTCTGCGCATCTTGGGTATAGCCGGTGTAGTAGAGATCGGGGTGTGCAGCGAGCAGCGCCTTGGTGTCCGCTACCAGCGCGCCTGCCGTGTCGACCTGCGCCTTCGCCTGCTCCATCTCGTTGCGATGGATCGCGCGGATGGCGTTGGCTGAGGTGCGGATTACCTCACGGGAGGCCTGGATGGCGCGCTCCCGCGTGGCGTGCTTCTCGCGAAACTGGTCTAGCGCCTCGAGGGTGATCTGGTCGTAGCGGGATTGTTGTTCAGCCATCGTGCCCGCCAGTGTAGCAGGCGGGCAATTGGCCTCATCCCCTTGGAGGATAGAAAGTGGTTTCGGGGTTGCGGAGCAGCCAGGCCCAGTCGAAGGCTGAGCTTCCTGCGACCTGGCGCAGCGCGGTGCCGGCGAGCGGACCGCCGGTGGCGGCATCCCACGTGCTGCCGGTATCGCTGTCCAGGGACGTACAGTCGTTCCACACGAACGTCAGTGTGACGCTGTTCACGGATAGCGAGCAGATGTTGGCGAACAGTGCCGACCGCCGAGGGAACACGAGGAGCTGCTCACCATCGATCGTGAAGCCCATGACCAACCGAGGCCGTGTGCGGAACGGGTCCATGCCGAGGGCGCGGAAGCCGGCCGCGAGTTTCAGCTTGATTTGGTCACTTCCACGCTTGGAGTTAGATGCTTCAGCGACAGATAAGTCCGGCCCGGACGCAAGGTGATTGTGCACGATTTCACTTGTGGGGCCGAGACCCCTATGCTATCCTGCCGCAGCCTGGTCACGGCGGCGCTCACAGCTTTTTTAGAGCCTTTTTGCAAGGCTCCGCAACCAAGGGGAGCGAGGTCTGATGACGCAGTCCCCCGACGATGTAGGCGGCCCTCTCGGATCTCCGTACGGTCAGTCCATGCCCGCACCGCTGATCTCGTGGGACGCCGACCGGATCGAGGGTGAGACCATCGAGCAGCTCAAGTGGAGCGCTCAGGAGGCCTTCCCTGATCCCTTAATCGACGTACCTGACGACATCAAGCACAGCATCGCGGTCACGTCCGTCGACGCGCTCCTGAACTGGAGCCGGCGATCGGCCGTGTGGCCGGTGGCGTTCGGACTCGCCTGCTGCGTCTTCGAGATGATCGCTTCGGCCATGTCGCGCTTTGATATATCGCGATTCGGCATGGAGGCCATGCGCGCCACCCCACGGCAGGCCGATCTGCTGATCGTATCGGGCACGCTCACGTGGAAGATGGCACCGGCTGTCCGCCGCGTGTACGACCAGATGGCCGAGCCGAAATGGGTGATCGCCATGGGCGTGTGCGCCACCAGCGGCGGGCCGTACTACCAGGGGTACAGCGTCGTGCCGGGTGTGAACCACATCGTGCCGGTGGACGTCTACGTGCCAGGGTGCCCCCCACGGCCGGACGCGCTTCTGTACGGCATCATGCAGCTTCACGAAAAGATCAAGAAGTACAGCGTGGGCAGCAATCCGGCGGGGGCCTAGCGTGACGGCGACGATTACGGGCCAGAGGCTCGGCGCAGAGCTGAGCTCGCATTTCCCCGAGGCGGTCGTGGACGTGAGCGACGGCGCGGTATGGCTGCAGCCCGTATCCATCGCCAAGGTGTGCGCGTACCTGCGCGACGACGAGTCGCACCAGTTCGCACTGCTGAGCTCGGTGACGGCGGTCGACTACGTGGATCACTTCGAGGTTGTCTACCGCCTCACGTCGATCGTCAACAACACGAGCACGGTGTTGAAGGTGCGGCTGCTGGGGCGCGAGGACCCGGCGCTGCCGTCGGTGGCCGGCGTATGGCTGGGCGCGAATCTCCAAGAGCGGGAGATCTACGACCTGATGGGCGTGCGTTTCGAGGGGCACCCGAACCTGAAGCGAATCCTGACGTGGGAGGGATTCGAAGGGCACCCCCTGCGCCGTGACTACCTGGAGCCTCCGCTGCCATACACCTGGCCCCACGGAGGGTAGAGCAGATGACACTCCACACCGAGCCCGTAACGGTCAACATCGGGCCGCACCACCCGAGCACGCACGGCGTGTTCCGCATGCGGGTCACGTTCGACGGCGAGAACATCCTGGACGTGGAGCCGGTGATCGGCTACCTCCATCGCGGGACGGAAAAGCTCGCCGAGGAGCGTCAGTACACGCAGGTGATCACGCTGACTGACCGCTTGGACTACGTGGCGTCCATGACCAACAACCAGGCGTACGTGCTGTCGTGCGAGCGCCTGTTGGGGATCGATCCGCCGGTGCGCGGGATGTACCTGCGAGTGATCGCGGCGGAGCTCCAGCGCATCGTGAGCCATCTGGTGGCGACGGGCTTCTTCATGCAGGATCTGGGTGCCTTCGCGACGCCGCTGATGTACGCGATGCGCGAGCGCGAGCGGATTCTCGATCTGTTCGAGATGCTGTGCGGAGCCCGCATCACTGTGAGCTATATGCGGATCGGCGGTGTGTTCCAGGACACTCCAGAGGAGTTCTGGCCGGCGTTGGGCCGGCTGCTTGAGGAGTTGCCGGGCTACGTGGACGAGCTGGAGGGGCTCATCTCGGCCAACGAGATCGTGCTGACCCGGACCAAGGGAGTGAGCATCATTCCCGCGGAACTTGCGATCAACGCTTCGCTGACGGGCCCGATGCTTCGCGCCTCGGGGGTCGCTTGGGACCTGCGCAAGGCGGCGCCCTACGACGTGTACGATCGCTTGAGCTTCGAGATGCCGCTGGGCGAGCACGGGGACAACTACGACCGCTACTTGGTGCGCATCCGCGAGATACGCGAGTCGATCAAGCTGGTGCAGCAATGCGTGGAGCAGATCGAACCTGGCGCCGTGCGTGCCACCACCGCCATGCTGTTCCGTCCTCCGCCAGGGGAGGCTTACGTGCCGATCGAGGCGCCGAAGGGGGAGCTTGGCTTCTACCTGGTGAGCGACGGGTCGATAGCGCCGTACCGCATGCACATCCGGGCTCCGTCGTTCGTGAACCTGAGCCTGCTGCGCGAGATGATGGTCGGCTGGAAGCTGGCGGACGCAATCGTCTCGCTGGGAAGTATCGACTTCAACATGGGTGAGGTCGACCGCTGATGGAGCACCAGCTTCCGGAAC
>CAZQVD010000195.1:0-4261 GCA_964596665.1 uncultured Dehalococcoidia bacterium
GCTGTTGGTCGTAGGTGCTCCTGAGGGGCACGATCCTGACGGTCCCGGGATGGCATACGTCTACGAGCGGTCCGAGCACGGCTGGCGCCGGCCCGCGCGGCTGCGTGGCCTCGACCCGTCCCCAGGTGCGCGCTTCGGCGCCGCTATCGCGACAGATGGTGAGCGGATCCTCGTGAGCGCACCTGGCGCCAGCAGTACGGGTGTGGTTCACGAGTTCACTCGTTCCGGCGGGCGATGGACGCTTGCCGGAACGTTGCGGCCCCCGGAAGCAACCACGGTCCGTGAGTTCGGTCGGGCCATCGCCTTGGGCGAGCAAACGGTGGCGATCGGTGATCGGGGCCATGTGCACGTGTACTCGTCACGAGGCTCCCGGTGGGTGCACGAAGCGGAGCTGGCGCCTACGAGAGACGAGGATGCATTCGGGCACGCCGTTAGCATCACGCCGGATGTGGTGGTTGTCGGCTCCCCACGGTCCGACGGTGGCTCCGCACATCTATTCGATCGGTCGGGCTCACTACAGGAGCAGGGCCGTCGGGGCTCCCATCGCACGATCATCGACGAGCCGACCCCCGGCTTCGGCCGCAGCCTCGCGACGATCCCCGGTCTGCTCATCGTCGGCGGTGAGGGAATCGCCGCCACTTTCCGAAGGCGCGGCGACCGTTGGGATCGTGAAGGCGACCTCACTCCGGTTGGGCTGTCGAACACCGTTTCCTTCGGCGGGACGGTGGACTGCGATGGGCGATACGCCGTCGTGGGGGTGAGCCAGGGAGGAGGCGCATCGCCACAGCGAGGATCCGCATTCCTATTCGCCATAGACGACCCCCAGAATCAGGAGTCAGCGAGTGTGGCCGGACCCGATTCTGGCGTGGATGGCGCCTTCGGTGCGGCAGCGGTAATTAAGGGGAACCTCGCGGTGGTGGGCTCACCCGGCAGCGGGAATGGGGCGGTGTATCTGTTCCGACGGACGCTCGACCGGTGGCGGCTGGAGCGCAAGCTGGTGACCCAGTGGCGCTTCGCCCCGGCCGCGGTGGCCGTGGGTTTGCTGTTCGCAGCCGCGCTTCTGGCGGTGGCGCCGTTCCTGCTCACATTCGAGAGCGCAGTCAACAGTCCCCTGCCCTTGCCCCTACGGATGATCGTCACGAGGCCGGTGCACCTGCTGCTGGTCTGGGGGATTCCGGCGCTGGTCGTGCTGCCCGCGGTGGCGGTAATGCTGCGGCAAGTGTTCCCCGGTCCGCAACAAAGCGGCCTAAGGCTCACGACGGCTCTCGCTCTGGGGTTCGCCCCGGTGGCGTTCTGGCTCCAACCCGTGTGGGCGTTCCCAATCGCAAGTGTCTTGTTGTTGCTGTTCGGTCTGCACCAGGCGGGATACCGGATGCCACGCGCAGACGAGATGCTGTTCGCATACAACCCACGGGCGACGCTCGCGGTCGGCACGATTGTGGTGGTGGCGGGTTTCATCGGACAAGGCATCGTGGCGAACGACCGCGCCTTGGACGGTGAGATGTTGGCGCTGGACCGGATGGCGATCGCGGTGCCGCTGGCCATGGTTGTGTCGCTGGCACTGTACGGTGCGTGGACGCTGGCCCATCGCGACAGCGAGGCCCGGCGGCTTGGGCGCGCCCAAGCGGGGGCGGGGCGGTTCGACGGGACGGTACCGGCACTTCTGCTGGTGGCCATCGCCTCGGCGCTGATCATGGGCGTCGAACTGTTCTACGTATCGGACTTCTTCGGCGGAAGCCTGCGCCGGTTCAACACGGTGTTCAAGCTCTACTACCAGGCGTGGATACTTCTGGCGGTGCTCGGGGGGTTCGGGCTGTGGTACGTGGGCGGCCGATGGGACCGCAAGGTGCTGTCGGGCCGCATCGGCGTCACGGTATGGGCCGCGTTGTTGATCGCCGCACTCGGGGCGGTGAGCTATTACCCGCTCGCAGCGGTCGCATCGCGTTCATCCGGCGATGGGTTCGAGCTCAACGGCCAGGCCTATCTGTCGCGCTCTGCTCCGGCCGAGATGATGGCGATCGAGTGGATCCGCGGCAACACGGCGCGGGATGCCGTCGTGGTGGAATCGGCGGTCGCGCCCTGCTCCGGCAATGAGCTGGGGTGCAGCGACTTCACCGAGGCGGGCCGGATCTCCGCAAGCACGGGTAGGCCCACGGTGCTCGGCTGGGAGCAGCACGAGCTGCAGTGGCGCAGTGCCAGCGCCGAGGTGTTCGCCCGCCGGGCCCACGTACGCACGATCTACGAAACGACGGACGTAGCCGAGGCGGCAAGGCTGCTGGAGCGCTACGGCGCCGACTATGTTGTGGTGGGGCCTCGCGAGCGCCAGATGTACGCTGCAGACGGGCTCGCGAAGTTCGATTCCATGGGGGAGCTGGTGTTCGATGCGGACGTGCGCATCTATGAGCTTGCTGCGGGGAGCGCGGAATGATGGCGGCCAGGGCACGCGAGGCGCTCCGGCAGACGCGAGCCTATCGTCCCGGCTGGGCCACACAGCGTCCCCGTTGGACCAAACAATGGCCCTCGGGCGAGGCGTGGGTGTACATCGCGATGGTGGTGGTGGCGCTTGGAACGCGCCTATGGGACCTAGGTGGGCGAACGCTGCACTACGACGAGATACTGCATGCGTGGTACTCGTGGCGGTTCTTCGAGGGAATGGGGTACAGCCACACGCCGCTGACGCATGGACCGTTCCTCTTCCATGGAGCGGCGGCGACGTTCGCGCTGATCGGGTCCGGCGAGGTGGCGGCACGGCTGCTGCCGGCGTTGTTCGGCGCGGCGTTGGTTGGGCTCCCCTACTTCCTGCGGCAGGAGCTAGGGCGCTACGGGGCCGTTGCGACGGCGATGCTGCTGATGGTCTCGCCATCGATCCTGTATTTCGGCCGGTTCATCCGCAACGACATCTACATGGCGGTGTGGGCGTTGCTCCTCATTGTGATCCTGTTCCGTTACCTGGAGCGCCCTCGCACGGGGCTGCTGGCCGGGTGGGCGTCGGTATGGGCGCTGGCGTACTCGACCAAGGAATCGTCGTACATGCTGGCGGGCTTGCTGGGATTGTTCCTGCTGATCCTGGCGGCGCCGGCTGTCTGGCGCTGGGTCCGCGGGCGCACCCTGCTCTCGGAGCTGCCGCCCGCCGGCGATCTACTCGTGGTGCTCGGTACGCTGTCGCTGCCGCTGTTCGCCCCGACACTGGGACTGATACAGGACAGGCTCGGCATCATCTTGGTGAACGCGGATCCGAACAGCCCGCGGATCGCATCGGGTGAGCTGGTGCGGGCGGCCGCGGAGACGGGCGCGCCGGTGGGTGGCGGGCTCTACATCGCTGCGTTCATCGTCGTGGTGCTGACCACGGTGTCGATCCGCCTCGGGCTGCTGTGGGATAGGCGCCGCTGGCCGCTGCTGGCAGCGCTGTTCTCGGTGATCTGGTTAACGCTGTTCACGAGCGTGTTCACCAACTGGCAGGGATTCTTCACCGGATTCTGGGGGTCGCTGGGTTATTGGATAGCACAGCAGGAGGTCGAGCGGGCCAGCCAGCCCTGGTACTACTACGTCATCGGGCTGTCGGCGTACGAGTTCCTGGTGGTGGTGCCCGCGCTGATTGGTGGGGCATATCTGGCGGTGCGCGGCGCATTGTTCGATCGGTTCATCGTGGCGTGGGCCGTGGGGACGTTCATACTGTTCAGTTTCGCTGGCGAGAAGATGCCATGGCTGCTGGTGGGCGTGACGCTCCCCCTGGCCCTGGTGGCGGGACGCAGCATCGGCATCCTGGCCGGGTTGGCAAGGCAGTCGCGCATGACGCCGGCGGCCTATGTCGGCGGATTGGCGGCGTTCACGCTGGCGGGATACGCCGCCTACCGGTCGATCGTGGTGGACGCGGTGCTTCCCGACCCCGGATTCTGGTTCGCGTTCACGGGAGCGTTGCTGGCTGCCGCCGGTGGGGTCTACGTGGCCCGCCGTACGCGGCTCGACCCGGCGGTTGCCGCGGTGGCAGGACTGCTACACGCGATGCCGCGGACTCCGGTCGCACCGGCAATCGCCGCAGTTGCATTGGGCGGGCTTACGGTGCTCCTCGCGTTGACGGTGCTCGCCGCGGGGCGGGCGAGCTACAGCTATGCGGGGTTCGAGCGTCCGTCGGAGTTGTTGGTGTACTCGCAGACGGGCCAGGAAACGGCATATGCCGCCGAATGCATCGCGCACGTGGCCGAGGCTTCGGGCAAGGGGAACGACGGGCTACGCGTGTTCTCAGGCGAATCCGACAACAACG
>CAZQVD010000196.1:0-1521 GCA_964596665.1 uncultured Dehalococcoidia bacterium
TGCGCATGATGGGCGTGCCGTGGGAGTCGCTGCCGGAAACCATGAGCACGTCGTTGCCGCGCATGCGGTGATAGCGCGCGAATATATCGGCCGGCAGATAGCATCCGGCGAGGTGGCCGAGGTGCAGCGGGCCGTTGGCGTAGGGCCACGCCACGCCGATAAATATGCGGTCTGTCATGAGGAAATCACTCGCGAGCCGACGGTAGACTCATTCTACCACCAGGGCACGGCGGGATATGCACTAACTCGCTGCCGCTCAGCGATAGTCGCCGTGAGCCAAAACACCGCCCGGCGGCTTGAGCCCGGAGCCGTCAGGCGCACAGGCAAACTCACTGTCAACCGACCTCGAAGACGTGCTTGTCCGCGAAGTCCACGAGCCCGTTGATCGCGGCTCGTTCGTTGCCTCCAACGTCGTATGTGCCAAGCCTTTGCATCGCCCTACGTTTGCAGCCACACCCTATAGGCGTCGCGACGGGAGATGCCATAGGCGTCGACGACCTGCTCGGTGGTGTCGCGCCGTGTCGCGCCGGCCGCCTTCAGGCGCGCGATCGCCTCACCGGCTGCCGTCACGTCGGCCTCCCGGCCACGGCCCGCCTCGGCCCCCGCGACGACGATGACGATCTCGCCGCGCGGGGCGTCGAAATGGTCGAGCGCCTCGGACGGTGTGCCGTGGAAGAGCTCCTCATGCAGCTTCGTAAGCTCGCGGCACACGGCGATGGGACGGTCGCCCAACACGACGCGCAGATCCTCAAGCGTTGCGCGCAGGCGGTGGGGGGCCTCGAAGAGGATGAGCGTCTCGGGGGAGTGCTCGTAATAGGTGATGAGCGCGGTACGGGCTCCGCGAGCGCGGGGTGGGAAGCCGAGGAAATGGAAGGCGTCGGCGGGCATGCCTGCTGCAGCCAGCGCCGCGGTGACGGCCGACGGCCCAGGGATGGGCACGACAACAGTTCCCTGCTCGGCGGCGGCGCGCACCAGGCCGGCCCCAGGGTCGCTGACAATCGGCACGCCGGCATCCGACACGAGCGCGACGTCGTCCTTGAGCACGGCTCGGAGGATGCGAGGTGTGCGCTGGGCCGCGTTGTGCTCGTTGTAGCTGAGCATCCGCGTGTGCAGGCCGAGGTGCGTGAGCAGCTTGCGGGTCTGGCGGGTGTCCTCCGCGGCGATCAAGCGCACCTCACCGAGCACGCGGGCTGCGCGCAGGGTAATGTCCTCCAGGTTGCCGATGGGCGTGGCCACGACGTAAAGGGTTCCGGGCATGATGGGCTCCAGCGGCAGGGCGAGGTGTGCGGCGCGCGGTCCGCATATAATCCGCCCACGCCCCGGGCCATTATAGGCATGGGATCCAGCGAGGCACGGTACTGGGGCCGCGGGCGCGAGGAGGCCGCATGGACACGCTCTACAGTGAAGAGGAGCGTCTGCTCTACTCGACGATGCGGGAGTTCGCCGACCGCGAGCTGGCTCCGCTGGCCGCGCGCTGGGACGAGAACGAGGAGTTTCCCTGGGCCAGCATAGATACGCTGA
>CAZQVD010000196.1:1540-4232 GCA_964596665.1 uncultured Dehalococcoidia bacterium
GTGCCCGCTGAATACGGCGGCGCCGGAGCGTCGTACTCGGAGCTGTGCATCGCGAGCGAGGAGATCGCGCGGGCCTGCATGACCACGAGCACGACGCACCTGACGCACGTCTCGCTGGGCAGCGCGACCATCATTGGATTCGGGTCGCCCGCGCAGAGGCAGCGCTTCTTACCCGCGCTCGCATCCGGGGAGAAGCTCGCCGCCTTCGGACTCACTGAGCCGAGCTCGGGGAGCGATGCGTCGGACATGCAGACCACGGCCATCCGGAAGGGCGACGACTACGTGCTCAACGGATCCAAGATATTCATCACGAACGGTCACGAGGCCGACGTGATGGTTGTGTTCACATCGACGGACCGCAGCCTCGGCGCAAAGGGGACCGCGGTGTTCGTGGTGGAGCGGGGCACCAAGGGGTTCGAGACGCGGTCCATGCATGGGAAGATGGGCATCCGCGGGTCTGGAACCGCGGAGGTGCTGTTCAACGACTGTGCGGTTCCAGCGGCGAACCGGCTCGGCGAGGAGGGCGATGGCTTCAGGATTGCGATGACGATCATCGACTCCAGCCGGATATCGCTGGCGACGCAGTCCGTGGGCCTGGCGCAGGCTGCGTTCGACGCGGCTGTGCGCTACGTGCAGCAGAGGGAAACGTTTGGGAAGCCGCTCAAAGAGCGTCAGGCGATCCAGTTCATGCTGGCCGACATGGCGACGCAGATCGACGCTGCGAGGCTGCTCACGCGCCGCTCGGCGCAGCTAAAGGATGCGGGCCTGGGTCACAACCGGGAGTCGGCGATGGCGAAGCTGTACGCGTCGGAGGCGGCGCACTTCTGCGTGGACCGGGCGGTGCAAATCTTCGGGGGCTACGGGTACTTCAGAGAGAATCCGGTGGAGCGCTTCTACCGAGACCAACGGGTCACGGAGATTTACGAGGGCACGAGCGAGGTGCAACGGATCGTGATTGCGCGCAGCCTGCTGCAGGAGTTCGCCATCGAGTAGGCCGCGGGCCCAGTGGGCCATCGCGTAGCGCCTTGGGCACAAGGCGGGCGCCGCCGCGACCGCACGCTTCAGCACATCCCACTCCCAGCGCACGACACTACCGGCGTTGGGGATGGCGTGTGGGCTGCCCGCGCCATAGGGAAGAGCTGGATGAACCTCTTCTGTAGGATGCGAGCGGTGGCGACCTCCTTCAGCACACCGGGGCTGCGGTAGGTGCTCGAACTGCGCACCACGACCAGTGCCTCGCATTGTTTGATTCTGCCTATGGCCGTTGAGATCCACATGGGGTCCATCGTTTCATAGAGCTCGGACGCGAACGAGACGTGCCACGTCGCATAATGCTGTTGACCCTCCCTGTAGAAGAAATTGCGGAGCAGGCGGTCGCGCTCGACGTCGGAGCTGACGAAAACGCGCCGTTTGCTCCCGCCTATTGTTCGATATCCCAAAGCGCACGCCTCGCGCTTGGGGTGCATCCTCCTCGAGTGGTTCGGGCTTGGCATGGCTCGGCTTCACCCTGTCCGCAACATAACAGGGCCCGGATGGCTAGGCATCCGCGTATCGGGTCGTTCCGCCTGGTACTTCCGCACAATGCCCAGTGTCGCCTTGCGACGGGAGCGTCCGCGGAAGCAGGTGGCTGGGCGCGTGTCCGTGCGATAGGATGCCGCTGCGCAAGGGCGGAAGGAGACAAGCACCATGACGCTGTTCACACCGAACACCAAAGCAGGGGCGCTCAATCACGTGGGCATTGCGGTGCTCAGCATCGAGGAGTCGCTTCAGCAGTATCAGGCGCTGTTTGACTCGCCGGAGACGCGCATCATCGAGAGCGCGCAGCACGGCCTGCGCGCGGCGTTCATCGAGCAAGGCGAGACGCACATCGAGCTACTGGAGGCCATGCGCGATGACACCGTGATCGGCAAGTTCATCGCCAGTCGCGGCGAGGGAATCCACCACATGGCCTTCACCGTGGCCGACGTGGACGCGAAGGCCGAGCAGATTTCTTCTTTCGGCGTACCGATCATCGACGGCCCGCGGGAGGGTCTGCGAGGCCGCGTGGCCTTCTTCAGCCCCTCCGCGACGCACGGGGTGCTGATCGAGCTGATCCGCCCGCCGGAGGCCGAGTAGGCGGCCCGCGTTGACCAGTCCCAACCGCGTGCGGGTCCTGATTGCGAAGCCTGGGCTGGATGGCCACGACCGGGGTGCGCGGATGGTGGTTCGAGCGCTCCGGGAGGCGGGATTCGATGTGGCGTACACGGGTATCCGTCGCACGCCCGACGAGATTGCGGAGCACGCCGTCCGCCATGAGGCAGGATTGGTGGGCCTCAGCATCCTGTCGGGCGCGCACCTGGAGTTGGTGCCCCGCGTGTTGGACGCGCTACAGCGCCACGGGCTGGAGACGGTCCCCGTGGTCGTCGGGGGCATAATCCCCGAGCGGGACCGCGCGGCGCTCCTGGAGATGGGCGTCGCCGCCATCTTCGGACCGGGGATGACCACCAAGCAGATCGTGAGTACGCTGCGCGAGACGTTGGGCGGCGCACCCCAGTCATAGCGTGACCTCCGGCCTGCTATAATCGGCGGGTTAGCATGAGGCGGTGCCGATGGATATGCGGATTAACATCGCTGGGTTGCTCAAGGAGCAGATCGGCTCGACCCGATCGATGGACTTGGAAGGCGAGGTACTGGAGATTGAGGGCGAAGCGCC
>CAZQVD010000197.1:0-877 GCA_964596665.1 uncultured Dehalococcoidia bacterium
ATCCTCATAAAGGCCCGTGGCCCTGGCGAGTCGGGTGTCCGCTACACCACCCCTGACGATATCGTCGAGGTGGACATGGACGGCAAGATGCAGAGCTCCATCGAGGGCTTTACGTCGCCGCGCGAGGTGTTCATCCACACCTGGATGTACAAGACGCGCCCCGACGTGAACTGCGTGATCCATATCCACCCGCCCACCGTCGTCGCATTCACCGTCGTGGGCAAGCCGCTGCTGCCGATCTACGGCGCCTACGACCCGGCAAGCCTGGCGCTCTGCCTAGACGGCATCCCCCACTACGACCGCAGCGTGCTCATCTCCAACGACCAGCTCGGCCAGGACCTCGCCGCCGCCATCGGCGAGAAGGACGTCATCACGATGCGTGGCCACGGCATCACGTCCCTCGGAGCCTCCGTGGAAGCGGCGGGCCTCAACGCGATCCTGATCAACGAGCTGGCCGAGATGAACTATCGCGCCTACATGCTGGGCGACCCGCGCCCCATCCCGGACGAGGACATCGCAGAGTTCAAGGGGCGAGCCACCGGCCGCCGCGCAGGTGGCGGCGTCGCCTGGGAGGTTTACCGCAAGATGGTGGACGCCTAGGCCGTCGGGGCGCTATCCGATTTTTCGCCGACCGTCACCCCCTTAGCTCCCGGGCACCGCTTGCGCTCTCGAAAACCGCGGTGGCGATCCCTGCTCACATCGGCCTATCGACGCTCGTTCGAGCGCAGAACCGCCTCGGTCCCGCTCATAGCGCCTCCCGCGCGTGCAGGGTGTGGTCACGCCGAGCAGTTGCGCCCTGCTGCCGCGCGCGGCATGCTGTACCGTGAGCCTTCCCCGGCTCGCGAGGAGGACCCCATGGCAGAAGTCGTGCTCGTCG
>CAZQVD010000197.1:887-4229 GCA_964596665.1 uncultured Dehalococcoidia bacterium
GCCTTTCCTGTACACCGACCCCCACCTCTGGAACGACATACGGTCCAAGCGGCCGACGTCCGAGAGCAATCCGTGGCTCACGGAGGACGAGAACATCGAGATGTACGAGCGCTGTCAGATGGCGTTCGGGGTGCTCAAAAAGAAGCTGGAAGATGCCAAACCGGACGTGATCATCGTCTTCGGCGACGACCAGATCGAGCAGTTCGACTTCTCCAACTTCCCCGGATTCGCCATCTTCGTGGGCGATGAGTACGAGGGCTACCGGACGTTCCCCCGGGGTGGCATGGTACCCGGCGCGCGGGGCGACTGGACGGAGAAGACGCCAGAGACGTGGGTGAAGGTGAAGTCCAGGCCCGACCTGGCCAAGGAGCTAGCGGTCAATCTCGTGAAGCGCGAGTTCGACCTGTCCTTCATGATCGACGTGCCGAACCAGCAACACGGCGTGGGCCACGCCTTCATGCGCCCCATGCACTACCTGGTGCCCGACTACCACATCCCGGTCCTGCCCTTCTACGTGAACTGCTTCTATGGCCCCCAGCCGACCGCCAACCGCTGCTACAAACTCGGCCGCGCCGTGCGCGAGATTATCGACGACTCGCCGCTCGACCTGCGCGTGGCGGTTATCGGATCAGGCGGGCTCTGGCACACGCCGGGCAACCCGCAGGCGTGGCTGAACGAGGAGTTCGATGCAGAGTCGCTGGCCCACGTGCGAGCGGGCGATGCCAAAGGTTTCGCCGACCATTTCGACGCCTACGGTGCGGAGAAGCCGGACAACTACGGCCCCGACACCATCAAGTGGATCGACGGCGCCACGGATATGTACAACGGCATCGGCAGTGGCACCGGCGAGACGCGCAACTGGGTCGTCGCCAGCGCGGTCGTCGATGGGGTGCCCGGCACCGTGGTCGACTACGTGCCGGTTTACTCGTCCCCATGCGCCATGGGCTTCGCCTACTGGGGGCCATAGCAGGGCGCGACCCTGCACCCGGCGGCCACGCGGTCGCTATGCCAAAGCGGCGAGGCTTTAGTCCTGAGCCGCCAGGCCACAGTTAAACCCGGCTAATCCGCGTCTAAACCAGCCCTTTGAAGCGCCCTTCGTGGAACACCAAGGGGGCTCCCTCGCGAACGTCGACATCGTCGACCTCGGCGATGAACAGCACGTGGTCTCCCGCTTCGACCTGCTGGACGACCCGGCAGTCCATGCAGGCGAGCGCCTCGTCAAGGAGCGCTGTGCCGGCAGGCGATAGCTGGTGGCCGCTCGGTAGCGGCGGGCGCTTGCCATGGGATGCGAAGGCCGTGGCCAGCTCGGCGTCGTCTTCTCCCAGCACGTTGATGCCGAAGCGGAGCTCACGCCGCAGGTTCGCCGCCGTCGCGCCCTCCCGCCCAACGCTGACCAGCACCAGCAGCGGGTCGAGCGAGAGTGACATCACCGCGTTCGCCGTCGTGCAGTGCGGCGAGCCGTCCGCCTGGCGCGTCGTGATGATGGTGACGCCGGTGGGGAACTTGCCCCACGCATGCCGGAAGAGATCCTGAGTGGGTTTCATGGCGTAGGCTTCACGGGGCCGGGCCCAGCTTGTCGAGAAAGTCGTGGTACGACTTCTTCGCACGGGAGTAGTCGTAGCTGGCGAATCGTCCCTGCCGAAGGCGCACGATGTCGCCGTTGAAGTACCGCTCGTAGAGCGTGGAGCGAGACCCGAACTGCGTGCCGATGATGTCCCACACGGTCCGGAACAGACGCACGCGCTCGTTGGCCGCGATGTTCGCGCCTTGGTAGTACTTGTCGATCAGCGGGCGCTCGGGCCCGAGGAAGTCCTGCTCCGTGGGTGTGAGCATGAGGCCCCCCGCGGCCATCTGCTGGAGGATCGCCACCACGCGGTCGTACAGGTCCGGCCAGTTGTGGCGCATGGCGATGCAGGGCTCCGGCGCGAGCCAGATGCCCTCACCGGTCCATGGCCCGGCGTCGACCTCGGCGGCGCGCAGGTAGGAGCGGACCGTCTCCAGTGTGTCGATGATCTCCGCGACCTTCTCCTGGATGTGTGCGAAGCCACCGATGCCGATCGCCTCGGTCAGCTCGTGCGCCACGCCCAGGATGAACTCGAGCTTGGCGATGTCGCGCACCATGACGTGCTGCATGTACTGCCGCCACATGGTCGACGTCACGATGAGCTTGTTGTGGAGCTCCACGTCGTTGTAGCTGAACACGCGGTCCCACGGCACGAGCACGTCGTCGAAGATACAGAGCGCGTCCAGCTCGTCGTACTGCCCCGACAGCGGATGGTCGAAGAGCGATCCGCCCAGGTCGTAGCCCTCACGGCAGACGAACTTCAGGCCTGACGTCGCCACGGGGATCGAGAAACCGAGGCAGAACATGCCCTCGTCGGAGCGCGCGATGCGGTAGGGCGGGCAGTAGAGCTCGTCGGCGAAGGGCGCGAGCGTGGCCAGAAGCTTGGCGCCCCTAACCACGATGCCCTGGTCGTTGCTCTCGACGATCCCGGTCGCGACGTAAGGGTCGGGCTGCTCCGTCAGTGCGGCGCCACGGTTCACTTGCGGGTGGCCGAACGCGTGGGTGAGGCAGAGGTCGTTCTCCCGCACGTACTCGTGGTATGCGATCAGGTTCTCACTGAGCCACGGATCGTTCGCCCCGAACTCGTTGGCCGCCATGCGCGTGGCGGTGAGCTGGACGTTCACGTAGTCGGGCGTGCGCCCGAGCATGCCGTGGGCGTGGTCGGCGACGATCTCCAGGGCGCGCCGGCGCCGTAGCAGGTCGTCATAGCTCTCTGGGATCAGGAACGAGAGTGCGACTGGCTCGCCGGACGAAGGAGAGGTGAAAGTCATGTCGCCGTGGAAGGCTGCGTCGTGCTGCAGGTCGTAGACCCCGGCGAGCGTCTTCGCCATGCGGGCCAGCTTCGGGTGGGTCGTCACGTCCTCGACGCGTTCGCCCTCCAGCCAGACCTCGCGGCCGTCGCGGATGCCTTCCAAGAACTGTTTGCCGGTGCGCACGGCCATCGCATACCTGCCGCCCGAATAATCCATGCGCATGGACAGGTGAGAGCCGGCCAGCGCACGGTGCACCAGACGGTATCCGACGAGCCGGTCCGAGACAACCCAGTTCTGTTAGGCGGCGCCATCTGCGCCGAGCATCTGCATGAGGGCGGCCCGTGCCCGATCAGCTGGCCATGGGCTGCTTCGCCCCGAGGAAACCGATCAGCTCCTCCATGAACACGTCGTCCATGTTCTGCAGGCCGTGGTCGCCACCCTCCAGGTGCAGCCACTTCAGTCCCGGGTTATTGTCGCCGACCAGGGCGACCATGTCGCGGCCCGCGTTCAGCATGCGGGGGTGCG
>CAZQVD010000198.1:0-4218 GCA_964596665.1 uncultured Dehalococcoidia bacterium
GGCAGCCGCGGGCGCGCGGGTGAGGCGCGCCAAGTCCGAGACCGCCAGAGCAGCGCGAGGGGCAAGAGCACGGCGGTGGTCGGCGTGAGCACGGAGAAGCCAACCCCCAGGGGAACTTCGCTGCCAAGTTCGACCTCCCCCCTTCACACAGGTCGTCAATCCCAAGAAGCAGAAAGTAAGCGCCTACGGCATGTACGTGGTGAAGAAGAACTAGGGGCGCTCGTACGGGAGCACGGAGAGGACCACGTTCTTGATCTACGAAGAGGACGTTCTTCCGCGTGTTCTGCAAGTGGAGGTGAACGGGCACAGGGATGCCGTGCTCGATGCGCTGTGACTATCTCGCCCGAAGTCAAGCTGTCTTGTCTCTGAAGTAAGTAGCCTTTACACTCCCTCCGTGTTGATTAACTCTCTACGCCAGCTGCGCGGTGCTGCAGGCATGACCCAAACGGCGCTCGCCGAAGCCGCAGGGGTCAGCCGCCAGGCGTATGCGGCCATCGAGCGCTCCGTGGCGACGCCCTCCACCGAGGTCGCCTTGCGCCTGGCCGTGGCGCTCGGCAGCACGATCGAAGCGCTCTTCCGCTTACCTGATCAGCCTCGCCTCGCACTGCAGGCCCGCCTCACCGAGAGTGCGCCTACCGCGCAGACGGGGCCGGTGCTGGCCAACGTCGAGCGTGTCGGTGGCCAGTGGACGGCACGGCCCCACGGCGGCTCGGCTCTCCATCCCGCGATCTCGCGCTCGTTCCCGGTGGCCAACGGGGTCATCCTCGACGGGAGCGATCCTTCGTCCGCGACGGTCGAGCTGCTGGAAGCACCCGATCGCGATGCGGTGGTGGTTACCGGCTGCGATCCGGCCATGTCCATCGTGGCCGCTCACCTGCGCTCGCAGGGGATCGTGCTGGCGTGGCACGAGATGGGCAGTAAGGCTTCGCTCGCGGGGCTCGCCGCAGGGCACGCGCACATCGCGGGCTGCCACCTGCTGGACGAGGCGTCCGGGCTCTACAACACGCCGTGGGTGGAGCGCTCACTCCCCTTCCCTGCCACCGTGGTGACGTTCGCCGTATGGGACCAGGGCATCGTGGTGGCGCCAGGCAACCCGAAACAGGTGCGCGGTGTGGAGGATCTGGCCCGCCCAGGCCTGTTCATGGTGAATCGGGAGGAGGGCTCAGGCAGTCGAGCGCTGCTTGATGCAGGGCTTGCTCGGGCGGGTATCCCAGCGGCGAGCGTCGCCGGCTACCATCGCGTGGCCACGAGCCACCTGAGCGTTGCCGAGGCGGTCGGTATGGGTTTTGCCGATGCGGGCATCGCCGTGCGTGCGGCGGCTATCGCCCTTGGCTTGGGCTTCGTTCCGCTGGGCCAGGAGCGCTACGACCTGGTGATTCCAGACCGTTTCCTGAACCTGCCGGAGATCCAACGCCTCCTCTCGTCCCTTCGTGACCCCGCCCTGCGCCGGCGGATCGAGCTCCTCGGCGGCTACGACGTGGCGTCAATGGGCATGGAGCCGGCCGCGGCCTAGATGAGCGACCTCGGGCCACACATGGCTGTTCTGCGGCGTGCGGTCTCGATCGTGCTTGCAGCGGCCATCGCGCTGCTGGCGGGCGCATGCGGCGGGTCGAGCGGGCGGCCAGAGCTGGTGATCGGTGTGGCGGCGAGTCTCGGCCCATTGTTCGAGGAATTAGGCGCGAGCTTCGCCGACCGGCATGAGATCGACGTCACCATCGTCCCAAGCGCGTCGGGGACACTGGCGCACCAGATCGAGCAAGGTGCGCCGATCGACGTGTACGTCTCGGCGGACGCCTCGTTCGTGGGGCGTCTCCAGGAGCAGGGACTGCTGGTGGCCAACACGGTCACGAACTTCGGCGAGGGCGTGGTGGTAGTGGTGCGCCCCCATGAGCCGGCGTCAGGCAGGACGGCGCGGTCGGGGTTGTTGGTGAAGGCCGATCGCGTAGCGATAGCCAATCCCGAGATCGCTCCGTACGGGGCGGCGGCGAAGGCGCTGATCGAGGCCAGCGGACTATGGGATGACATCGAGCCGCGAGTGGTATACGGAGAGAGCGCCATGCAGGTGCTGCAATTCGTGAAGGCGGGGGCAGTGGACTTCGGCTTCGTGCCGTTGACGCTGGTCGTGAACGGCACGAAGGGGGTGGAACGGATGGAGCACGACCTGCCAACCGCGATCCTCAACGGTCTATTGTCGAACACGGCAGCGATGGTCTCGGCGTCGCTACGGGAGCGGGAGGCGAGGCTCTTCTTGGCGTTCCTGGAGGGTACTGAGGCGCGTGCGGCCATCGACCGCTCCGGTCTATATGTCGTCGAACACATTAGTGCGCTGAAGGGCGGCTGAGCATGGACTGGGATGCACTGCGCCTCAGCCTGCAGGTGGGCCTTACGAGCACGGTGCTCGCGGCGCTGATTGGTGTGCCCGTGGCCTGGTGGCTCGCCCGCGCGGAGTTCCGCGGCCACAGCGTTGTGACGGCGCTGGTGCTGGTGCCCATGGTGTTGCCGCCGACCGTGCTGGGCTACTACCTGCTGCAGGCGGTGGGCCGGCGAAGCGTCATCGGCTCTGTGCTCGAGGACGCATTCGGCTTCACCTTCGTCTTCGACTGGACGGGCGCGGTCCTCGCCGCGTTCGTGGTATCCACGCCTTTCCTGGTACGCACGGCGCAGGCAGGATTCGAGGCGGTGGACCGGACGTACGAGGAGGCGGCACGGACGCTGGGGCGGACCGAGATATCCATCTTCTTCTCTGTAGCGGTACCGTTGGCGTGGCGCTCGATCCTGGCTGGCGTGGCGCTGGCGCTGGCGAGGGCGCTAGGCGAATTCGGGGCCACATTGATGGTTGCCGGGAACGTGCCGGGACGCACGCGGACGATGTCGGTTGCCGTCTACGACGCGGTGCAGGCGGGCCGAGCCAGCGACGCGCAGGTGCTGGCGGTATCGCTGACGCTGGCCGCGCTGGGCCTGCTGGTGGCGATTGGGTCCATCGCCGGCGGACGGAGGATCCCGTGGCGCTGACAGTGGACGTACACGCGCATGCGGGCGGGTTCCGGCTCGACGTGGCGTTCGAGGCAGCCGGTGGCACGACTGCGGTGCTGGGCGCATCAGGTGCCGGCAAAACGCTGACGCTGCGAACACTGGCAGGGCTGCTTCGCCCCGATTCTGGGCAGATAGCGCTGGATGGCCGCGTGCTCTACGACGCGAGGGCCGGTGTCGATGTGGCGGTGCGGAGGCGCAATGTGGGCTACGTCTTTCAGACTTACGCGCTCTTCCCCTACCTGAGCGTGGCCGAGAATGTAGGCTTCGGCTTGCGAGGTCGTCCGCGCCAGGAGATTGATGGCCGCGTGTCGGAGCTGGTGGCGCTCCTGGCGCTTCAGGGGCTGGAGGGGCGGCGCCCGGCGCAGCTCTCCGGAGGCCAGCAGCAGCGCGTCGCGTTGGGGAGGGCGCTCGCGCCCGGGCCAAGCCTTCTGCTTTTGGACGAACCGTTCTCCGCGCTGGACGCACCGACGCGCGCCGCGCTGGCGGAGGACTTCCTGGCGCTGCAGGCGGCGGTGGACGTGCCGACGGTGCTGGTCACACACGACGTGGCTGAGGCGTACGCGCTCGCCGAGCATCTGGTGGTGCTCGGGGCGGGCTCGGTGTTGCAGCATGGGCCCAAAGCGGCCGTGTTTCACCACCCCGCCACCCCCGAAGTCGCGAGCCTTCTGGGCGTGCGCAACCTGCTCCCGGGCATCGTCGTCGGGGGCAGGGACGGAACTGCCATCCTGGATGTAGGCGGCCTGGCCGTCGCCGCCGAATCCACTTTGCGGCTCGGCGAGGGCGCCGTGGTTGGCCTCCGTGAGCACCACGTCCGCGCCACTCCCGCGGATGCCCTGGGGAACGCCACGCTGGTTCGGGAGGTGGATAGAGGGATCGCGCGCTCTCTGGTTCTCCGGCTCGATGGGGGAGCCGAGATACGGGCGGCGGCCCCAGTGGGCGGTTCGGCCGCCACCACGGGATCGCGGTGGGACGTGACGGTCTCGGCGGCGGCCGCCCACGCATGGCCAGCGCTCTAGGCGTGCATCCGCTCGGGCGCGCACCGCATCAGATTCAGCAAGCACGCTGTGGCTGGCCATGGAACGCGGCATCGCGGGTTCCGGCGTCGTCGAGGTGGAGCATCGCACGCAAGAACAAAAGGCAGGCCTCGGGAGCTAGCTAGCAGTCGAGCCGATCGGGTCCACCGCC
>CAZQVD010000199.1:0-4215 GCA_964596665.1 uncultured Dehalococcoidia bacterium
CACGGCCATCCTCGTCTGGCCGGGACTGCCCGCGCCGAACGGGAAGCAGCGGGCACGGATGCGCTCCGCACCGACCAGCGCGCCCCATCCGCCCATGTACAGGCTGAACGGCGCCGCCATGAACACCATGTCCGTGGGCCGTATCCCGGCCGCCCACATCACGCGGGCGTGGGCGTTGCCGATGCGCTTCCAATCGTCGCGGCTGATCGTGAGCACCGTCGGTATCCCGGTGGTGCCGCTCGAGCCGTGGATGCGCTCGATGTCCGCCCAGTCGTCGCATACGTTGGACCCGAACGGCGGGTTGTCGAGAAGGTCCTGGCGTAGATCCTCTTTCGTGATGACGGGTATGCGGTGCAGGTCGTCAAGTACGTGGAGCTGCGAGGGATGGAAGCCCGCCGCATCCCACGTTCGCCGGTAGAAGGGCGATCGCTCGTACGCCCATGCCGTCTGCCCCCGCAGCTTCTCGAAGATGATTACCTCCCGAGAGGCGGAGGCCATGGTCTCGATCTCCGGGAACCAGTAGCGCGCGTCCGCAGGTGGCAGATACGCATCGTCGTAGGTGGGGGGCCAGTTGCTCGCCTGCTCTGTCATGGGCAAGACCCTACTTCGCCGGGAAGTTGTCGCGGATGAATCGCTCGATGTCCCGGAGGCTCGACCCGACCGGGAAGACGCCGTCGACGCCTGCCTCCTTGAGCTTCTCCACGTCGCTGTCTGGGATCGTGCCGCCGATGATGATTAGGGCCTCGCCGCGCATCTCTTGCTCTTCCACCGCCTTCACCATCTTGCCCATGAGCTGGTTGTGCACTCCGGAGAGCAGGCTGATACCGATCACGTCGGCGCCAAGCTCTGCCGCCCGCTCCGCGACCTCATCCGGTGTGACACGCATACCCATGTACGTCACGTCCATGCCCGACTTTTCCAGCGCGCGCGCGACGACCTTGATGCCTCGATCGTGGCCGTCGAGGCCCAGCTTGGCCAGGATGACCTTGATGGGGCGTTTTTCGTCTGGGGGCGTTCCGGAGGCCGAGGAGGTTTCGGGTGGCATGGCGGGCATTGTAAGGCCTCGTGCCCGCCTCTTGGCAATCCGACGTTTGTGCGGCTCGAACGCGTGGGGTACGCTTCCGCCGACGGGAACCTGAGGCTCGAACTGGATGCTGGAAAGGGAGGAATGCGCCATGGTCATGAAGGGTACGGACATGAAGATCGCCCAGACCCCGGACGACCTCGAAACCTTTGATATGGAAGACGCCTACGCGCGCTGGCTAGAGCAGGAGGGCGTCCCGGTCATCGTCGATTTCGCCTTCGAGGACCTGGCCAAGATCGAGCTCGGCCCCTGGGAGCGCAAGGGCGGCAGCGGCGCGATCATCAACATACCCAACGACCATCTCACCAACGACTCCCATTTGGTGGAGATCAAGCCGGGCGGCAAGTCGGAGCCCGAACACCATCTTTACGAGGAGTTCTGCTACATCATCTCCGGCCGCGGCGCCACCAACATCTGGACCGACGACTCCCGCAAGCAGACCTTCGAGTGGCACACCGGCAGCTTCTTCGCCCTGCCGCTCAATACCTGGTACCAGCATTTCAATGGCTCCGGTGACGAGCCCGCGCGCTACATCTCCGTCACCACGGCGCCGCCCATGATGCGCCTCTACAACGACCTCGAGCTCACGTTCAACACGCCTTATCAGTTCAAGAGCCGGTTCGATGCCCAGAGCGACTACTTCAGCGGCACCGGTAAGCTCTACAAGAGCCGTGTTTGGCAGTCGAACTTCATCCCCAACGCCCCCGACATGGCGCTGTGGGGCTGGCAGGAGCGCGGCGCCGGCGGCGTAAATGTCATGTTGGAGATGGCCGAGAACAACTCGCGCTCCCACATGTCCGAGTTCCCCGTGGGTACCTACAAGAAGGCCCACCGCCATGGCCCCGGCGCCCACTTGCTGATCCTCAGCGGCGATGCGGGCTACTCGACCCTGTGGACGAAGGACGACCGCTCGGACCTGCGCAAGGCCGACTGGAAGGTCGGCGGCATGGTTATCGTGCCCGGCGACGACATGTTCCACCAGCACTTCAACACCGGCAACACGCGGGCCCGATACCTCGCGATCTACAACGGCACCATGGGCCTCTACAAGCCGCGTGCCAACCGCGGATGGCTTGCCGACAAGAGCGTCAAGGAGGGTGGCTGGCAGATCGAGTACGAGGATGAGGCGCGCGAGAACCATGCCACGTTCGAGGCGGATCTCGCCGCCCACGGCGCCACCTGCCGCATGAAGGCGTTCATACCATGGTGCACCGGCGAAGTGGGACCGACCAGCGATCGAGAGACCTAGCTCACTGGCCTAGAACACACCCGGATCGCGGTAGTCGCCGTACACGTCGCGGAAAGCGCTCATGATCTCGCCCTCCGTCGCGTGCGCTCGTGACGCGGCGAGCACGGCGGGCAGCAGGTTCTCCTCGCCGGCGGCCGTGGTACGGATCGTTTCGAGCGACCGTTCGGCCTCGGAAGCGTCGCGCCGCGAGATCACGCCCTGCAGCCGCTCGATCTGACGCGATTCCTCTTCAGGATCGTGCTCGTACAGCTCGGGCGGCTGCGCGTCGCCCTCTTCGTGAACGTTCAGGCCGAGCACCATGTAGTCGTGATCCTCGATGCGCTGTTGGTAGTCGTAGGACGCAGCCGATATCTCTCGCTCTATGTAGCCGTTCTCGATGGCCGTGAACATGCCGTCGAGCATGCTCCCGCCGCCCATCTGGTCGATCGCATTGATGTACGACCAAGCCTGCGCCTCGATTTGGTTCGTTAGGCTCTCCACGAAGAACGAGCCCCCCAGCGGATCGATCGTGTTCGCCACCCCCGTCTCGTCTCCGATGATCCGCTGCGTGTTCAGCGAGATGCGCATCGCATCTTCCGACGGGATGTCGTGCGCCTCGTCGTAGCCGCTGACGTGGAGCGACTGCGTGCCGCCGAGCACCGCGGCCAGGGCCTGGGTGGTTCCCCGGACGATATTGTTCAGAACCCCCTCCCGGATCAACGTCGAGCCCAACGTTTGCGCATGGAACCTGCACAGCATCGCTCGCGGGTTGGTGGCCCCGTACCGTTCCTTGACGATGCGCGCCCAGAGCCTCCGCGCCGCGCGAAGCTTCGCGACCTCTTCGAAGAGACCCATGTGCACGCCGAAGAAGACCGACAGTCGCGGCCCGAAATCGTCGACGCTCCTGCCCCGCCGAAGGCCGCCCTCCACGTACGCCATGCCTTGCGCCAGCGTGAAGCCCACCTCCTGAGCGGCGTTGGAGCCGGCCTCCCTCGTGTGGTAGCCCGATATGGAGATCGTGTTCCACCCAGGAACGTGGTTGGTGCAGAACTCCACCACGTCCATCGTCAGCCGATACGACCCGCGCGGGGGCAGGGCGAAGGTCTTCTGGCCGTGGTACTCCTTGAGCGAGTCGTTCTGCACCGTGCCGCGCAGGCTGGCCCACGGGACACCAACGTCTTCAGCATGCGCCAGCAGGAACCCCAGCAGCACGATTGCGGGGATGGTTGATGGTGAGCGAGATGCTCACGTCGCCGAGCGGTATGCCGTCGAACAGGTCCGCAATATCGGGCAGCGTGTCGATCGCCACGCCCAGGCGTCCCACTTCGTGCTCCGAGAGCGGGTGCAACGAGTCGTATCCCGTCAACGTCGGGTGATCGAAATCGGTGCTCAGGCCCGTCTGCCCATGCGCCAGCAAGAACTTGTAACGCTCGTTGGTCGACTTGGCTGTCCCGAAGCCTGCGATCTGCCGGCGCGTCCACTGCCGTCCGCGGTACATCGTCGGATACACGCCGCGCGTGAACGGATAGACGCCCGGCTCGCCGAGGTCCGCCCCGTGATCGAGGGCCTCCACGTCCTCGGGGCCGTAGCGCCGCTCGATCGGCGTGCCAGACACCGTTTGGAAACGCTCGCTCGTCTCCGGCGCAGATCGCAGCGTCTTGGCGAGCTCGCTGTTCTCCCACGCGCGGCGGCGGCTCCGAGTGTTCTCAATCTCCTGTGGATCGTAAAGGGCCATCAACGTGCTCCGTTCAACCGACGTCTCATAGCCGCGCCGTGCTTGACAGCACGCTATCATCCGGGTTCCAGTCAGACAAACCCGAAAGCCAGCCGGCACGGAGAACCCGAACCCATGATCCGAAGCCTGAAGGACAAGTCGCCTCAGATCCATCCCACCGCGTTCGTC
>CAZQVD010000200.1:0-3435 GCA_964596665.1 uncultured Dehalococcoidia bacterium
GCGACGAGGCCGCCAACCGCGCCCGTTGCGACACCCGCCGCACTCATCCTTTTGAACTGAAATTCGGAAATCAAACCCCACGTGAGCGCAGCCGTCGCTGCCGCGGTGTTCGTCACGAGGAACGCACTCACATCCTGACCGTTGGCCGCGTAACCGGAACCTGCATTGAACCCGAACCAACCAAACCACAGGAGTCCGGCGCCGAGCACCACGTACGGCACGTTGCTTGGCTCGAGACCAGGGTTGCGGCGCTTGCCCAGCAAGAACGCTGCCGCGACTGCCGCGATTCCCGCGTTGATGTGCACCACCGTACCGCCTGCGAAATCCAGCGCCCCGTTGCCGTCGCTCAAGTCACCGATCCACCCTCCACCCCACACCCAGTGGGCGATCGGCGCATACACGAACGTGAGCCAAAGAACCAGGAAGACCAGGTAGGTCGTGAACTTGAAACGCTCGGCGATCGCACCCGTGATCAGCGCGGGCGTAATGATCGCGAACATGCCCTGGAAGATCACGTCGATCATGTCCATCGGGTTCTCAACCACGTTGATCCCACTGAGTCCCAGACGATCGAACCCACCGATGAATCCATTCATATCACCGCCGTCGGTGACCGCGAGGCTATAGCCCCACAACACCCACACCACGCTCGCGACTGCCATGGACATGAAACTGAGCATGATCGTGTTGACGATGTTCCGTCCGCGAACCAGGCCTCCGTAGAAGAAGGCCAGCCCTGGCGTCATCAGGAGAACGAGAGCTGACGCCGTGAGCATCCATGCGATGTTTCCACTGATGTCTTCACTACCCATACGTGCACACTCCTTTCGCTATTGCCCTTGCAACCGGCTTGCGCATTTGGCTGACGGTATCTTCGCCCACTGGTTTTGCCGTCGTGTTACACAGCGGTTACAAACGTGTTACATGATTGCTCCGCCGCTGCCGTTCTGGTCGCCAACACGCAGCGGCGGTACACTCCGCACGCCCCATGCTCGACGTTTTCCTAACTGTCATCCTGCCGACGTTCCTCGTCGTCGCAATTGGCGCCGCCCTGCAACGGTGGCGTGCGTTGGGCGTCGCCGAGATCGGCGCCATCGCCATGTACCTGCTCAGCCCCGCCCTGGTGCTCAATGGCCTACTGAACAGCGAACTGCCCGCCGAGATCTCAGTGCGAGTCGTGGCTGCGGCGTTCGTTGCGTTGCTGCTCATGCTCGGCCTCAGCTTCGTGCTCTCCGTGCTGGCACGTCATCCGCGGTCGTTGCAGAGTGGGTACACGCTGGCCACCGGGTTCCCCAACTCGGGCAACATGGGCATCCCTATCGCCTTCCTGGCATTCGCCAGGCTGCCATCGGGGCCGTCGGTTCGTACGAAGAAGGACTCGCCCTCGCCATCATCATCTTCGTCGTCCGGGGATCGCTGAGCTGGCCCGTCGGCATCTACGTCGCGGCCCGGGGACGAGCGCACGGCCTCGAGCCGTTCATCGCGGCGGCGAAGGTTCCCACCGTCTATGCAGTCCCCCTCGCACTTGTCATCCGCGCGTTCGATTGGGACCTGCCCATCGCCATCGCCAGCCCCATCGAGATGCTGGCGGCGGCGACCATCCCCGTCATGCTCATCGTCCTGGGCTTCCAGCTCAGCGAGGGGATCGACTGGGGCCGCTGGCGCTCCCTGGCCACGTCGGCGGTCCTGCGGCTTGCTATCAGCGCGGGCGTGGCCTACGGCGTGACCGCAGTGCTGGGCCTCGCCGGCGTGGTCCAACAGACCGTGATCATCGCCTCGGCGATGCCGACCGCGGTGTTTACCACCATCCTCGCAACCGAGTTCGATGCTGAGCCCAAGTTCGTCACGAGCGCCGTGGTCGTGAGCACCCTGGCAAGCGTGGGAACGTTAACAGTCCTAATCACGTTGCTGCGCGCGTTGCTAGGCTAGCGCCATGAGCAACGCGCACGACACACCAACAGACGATGCTGCAGCGAGTGTCCCACGGATGCTGCGGCCGTTCGCGTCGCTGGCTTTTCGCGAGTATCGCCTGCTCTGGCTAAGCCAGGTCGGTGCGTCATCGGCCATGTGGACGGAGCAGGTCGCGCGCAACTGGCTGACCTACCAGATGACTGGCTCCGCGCTCCAACTGGGCCTGGTGAACCTAATGCAGGCGGTGCCCATCGTGCTGTTGGGCCTTTGGGGAGGCGTACTGACCGACCGGTTCGACAAACGGCGGCTCCTCTTGGCGATTCAAGCGTGGAGCATGACCGTCTACGCAACTATGGGAGTCACCGTCCTCTCGGGCAACCTGACCCTGTGGCACCTCTACGCCAGTTCCTTCGCCGTCGCCATCGGCATGGCCATGGACGGGCCGCTGCGGACTTCCACGATCCCGTCTATCGTGTCGAAAGAGCGGTTGATCAATGCCCTTTCGCTCAACGGCATCGCTATCAACGGCACGCGGCTGCTGCTGCCTGCGGGTGTCGGTCTGATGCTCGGCCTCACCAACCCAGGCTGGGCGTACGTCGCGTTAGCCGTGGTCTACGTAGGCAACCAATTCCTCAGCGCCCAGTTGCGGCTTCCGCCGGTAAGCGGACGCCAGGAGGGGCGTTCGATGCTGGCCGAGCTTGGCGATGGCCTCAAATTCGGCGCGCGCAGCCCCGACGTGCGCTCGGTGCTCGTCGTCGCCGTGGGCGTGCAGGGCATCGGCTTTGCGAGCCGGGCGCTAATCCCCGTACTGGTGGCCGAAAGGCTGGGTGCGGGAGCGGGCGCGTACGGCGTATTGCTTTCAGCCGATGGCGCGGGCGCGGTCATCGGAGGACTGATCCTCGCCGCCGTCGGCTTTTCCAATCGCAAGGGGCTCATCTTAGTGCTGTTCGCTGCCGCCAACGCACTGGGCATCCTGCTGCTGGGCTGGTCCTCGTTCATCCTGGTCGCGGTATTCTTTTCCATGATCATAGGCGGCACGTCAACCGTATTTCGCGCGTCCAGCAACAGCCTGCTGCTGGAGGGCTCGCCCTTACACATGCGCGGGCGGGTCATGAGTATCAATGGGCTCAATACCGGCATCGCGCCCATCTCGATCGCCCTCGCCGGAGCGATCGCCGAGGCCACGAGCGTCACATTCGCCTTGACGGTGATCGGCGGCAGCAGTCTCGCGCTCAACGCCCTGGCGTTGATCCTGCACCGCCGCTTGTTGAAGCTCTAGCCCATCAAAAATCACCGGTGCGCGTTGTGGGTTTTACTTCGGGTGAAGAAGCACGCACGATTGATCTCTACGCCGGGGGAACAGCGCAGCCAAGCGCTCGACAGCACCCAAGCCTGCCAAGGCGAGGGGTGCCCCATGGCTGACCAGCAAGAGAGCCCTGCCCTGCTCTCAGACCTGTTGGGGATCAATGCCCAGCTGCGTGGTAACTAGGCGCGCCCCGACCTGGTACGCTACCGCCTGAGGTG
>CAZQVD010000200.1:3445-4204 GCA_964596665.1 uncultured Dehalococcoidia bacterium
CGATGCGCGCCGCCAAGCTCGTCACCGACATGTACGACCGCCCACTCGACGAGGATGAGGTTCTCGACACCGAGCGTCAACGGGGCAATGCGGAAGAATACAAGCCGCTCATCGACCCCGAGGACGAACTCAGCGACTACGAAGCTCGCACCCACGGGACGAACCGCCAGATCTAGCTCGCTTTGCTCGCTCGGACAAACCGCATGGAGAGCGAATTCACGCAGTGGCGCGTGTTCTTCTCCGTAAACCCCTCGCCCAAAAACACATGCCCCAGGTGGCCGTTGCACTTGGCGCACTCGATCTCGATGCGCATGCCGTCGGGATCAGGAATCCGGCGCACGGCTCCCGTGATTTCGTCGTCGAAAGCCGGCCAGCCGCAGTGGCCGTCGAACTTGGCCTCAGAACGGTACAGCTCCGCGTCGCACCTGCGGCAAATGTAGATGCCCGCCTCGAAGAAGTTGTCGTACTCGCCGGTGAACGGACGCTCGGTGCCCTTCATCTCGATCACATAGCGCTCGTCAGCGGTCAGTTCGTTGTAGTGCCGCGTGCTCATGATCGCGCTCCCCATTTGCTTCCTATGCCGAACTCTGCGGTCTCAAAATCCGCGCCCCCGAACAACTGTGGCGCTAGGTGGTCGCGCCAATTGGCGCCCCAGGGCAGCAGGCCCTCGACGGCCCGCACCTTGTGGTAGCTCGCGCCCACACCCGGTGGGTCGCCGCCGTCGCTTTCGAGCCACGCGACGTCATTGCCGAAGAACTG
>CAZQVD010000201.1:0-4198 GCA_964596665.1 uncultured Dehalococcoidia bacterium
ACCTGTCCGTCGGTGTGGACATCATCGAGATCAACCGCGTGGCCGCGACCCTCGCCCGCTTCGGCGACCGGTTCCTGCAGCGTATATACACCGCCGGCGAGATCGCCTATTGCCGCGGAAGGGCCCCGCAGCTCGCTGCCAGGTTCGCGGCGAAAGAGGCGGTGATGAAAGCGCTGGGCACCGGCACCCGCGGAGTTGGATGGCAGGAGGTCGAGGTCACCCGGAAACGCTCCGGCGAGCCAGGAATCGCCCTGCATGGCCGCGCCGCCACCCGGGCGGAGAAGCTGGGGATCGACCGCCTGGCGCTCAGCCTCTCACATTCCAGGCACTACGCCGTGGCCTCTGTGGTCGGAGGAGTGGCCCGAGCGCGCTCATGAAGATCGTCACCTGTGCCCAGATGCGCCAGCTCGAAGAGCGAGCCGTGGCAGCCGGCGTTTCCTTGGACACGCTCATGGAGAGCGCAGGCCTCGCGGTCGCCCGGCGCATCGTGCGGCTCCTCGACGGGGTCCGGGGCAAGCGTGTGGTGGTGCTGGTGGGGCCGGGGAACAACGGGGGTGATGGAATGGTTGCGGCGCGCTACCTCGCCGACTGGGGCGCCCTGATCACGCTCTACATGACGTCCAATCGACGGCGCGAGGACAAGTTCGAGGAGTGCCGCTCCCGGCAAGTGCGGGTCGTCGAGGCAGCCGATGACCCCGAGCAGATGCAGCTCGCCAGCTACGTGCCCCTCGCCGACTTGGTCGTGGACGCGGTGCTCGGCATCGGGGCAGGAGACGCAAGGCCACTCGACGGCAGTATCGGGGCCGCGCTCACCGCCGTTGGTGACGTTCAGCGCCGACAGCCGGCGCTCCGTGTCGTGGCGATCGACGTGCCCACGGGCCTGAACGCCGATTCGGGCGCCTGCGACGACGCGTGCATTGAGGCGGCGATCACCCTCACGCTGGGCGCGCCGAAGATCGGGCTCTTCCGCTTCCCGGGAGCGCGGGTTGCCGGAAGGATCGAAGCAATCGGTATCGGGCTGCCGGACGGCATCGACGGCGGTCTGGCCGTCGATCTGGCCGACGACGCGTCCGTCAGCGCGGTGCTTCCTGCCAGGCGCATCGACGCCCACAAAGGAAGCCACGGCAGCTTGCTGGTGGTCGCGGGGTCACGAAGCTTCGTTGGCGCCCCGGTGCTCACGGCCGCGGCCGCGTATCGCGCCGGAGCCGGCCTGGTCACTTTGGCGGCACCGGAGACGGTGTACCGGATCGCGGCCACGGGGCTGCTGGAGCAGGTGCACCTGCCGCTGCCAGAAACGGAGAGAGGCAACCTTGGTCCCACCGCTGTGGGCGCCACGCGCACGGCCCTCGAAGCGGCCACGGCCGCAGTGGTGGGACCAGGTCTGGGAAGCGAGGAGAGCGTGCGCCTATTCCTCGAGAGCTTGCTCTTGTCTGACCCGAACTCTCGAGGGGCGGCGCCGGAGACGCCCATCGTGCTCGATGCCGACGCGCTCAACGCGCTTGCCGCCACTTACGGATGGTGGAAACGGGTGCGGGCTCCCGCGGTGCTCACGCCGCACCCCGGCGAGATGGCCCGCCTCACGGGCCGCGCTATCTCGGACGTGCAAGATTTCCGCATCGAGACCGCATCCGAGGCCGCCAGCACGTGGGGCCAGGTCGTGGTGCTGAAGGGCGCCCTCACGGTGATCGCCTCACCTGACGGCAGGGTGACGATCAGCCCGTTCTCGAACCCGGCGCTCTCCACCGCGGGTACCGGGGACGTGCTGGCGGGCATCATCGGAGCGCTCATGGCACAGGGTGCCGGTCCCTACGATGCGGCGGTTGCCGGTGTGTACGTGCACGCGAAGGCAGCCGAGACGCTTCGCGGGCGCTTGGGCGACGGCGGGATGCTCGCAAGCGACCTCCTGCTCGAGGTGCCGCCATCCATGCAGGCGCTGCGTTCCACCTAGGCCGTCCTACCGGTGATCCGGGTGGGCGAAGCAGTCCACGGCCATGCGTATCGTATAATGGGGTCGCCATGCTGCTCGCGCTGGACATAGGCAACACGAACGTCACCGCCGGGGTGTTCGACGGCGAATCCCTCGTCGCGAGCTGGCGCCTGGCCACCGACGCGCACCGGATGACGGACGAATACGCCCTGCAACTCAGGGATCTCCTACCCATGAAGGGCGTGCCGCCATCGAGCGTGACGGAGGTCGCCATGTGCAGCGTGGTGCCTCCACTGACGGGTGTGTTCACGGACGTCGCCCAGACGCTGTTTAGGGTGGATCCGCTGATCGTAAGCGCAGGGACCAAGACGGGCGTGCGCATCCTGTACGATAACCCGCGGGACGTGGGCGCCGACCGCGTGGTCGACGCTGCGGCCGCGTACCATCTCTACGGCGGTCCAACCATCGTCGTTGATTTCGGCACGGCGACCGTGTTCGACGCCATCTCGACGGACGGATCGTACCTCGGTGGCGCCATCGCACCGGGACTCAATGTGGCCGCGGAGTCGCTCTACCTGAACACCGCCCAACTTCGCCGCATCGAGATGGTCGCTCCGGCGACGGTCATCGGCAAGAACACCGTGCACGCCATGCAATCGGGCTTCGTTTATGGCTACGTTGGGCTCGTGGAGGCCATGGTCCAGCGCTTCAAGGAGGAGATGGAGGCGCCGGAGGCCACGGTTGTTGCGACCGGTGGATTGGCAGAGGTCATCGCCAAGGAGACTGCCACGATCCAGATCGTGAACCAAGAGCTCACGCTACGAGGTCTCTGTCTGGTGCACGCGCTCAACGCCGTGGCCCCAGCCACCTCCCAGGCTGGAGGACACTCGTGAGCACGCCGTTCGAAGGCAAGCGGGTCCTGCTCGGTGTCAGCGGCAGTATCGCGGCATACAAAGCCGCGGACCTGGCCAGTAAGCTCACGCAGGCGGGCGCCGTCGTCGACGTGCTCATGACCGCATCTGCCGGCCAGTTCGTCACCCCGATGACCTTTCGCACGCTCACCCACCGTGCCGTCGTCACCGACCTATTCGACATCGGCTCGCCGGAGGCAGTCGAGCACGTAGCCCTGGCCACTGCGGCCGATGTACTGGTCGTGGCACCCGCCACTGCGCACATGATCGCGAAGCTGGCACTTGGATTGGCCGACGACCCGATCAGCGTGACCACGCTTGCCACCACCGCACCGCTGGTCGTGGCCCCCGCCATGGATGCAAACATGTGGGAGAATCCCGCGGTCCAGGCCAATGTCGCGACGCTCACGGGGCGTGGAGTCATGGTCGTGGGACCGGGAAGCGGGCGGCTGGCCTCCGGCCTTCAGGGCTGGGGACGCCTCGCCGAAACCGCCGAGATCATGGGCATGATGGCCCAGGTGCTCGGGCGCGACGGAGACCTCCGTGGCCGCTCGATCGTCGTTTCGGCGGGCGGAACGCGAGAGCCCATCGACCCCGTGCGCGTGATCGCCAACCGCTCCTCCGGCAAGATGGGCTATGCCATCGCCGAAGCCGCACGCGACCGCGGGGCCTGCGTAACGCTGGTGACGGCCTCCGCGCTCCCCGCACCGGCGGGCGTGGGCGTGGTCACGGTCGAGACCACGGAGGAGATGCGGGCCGCCGTGTTCGAGGCCTGCGCTCAAGCCGATGCACTCGTGATGGCGGCGGCCGTCGCCGACTACCGCCCCGCCGCGCCCAGCTCGCAAAAGATCAAGAAAGGGCCCGCAGGCTCAATCGGGCCTCGCTCCATCGAGCTTGCGCAGACCGCGGACATACTCGCAGAGGCACCGAAGGGCATCGTGCGCGTAGGATTCGCCGCCGAGAGCGGCGATCTGCTGGCGAACGCCCGAGCGAAGCTCGAGGGCAAGCGGCTGGACCTGATCGCGGCCAACGACATCACGCAGGAGGACGCCGGATTCGGCTCGGACACGAACCGCGTCACGCTGTTGGATGCCACAAGTGCCGAAGAGCTACCCGTACTGCCGAAGTACGACGTTGCCATGCGGATCCTCGACAGGGTCGCGGGGCTGCTGGCGCCGCGCTCGATGCCCACGAGGGCCTAGCCTGGGGAGTGCCGTTCCTCCTCCGTCGGGCGTCTTGTCTTGGCCGAGGCCAGCAGAACGGCCGCGAGCACTGAGACCGTCGCAAGCAGGCCGACGTTCACCACGAACACGCTGCGCAGCCCGAAGGTGACCGCCGCCGCGCCTCCGGCTAATGGCCC